>CAZNYF010000266.1:0-1509 GCA_964577195.1 uncultured Thiotrichales bacterium | reverse complement strand
AGGATGATGGAGGTCAGTACGCCTATCATCCAATCTTTGTGTTTACAAACGATGTACAATCAGTATGATGTCAACTCATGAAATACATACAGTTGGAATGGAGTCCCCAAAAGAACAAGCTACTAAAGCAAACGCGGGGGTTATGCTTCGAAGATGTGGAGCTGGCGCTTTCCAGTGATGGTTTTATCGATGATTTGCCACACCCGAATAACCAGAGATACCCAAACCAGAGGCTGCTTATGGTGCTCATTGATGATTACCCTTGTGTTGTTCCGTATGTTAAAGAAGGCGATAAACTGTTTCTCAAGACAATTTATCCCAGTCGAAAAGTTAAATCCTTATTGGTAGAGCGTGACCACAATGAATAAGTCAAAACGAGAAGATCCTGTTTTCCTGGATTCTGAGGAACAGGACATTATCGAAAGCCTGAATGCGGCCATAGATGCAGGAGAGGTTGCGGCCTCAAACAAAGATGACCTCATCGAAAAACGAGCCTTCTGGCAGCAAGCTGTCAAAAACACCGAAAAACGTCGTGCAGTTACCTTACGGTTGCAAGCTCGAGACATTGATCGCCTCAAAGTAATGGCGCGCAGAAAAGGGCTTCCTTACCAGACATTTATTGCCTCAACACTGCATCAGCTAGTCAATGGTGATTTGGTAGAACGTTAGAAGTGGCGTTGGTTTCAAGCTTGGGTGAAATCATGGGTTTCTATGACTGGCCAGATAACATGGGCTTTGCTCATGCAGTGTATAATTAAGACCTACTCACCCCTTACTTTTTTTGGTGATTCACAACACATCACAAACCTCAATTCAGAGATAACGATGATCAATAAAGAAATGCAAACTCAAATGGAAGCCGCAGCCTTTCGAGATTTAATTGCGCATCTACAGCAGCGTACCGATGCACAAAATATCGATATTATGAATCTAGCTGGCTTTTGCCGGAACTGCCTGAGCAAATGGTATCTAGCCGCAGGAAAAGAACGCGGTCAGGAGATTGGTTACGATGAAGCTTTAGAGCATATTTATGGTATGCCTTACTCTGAATGGAAAGAAAAATATCAGGAAAAAGCCAATGATGAGCAGATCAAAAAATTCACAGAGACCAAACCGCTACACGCCAAAATTAGCGGTCATGAATAAAGTGAAAATACGTGATTACTCACGTACTGCTCCGCAGTACTACCGGGGTGAATGAGTAATTCCCCGGACGGGACTTTAACCCGCTAGATTGATCGCCGATGACGGCGTGCGAATTGACCCTTTGAATTTGTTCCAGAGCATTGTGACTCTAGTCACGATACCTTGTAGTCCGTTACGTTAGAATCACTCTCCACACTGCGGTTTGAAGGCGGGAATTTAACGCCTGCTTTAGGCGATATGCCGATATTATACCGACACGGTGGGTGTATACTTAGGCAGATAAGCAGACATTGGAGTCTGGTTAAGACCAAGTTCGCTGTCGGCGCTACATCGTGGAATTATCAACTTATTTGCGGGCTTTAA
>CAZNYF010000265.1:0-1530 GCA_964577195.1 uncultured Thiotrichales bacterium | reverse complement strand
GTCCATCCCTGTCCACTTTAATTACTCCATTGACTGACGCGTAACTTGTAGGTTGATGAAATGGTCTCCTCCCCTTAATTCGGCATCAAGTGCCATAATTGGGATGAGAAATTCCAATTAAACAGAAAAGGAGACCACCATGAATATTAGCGTTATTGGCCTTGATTTAGCAAAACAGATTTTCCACCTCGTAGGACTTGATTCATCCGGTAAGCGGGTTTTAAAGAAAAAACTACGTCGCGCACAAATGTTAAGTTATTTCGCCAACTTAAAACCCTGCACCATCGCCATGGAAGGTTGTGCAAGCTCCCATTACTGGGCGCGCGAACTTAAAAAACTCGGTCATCAAGCCCGGGTTTTACCGGCTCAGCATGTCAAACCTTTCGTTCGCGGCAATAAAAATGATTACAACGATGCTCTGGGCATTGCCGAAGCCAGCCGTGTTCCAGAAATACGCGAAGTCGCTGTCAAAACGATAGAGCAACAAAGTATTCAGGCACTCCACCGTTTACGCCGCAATGCCGTTGGCGACAGGACAGCGCTATGTAATCAGGTACGAGGCTTATTGGCTGAGTTTGGCATTGTCTTCAACCAAGGTATCAACATACTCAGAAAGCAACTACCGGCATTACTCGAAGATGCAGACAATGAATTGCATTACCTTTTTAGAGACGCACTGGCATTAAAATATACACAGCTTTGTCAGTTAGATGAGCTAGTCGCTGGACTGACAAAAGCCATAGAGACAGAAGCAAAACAGCACCACGAGATCCAACTGCTGCAAAGCATCCCCGGTTTTGGAGCCGTTGTCGCCAGCAACTTCTTTAGCGTGGTGGGTGATGGCAAGGCGTTCAAAAAAGGTCGGGATGTTTCAGCATCACTGGGCGTCGTTCCGCGTCAGCATAGCAGTGGAGGAAAAAACACCCTGTTAGGCATCAGTAAACGTGGCGACAAATATTTACGCAGCTTATTGGTTCATGGCGCAAGATCCGTCGTGATTCATGCGCACAAAAAAGACGATGCGCTTAGTCGCTGGGTGTGTCAGCTCATTGAACGACGAGGAAAAAACAAAGCCACGGTGGCACTGGCGAATAAATTAACCCGAATAGCCTGGGCAGTTTTAACCAGCAACAAACCTTACCAAACAAATTACGGAATCCATGTTAATCCTGCTCAAGCCCACTAAAGCAGAATGATTTTTTAACCACAGAAAGACAGACAGAAACAGAGTAACAACCGCCCCGATTTTGCGAAAGACACATTGAAAATGATGACACTATAGGTAAGACCGGCATGCTGAGAACCTCACTAGCCCATAGGACATAAAAGTCCGGTAGGTCGATAAGGACGGCATGCGCAGACTTCATCAAGGCTCGGGATCATAAAGTATCCCATTATGAAGCCGGATATACGGAAGCAAATCTATCCCTGTCAAAATCTTTAATTGTTATTTGCAAAAATGGAGGAGACCATATATGGGCTGGTCAAAAACAAAAAGGGACGCTACCCAATGCCGTTAAGTTAGCATAG
>CAZNYF010000264.1:0-1538 GCA_964577195.1 uncultured Thiotrichales bacterium | reverse complement strand
CCGTTGCGGTGATTCCTACAGAGGTATTGGTAAACGGACAAAGTTATGGCTTTGGCGGGATAAACTTTAAGGCACACCTGAGTGAGTTTGCGCATACAAAAACCGATGCGATGATCGAGATTGTCGAGGACTCTATTTTGGTCATGGGAGATAACGCATTTAACAAACGCATGGGTCGAATGGATGATGGTAGTTTCCGAGGCGCAATTGCAGCAATGGAATTAGCAGGCAAGCTGGATTTAAAGCACTACGTGCCGGGGCATGGTCAAACCGGCGGAAAAGAAATTGCCGATCAATATCGGGAATTTCTTGAAATCGTTTACAGCGAAGCCGGTAAGCTCAGCGAAGAAGGCTTGGAAGATTTTGAGATGAAGGATAAAATTCACGCAAAGCTAGCGGCTTTTCATGACTGGACAGGATTCGAAGAAGGCGTTGGAAAGCAGATTAGTCTGGCTGTTTTAGAAAATGAACAGGCTGCATTTGAATAGCACTTAAGGACGCCTCTAAAAATATAAGCCCCACTGGGAAAAACCATGAACAGCACCTTTTTTATGCGAAAAATTGTTAAATACACCCAGTATTCGCCTCATTTCCGCATAAAAAATGCACTATTCCTGATTTTCCCTCAGCAGCACTTCTATTTTTAGAGACGCCCTTAAATCAAACACCTAGTCCTTTTTGAAAACCAGAATTAAATTATTTGCGGGCATAGAATGTTCACCAATCTGTGTCAGGCCTTGTGTCTTTGCAAAATCGGCAATTGCCTGAATATCCCGGATACCGCTGAGCGGGTTGCGGGATTTAAGCCAACCTTCAAAGCGTTCATTGCTCTCGCTGGTGAATTTTCCATCGCGATTAAACGGCCCATAAAGACAGAGCTTACCTTTTGAGTGAAGCGTATTGGCTACACCCGTCAGCATCATTTTGACTTGCGGCCAGGACATAATGTGGGCGGTGTTGGCACTAAAAACATAGTCAGCTTTGATATTTGGCCAGGAATTTTCAACATTTAATTCAAGCGGAGTCAGGACATTATCCAGCATACTTTCTGCTCGCCATAAAATAATGCCGGGAAGGTTCTCCGCCACATCTGATGGCTGCCATTGCAGATGGGTTAAATCAGCAGGAAAGTAAACCGCATGCTGCCCAGTTCCACTACCAATTTCCAGCACTTTCCCGGGGGCAGAAAATTCCTCTTTTAGTACAGCAAGAATAGGTGCTCGGTTTTGTTCGCTGGATTCAGACCAGGGTTTATTGTTTGGCTTCATGGCATAATCTGTAAAGAATTAACTCTTTGAGGATTGTACGTTGAAAGAAGCCGCTAAATTAAAAAGCCGTTTAGATGATATTGTTATTAATATGAAAAAAGTCACTGGGGATATTTCAGCTGACGGGCAGCCTGCCACCGCTCGCGAGCTGGATAAGCTGATGTCGCTAGGTACTGAATACGGTGAGATTGTTTCTCGGCTTGCTGCTGTTAAAACAAATGGGAAATCGACAGTCTAGTACAGCAAACAGCAAGTTCAACCAATAATCTG
>CAZNYF010000263.1:0-1546 GCA_964577195.1 uncultured Thiotrichales bacterium | reverse complement strand
TTGATGGAGTACTAAATCACTTTAAAGCTAGGAGAATCACGTGGCAGAAACAAGCGTCATTATTAAATTTCTCGAAGTCATGGCTTATTTGTTTGTCTTTTTCATCGGCCTGATTTTTTTAGCTCTAATAGTCATTTATATTCTTGATGTCACACAAAAAAAACAGGCTGTGCGGCGAAACTTTCCAATCATCGGGCATTTTCGTTATATCTTTGAAGATCTGGGTGAATTTTTTCGTCAGTATTTTTTCGCCATGGATCGTGAAGAAATGCCGTTTAATCGCTCGCAACGAACATGGATTTATCGCGCCGCAAAAGATATTGGCAATACCACCGCTTTTGGCTCAACCAGAGATTTACGACCTATGGGGACGGTACTATTCGTTAATTGCCCCTACCCAACCCTCGGAGAAGACGCGACCCCCGTTAGCAAAGTTACCCTGGGTCCGTATTGTGACAAGCCCTACACAGCGCCCTCGCTATTTAATATTTCAGCGATGAGTTTTGGCGCACTGTCAAAACCCGCAATACAAGCACTTTCCCATGGCGCAAAAAAGGCAAACTGCTGGCTAAATACAGGAGAAGGCGGGCTAGCAGCTCACCACCTGGAAGGCGGAGCCGATATCGTTTTTCAAATAGGTACTGCCAAATACGGAGTTAGAGACGAGCACGGCGAACTCAGCGATGAAAAACTCAGAGAACTCGGCAACAATGATCAGATAAAAATGATCGAAATAAAACTCAGCCAGGGTGCCAAACCGGGTAAAGGCGGGATATTACCTGCTAAAAAGGTTACTGCGGAAATTAGTGCGATTCGTGGCATTCCTGAAGGAGAAGCTTCAATCAGCCCCAACCGTCATCCCGATATTAATTCCGAAGCAGACCTGCTCGACATGATCGAAAGAATTCGCAGGGTTACCGGCAAACCCGTTGGCTTTAAAGCCGTCCTTGGAGCTTATGGTTGGCTAGATGATTTATTTAAATTAATTCAAGAAAGAGGTGAAAAAAGCGCACCGGACTTTATTACTATCGACAGCGCCGACGGGGGCACCGGTGCCGCGCCGATGAGCTTGATTGATTATATGGGATTGCCTCTGCGGGAAAGCCTGCCGATGGTGGTTGATACGCTCAGAGAATACCAACTGAAAGACCGCATCAAAGTGATTGCATCGGGAAAAATGGTGAACCCTGCTGATGTCTCCTGGGCTTTATGTGTAGGAGCCGATTTTGTCGTATCCGCACGCGGCTTTATGTTTGCACTCGGCTGCATCCAGGCACTCAATTGCGACAAAGATACCTGCCCGACAGGAATTACAACGCACGATCCACGTCTGCAAAAAGGCCTGGATCCTGAGGTAAAAGCCGAAAGAGTAAAAAACTACGTCAAAAACATGCTGCATGAAATCGGCGTCATTGCGCATTCTTGCGGCGTCAAAGAGCCTCGATTATTGCGTCGTTATCACGCAAGAATTGTGGGAGAAACAGGACTTTCAATCCCGTTAAATGAACTGTATCAACCAAGAAACAAGCAGGTTTAGAGACGCCCT
>CAZNYF010000262.1:0-1591 GCA_964577195.1 uncultured Thiotrichales bacterium | reverse complement strand
TTCAAGGTCATATGATTTTTCAGTCAGCGTAGATTCAGACTAGTTAACGTATAATGCGCACCACATTCTCCTTTCTGGAACATTCTCTTTGAAAACCCACTCACGAATTATCGCAGTTCTGCTGGCTTTTGCCTGCGGATTTCCCGTTGTGGCCAGTGAAATCCCCCCCGCATTTGATGCACGGTACCAAATTGAATTAGGCGGGTTGACGCTGGGTGAAGTGACAATTTCTCTGCAACACACGAATGGTGAATATCACTACCGTAAAAAAACAAAAACTAAAGGTCTGGTTTCAATTTTTCGTCGCGATACCATTACCGAAAGCAGTAACGGTAAAGTTGTAGCAAATGACATCCAGGGTTCTTTCTATCGATTTCTTCACAAAAAACGTAATAATGTTAAAGAATCAACGGTCGATTTTTCACGTCCCGGTTTCGCATCCGGTAAGCATAAAGGACAAGCATTTAATATTGCTATACCGGATCATGTTTTTGATCGGGCTTCGGTAGAGTTGGCATTGATGCGGGACTCAGGATCAGAACTATTGACCTATCACGTTGTGCAAAAAGGGCGAATGGCACATTATACTTTTAGGTTACAAGGCGAGAAGAAATACGTTTTACCTGCAGGTGAGTTTAGCTGCCAGGAATATGAAGTTGAGCGTAGTAATGCCAAGCGGCGCACCACGATTTGTTTGTCAGATGAGTTGAATAATCTACCCGTCCGAGCGACGCATGATGAGAAAGGCAAAATTGTGACGATGTCTTTGGTAAGTGCCGAGTTTAAAAAATGAATTTCAGCGCTGGCAATGCGTGCAATAAAATGTGGATCTTTGTCCCAGCACGATTTGCTTAATTAACTTTCCACATTCAGGGCAGGGTTGGTTAGCCCGATCATAAACCTTTAATTGCTGCTTAAAATATCCAGGTTCCCCATTTTCGCGGAGAAAATCTTTCAGAGTCGTTCCACCTTGGAGAATAGATTCGGCTAAAATGCTTTTAATTGCTGTAACCAGTTTTTCACAGCGTTTGAGAGAAACACTACCCGCCTTTCTTTTCGGGTTGATACGCGCTCCAAATAAAGCCTCACTCGCATAAATATTTCCCACCCCGACAACGACTTTACTGTTCATGATGTGTTGTTTAATGGTGACTAATCGATTGCTGCAAGTATTGTGTAAGTACGCAGCAGTAAATAAATCTTCCAGGGGTTCTGGGCCGAGACTGGATAAAAGCGGGTGATCATTCAGGTCAGCATCCCACCACAATACTGCACCAAAACGGCGCGGATCGTAGAGGCGCAGTTGTTTGCCCGAGGCTAGTGATAAAACAAAATGATCATGTTTTCTTAAAGGCTTTTCAGCTGAAGAAATTCGCAGGCTACCCGACATGCCTAGATGGATAATGATGGTGCCATTGCTAAGTTTAAGTAATAAGTATTTACCGCGCCGATCTACTGATTGAATTTTTCTTCGGCGGGCCAGTTGTGGCAAGTCCTGAGGGATCGGCCAGCGCATGCTGTAATTGTGGATTTCGATCCTCGATATCTGCTGGTTTTTAATATGTGGTTCAATACCCGCACGGGTAGTTTC
>CAZNYF010000261.1:0-1656 GCA_964577195.1 uncultured Thiotrichales bacterium | reverse complement strand
TCTTGCCCACAAAACCGGCCTCTTAACCTAAAAACTGTATTTCCACTGCTGCCTGCATCGCGGCATCAGCCAATGCCCTGTCAGCTGTAATCAGTGGCAGGCCAGACTCGACAGCACAAGCCAGATGCAAAGCGTCCAAAGTCCGAAGTGCTGTATTACGTTTTAAGAGCCAGCTTCGAGCCTGCCAGTAATGTTGGTTTTCCAAATCAATTCGCTCAAACACACCAACACGCAGATCTTCGGAAAATGTCTGTTCCAGCGCTTGCGCTTGCTTTTCAGTCAACTCCCCCATTCGCACCCAGCGAGCAATGCGGATGCGACTTCAACCTCGGTTAACGGACTGATCACTGGCACTATTGTGGCTTGGATCTCTTCCACTCGAGTGGTTAATGATTCTTGTCGATACAACGGCAGTAGAGCACTGGTATCTATATAGCAGCGGCGTTTAGCCACGCTCATCTCGAAGCGTTCGAATCAATTCTGCTGAAGTGGTTTTTGCAGGGGGTAATGCTTGGCGTAACTTGGTTCGTGCAGATGCCCGTGCTTCCAACGATAGTTCGGTATTTAATGCTTGCTCTGACGGTGCAAGCTGCGCAACGACCTTCCCGCGCCGTGTAATTTCAACTTTTTCTCCATGTTCAACAGCTGATAGTAGCTGACTTAACCGCTCTCTTGCTTCTCTGACACTAACCTGCATAAATCCTCCTGCAAATGTACACCAGAAAGTGTACACAATTAACAGAATAAAACAACTCGTGGAACTCCGAGATCGCACCTCGCAATGACGTGGGAAACCGTAGGGTCGCTTCTAACATTCATACATTTAAATAAGAAAAGGGGGGTCTGAGAGCACGATACGTATTTCAAGATGGTTATCTTTGAAATTACAGTCTTCTCTCTCTGATGCAAGCCAATTCTCTGAAAGAATGAAAAAATTTCATTGAATCGTTGGACTGCAAAGATAATAGAATATGGTACTGGAATAAAAATACTCTTGTGATTGGAGTGCGTGACTGGTTCGTAAGGAGAATAAACAACGAATACCCGGAACAAAAATCAAAAATTATTCAATGTGTTGAATCATGTATGTTAAATCCCAATTCAAATTTTTCACGCTTTGTGCTGGTCGATACTGATTTCGTGGGTAAAGATGATTTTTCATAATAAGCCATAGTTTCTTGAGGACTAAAGCATGCCATTTGATTTTGAAGAACTGGATTATCAAAAGACACCGCTGGGTGAGATTAGCTTGCGTCGCCGGGCTGAGCCGAGGCTTGAAGGAAAAATTGTTTATGAGGTAAAGCTTGGGGATGAGTTTCTCATGTCGAGCTTGTTTACTGAGTCTGAAATCCAACTGGCAAATCTGGGTCTGGCTGCGGTCAAAGGCGCTGAGCTTGATGTGATTGTTGGTGGCTTGGGGCTGGGGTACACCGCTGTTGCTGCGCTCGAAGATCCTCGGCTGAAATCGTTGCTGGTAATTGATGTGATGGCGCCGGTGATTGACTGGCATCGCAAAGGCTTGGTACCGCTGGGCGAGCGGCTGACTTCTGATTCACGCTGTAGTTTCCTGCTTGCGGATTTCTTTGCATTGGCATCCGCTACGACGGGTAGCTTTTTTAGCGAGCAGCCGGAACGTCTGGTGGATGCAGTGCTGTT
>CAZNYF010000260.1:0-1853 GCA_964577195.1 uncultured Thiotrichales bacterium | reverse complement strand
TGCGCATGACTGTCCAGCAAGAACCCCGCAGCATCTTCAAACTGATCCGCATACACCTTCACATCGGTGTTTTCCTGCATACCGATCACCTTAATATACGGCAGATCATAACCATTGCAGTCATCCAGAGATTCATCACCATGAAATTGCAACAAGGTCAGCGGCAACTGCTCGATAGCTTCCTGAATCAAGACCTTGTCCGCATTCAAAAATAAAGCAGTCACAGCAATAAACGGAGGGAGCACTGCAACAATCTCCAACGCCTGAGTAATAGAGACATTGCGGCTACTTTTCTCATAGAAAACCAGCCCAATAGAATCCGCACCAGCAGCCGCAACAGCCAGCGCATCTTCAGGACGAGTAATGCCACAAATCTTGACTCGGGTACGCAACGAAAGAGCTTCCCAGAAAAAATAGCGATGTTAGCAGATCATCGCCGGTTCGACACACTGGTTAGCAGCCGGTTATATGTTGTGGCTGAGTGAATGAAACCAAACGGCAGGTGTAGATCCAACATCCAATGTTGTGGGTTCGCAAAGCCCCAAACCCACAAATACTGATTCGACTGAGTTACGAGTAGGTATCTCCCAAACGATTCAGCTAATTTTTGCGATGGCATTCACAAAATTTCTTAACGCAGCGGTCAATCTGTGAATTTGCTCGATTTTTTCTCTTTTCTGATTCGATTATAAGTAATTCGCCTGACATAGTTCCGAGACCAGCGTATCGAAAACACCGATGAAAGGATCTCTTGCTGGAACACTAATTTCAAGATCGCACGATCTCTCAAGGATGAGAACAATAAACCTTTGAGGAGATTGATAGATGAGTATTAGATTTATAAACCTTGCGATAATTTGCCTGCTACTGGCTATCGCCGGATGTGACAGCGCTAGTAATCCACCCGTTGGAAACCCAATCGTCGAATTCCGTTCTGCTGAATTCTTTGCCAATGAGTCAGATGGTATCGCAACCATTACAGTCTTACGAACAGGTGGAAACACCCAAGCTGCAAGCGTCGGGTACTCAACAAATTCAGACACCGCCACAGCTGGCAGCGATTTTGAAAGCAAAGCCGGGGTATTGGTATGGGAAGAAGGCGATTCAACTGAAAAAACCTTCGACATTACTATTCTTGCAGATACTGATCTGGAACGAAGGGAAAATGTAATATTGAGCCTCGGAAGTGCGGATGGCGTTGAAATCGGCGTACTGAACAAGGCCTCTCTGACGATTCTCGACAGCGAATGTTCCGGTGAACTGACCGAAAATATCATTGCCGAGCAAACACTGACTCAAGGCTGCTATCTCGTCACTAATGACATTTTTGTTGAACGAGGTGGCAAACTCATCATTCATTCCGGCGTAACACTGATTTTTGAAGCCGGTTCCAAACTGCAAATAGATGAAGGTGGCTCCCTCGTTGCAGTAGGCACGGTTGAGCAAAACATCGTCTTTACGGGCGCTCAACAAGAGCCAGGGTTCTGGAACGGAATTGTCATCTTCGGTTCCGATAGCGCAGACAATCAAATCGGTCACGTAAAGATCGAATACGCTGGCTTTGGGACTAATGGTGCCGGGTTATCTGTACTCGGAAATTCAACCACAGAAGCGCGAGCTAGAATTAACGATACTACATTTTCAAATGGCGATGGTTATGGTTTTATTTTTGCAGACAACGCCAATATAGATAATTTTTCCCGTATTACATCCACTGGAAACGCACTGGGTGCCGGACGCATACCGATGCGTCTGATCCCGATTTTGGATGCATCATCCAGCAGCTTTTCTGGCAACAAACGTGATTTTCTCGAACTGGCAGCCGGCACTCTGGAAGATGATCAGCTCTGGCC
>CAZNYF010000259.1:0-1864 GCA_964577195.1 uncultured Thiotrichales bacterium | reverse complement strand
CACTTCTGTCGTCCTGCGCGTGGATAAAGCGGTTCGCTTTGAGCATTTTGTTTCTGTTATTGATCTACTGAAAACATTCCGGCTGGATAATCTCTCGATCGTAACGCGGGATGCACATGCAGCACCGTCATAATTTTACCGGGCTGGGGATCGCGTTGCTGATGCATCTCAGTGTGCCGGCAATTTTATTTCTAAGTGGAAGCCAAGCGGCAACACCCGCAGTGGCGCAGGCTGTGCCTGTTTCATTGAGCATGTTCAAGCCAGCGCCGCCTCCGGCTGTAGTTGCGCCTGTGGTTGTCGCCAAAGTGGAGCCGCCACCGCCGAAACCTAAACCACAAGTAAAACCCAAACCCAAACCCAAGCCCAAAATCAAAAATAAGCCCAAGCCAAAACCGATTCCAGAACCGGAAATTGAACCTGTCGTTGAACAACAACCGGTTGAGGAAATCGAGACTATCGTAGAGTACCAGCCGCAACAGGTCGCAATTGCTGCACCAGCCCCGACACCTGTAGCCCCAGAATTATCAGCACCTCCGCCCGCTCAACCTTCTTTTGATCCTGGCAAACTGGCGCTGATTGAAGCCAGTTATCAATCCCAGCTTCGGCAACTGATTGAAGCGAAAAAAACTTACCCGCGTCGCGCCAAACGGCTTGGTCGTGAAGGCAAGGTGTTTGTATCGTTTGTCGTATACCCTGATGGAACCATTGAGACAGTAGAGCTAAAGGAAGGCTCTGGTGTAAAAATTCTTGATCAGGCGGCAATAAAAACCATTCTATCTATTTCGGGTGTGTTGCCCTTTCCCAATGAAATCAACCGTGATCGCTGGACTTTTACAGTGCCGATTTCTTATGAGCTATTGTGACTTTCTTATAAAATATCAGTAATACTTTTTACAGGTGAATAGAAACCTTTAAAAATCATTTTCTCCAGAATGTTATCGGCCTCTTCAAGCGACATTGTGGAATCCAGCACACATGCTTTGAGTATTCCTATTGTTCCCGTGACAGGAACCGCCATACTATTACAGATATTCCTCGCTGCTCGATCATCAGTCACCACAATATGATTGTAATGATGCGCATAAACAATAGCCGATGCTTCTCCGAATCCGAGAGAAGTTAGCAATTCTTGGCAATCCAGCATTTCCTGTTTTGACAGCGTCACTCTTTTAAAGGCTGCTTCAGAAAAGAGTAGATCTATCGAAGCCAAACCAGAATGCTTTTCGATTCCTGCAAGCAGCTCACCATAAATTTCATTAGTGATGATTCCTCTGCCTTGATAGCGTTTTTCTAATACAAATATCGAGTCGGTAAGTGCAAAGTTACTAATCACAACGGTATCAAAAACCCATTGCTTAGAATTCTTAGGCATTACTTACATCATTCTCATGAAAGCTATTATTTTGTGAAATGTCATGTTCATTGAGCCAAATACGCATATCGTAGATATTCATCCCCATATCAGAGGACAGTTTCGCAAGACTGATATAGCCACCTTTAAAAGCCTCCAGAGCCTGCCGCTGACGATGATTAAGCGCTAGCCCTAGATCAAGCTGATAACTGGCGATAACTGCTTGACGCACTAATTCTCCCACAGAAACCTTTCGTTTCTGCGACAAGTCTTTCAAGCCTTGGGCTATTTCTGGTTTGACTTTGATGTGTAGGGTGGCATTTTGCATAGATACCTGATTATCACTATATATACAATATTAGGTATACTACTCGCAAGATCAGCATCTCGTCAACGTGAGGTAGCTTTGCCAATTGGATTTATAGATCTTTAAAGTAATCGGAGGACTACGTCACGGAAAGACTTGAACATCCCGCTATTATTTTCAAGTCAAACATGACTTATTCATCACGT
>CAZNYF010000258.1:0-1918 GCA_964577195.1 uncultured Thiotrichales bacterium | reverse complement strand
GATTATTGACTCGTTGCTACTTTTGCAAATGCCCCGAGTGCTTTTGTCATTTTGCCGAGGATTTCACAGCCTTCCGCACCATGCCTTTTCGCCAGATAAGTGGGATCATTGTAGGAATACCAGGTATTTCCGTCAGCATCTTCAGTAACCAACGCCTTCAATGGCATATCGATACCTGCTGATTGAGCGCATTTCATAAAATGCGTCCCAACTTTAGGATTACCAAAAATAATCACTTTTGTTGGAAGTAACTCCAGACCTACTTTTTTGGCGCCTGCTGAGTGATCAATTTGGGCAAAAACCGTCATTCCCTTGGCATTTAAAGCAGCTACCAGCTTATTGACTGTCGACTCGAAGCTATTTGTGCTCTTAATACGAATAACGCCATCTGCGGCACTAGCCGACATTGAGAACATCAATAACACAAGTGGTAAAACACTTAAAACCGGTTTAATAAACTTCATACAAATAACCTCTTTTATGGTGGTAAACGTTTTCCCTACGTAACTGTTGCAGGCGCAGATGCCGCATTGCTTCTGTATTTGAATCAACACCGATCAACTTGAAATCTTATTGCACCGGACACGCCCCAAGCTGATAGATACCGCCATTAAAGTCGATTAGAAAAAGCTCTAATCGCCGTGACTCTGCAAAACTGGCGATATTCAAACCACTGCTATCAATCAATCGAATTGCGGATGAATTCTGCTGCGTAACATCCACACCCCAAATATGTCCGCTGAGAAAATCCGCATACAAATATTGACCTTGTAACAGCGGGATGTCTTCACCGCGATAAACATAGCCGCCCGTTACTGAGCGACCTTCGTCATGAGAATATTCTGCTACCGGAAACTGGTAGCTAGACCGCTCATTACATCCCATTAAGTTAAAGTCATGGTTGCCTTCGTAGCAACGCCAGCCATAATTTTTACCGGCTTCAAGTAGGCTAATTTCTTCCCATTGATTCTGCCCCACATCGCCAGCCCAGAGTTTGCCAGTATCACTGTCAAAACTCCAACGCCAGGGATTACGCAGCCCCCACGCCCAAATTTCAGGGCAAGGGGAATCAAGCCCGCAAGCGCTGCTGGACGAAAATGGATTATCTTCAGGAATCACATAGGGCGACTGGCGTACATCAATACGCAACATTGCGCCAAGCCAGTTACTGGTGTTTTGTGCATTGTCCTGCGGATCACCAGCACTGCCACCATCACCAAAGCCAATATATAAATAGCCATCCGGCCCAAAAGTAATCCAACCACCGTTATGATTACTAAAAGGCTGTTGCCGGGTGAGAATGATTTGTTCCGAATCGAGATTTAGTTTTTCATCGGTACCAACTTTAAATCTGGAAATTACCGAGTTGCCATCAACATCGGTATAAGAAACAAATAATTCTCTGACTATCGGATAATTGGGATGAAATACAATGCCGAGTAAACCTTGCTCTTGCCCTGATGAGCCTACTCGGTCACTTAGATCACCCACCTCTATTTTTGTGGGATCATTAATTGAGAACTGATGAATGACACCTTCTCTTTCAGCGACATACCATCGACCATCATCAGCTGGTGTCTGGATCATCGCAATGGGTTGATTCAGGGATATAGAAGGAAATGCTCTACGCAATTCAATTTTCGCCTCCTCACCATTGAGGGAAATCGTTTGGCACTGTGCATCAGAAACTTCTTCGTCCTCAACAACAACCTCTTCCTCGACAATTTCTTCCTCGGGAACGGTGACAGAATTGGACCCACTGCAGTTCAGCAGAGCCAGTGCGGTCATTACAATCAAAATATTTTTAGTCATCGAAAAATTCATAATCTTGTTCCACAGGAGTCTTTTACATTACGTTATCATTAAGGGCGTCTCTAAAAACACAAGCACCACTGAGAAAAACCATGAACAGCACCTT
>CAZNYF010000257.1:0-1984 GCA_964577195.1 uncultured Thiotrichales bacterium | reverse complement strand
CATGGAAGTCAAATGGCAGGCGAAGGTTCTAAAGCAGCTCAAAAAGATTAACGATAGATGGTCCGAAGTCGGCTGTTGAAAGCAACTCGTAAGCTTTCAACCTTCCCAATTTGTCGAAATATTAAGCCACTCACTCACCACAAATATGGCTACCGACTGCGAGTTGGAAACGGGAGAGTCATGTTCGATGTATTTGACTCATTGAGCATCGTTAGTATTGAAGAGGTTAAAAAGAGAGATGAACGCACCTACTGATATTCAAATTATCGAGCAAGATGGTAAACCCGCTTTTGCCGTACTGCCCTGGTCAGAATACGAAAAGATTCGTCCACTACTTGAGAAAGATAAAGCAGCAAAAGGCATTCCTCAAAAAATCGTCGAAAGGCATATTCTCGAAGATGTACCGCTGGTTAAAGCATGGCGTGAACATTTAGGAATTTCCCAAATCCAACTAGCTGCAAAAGCGGGGATGAAACAGCCCGCTCTTTCCAGAATTGAGCGAGGAGAAATTAATCCGCGCAGGGAAACTTTATTGGTATTAGCTAAAGCGCTTGAGCTTGATATTGAACAGATAATTTCGTAGTTGATTTTTGTTCGCCCACTGAAGGCGTGACTTAAGGGCTACGCTACGGCAAATACGCCCCTCACAGTACAGAAAAAGCAAGCAGCCACATCAATGGACAAAGTTCTTATAAAGTACACCGTGATTGAACTACCATTCCAGCGACTAATCGGATAAATTAATGTTTCTAATCTATGCTCAGACCACTTCAAATGAAGCATCATAAAGAACAATATTGGCAAATCACCCTTCCTGACAACTGGCTGATTGAGACCGAGGATGACTGTCAATCAGTCTATGATCCTGACGGCGCTGGTATGCTCGAAATAAGCGCGTCACTACAACAAGAACCAGTGACCCAGGAAGACCTCAAAACCATCGCCGCCGAACACCTTGAAACCGGAGCGACCACCGAAGACACAACCATCGGCGACTTTTCAGGTTTTGAACTCACCTATGATGACGAAGACGTATTCTGGCGGGAGTGGTATTTAAAACATGGCAATTTGCTTTTATTTATCACCTACAACTGCGACTCAGGAGATGAAGAAAAAGAAGAAGGCACGCTGGATGTAATACTCGCAACACTCAAAGCAAGCATTACGTCATCGTAGCCGTAAGAAATGTACCGGCCTAGACTGCGTCTTTAGGACTACCTCGGAAAGACCCCACTAATTTCGATCAATCTTCCGCTACAGGCCACTCTTATAGCCTCGGAGAATTACCGAAATTCCGATTCGTCCCCGTCATTCTGATTTTGAAATTTTGGATATTTAGTTGAACCCAGATTAAAGTATGACTATAGTCATGACCATAATCATATTTAACCTTCAACATGAATCAAGAAATCATCAAAGCATCCGAATTCAAAGCTAAATGCCTGCGTTTAATGGACGAAGTCAGAGATACTGGCAAGGAATACATCATTTCTAAAAATGGCGTCCCCGTCAGTAAACTTGTACCAATCAAAACTAAACCCAAAACGCTCTTTGGAATGCACAAAGAGCAAATCACCATAAAAGCTGACATTGTTGCGCCACTAGATATCGAATGGGATGCCATGAAGTGATTCTGCTGGATACACACACCCTCATCTGGCTGGATCAAGGTAACCAAAAACTGGGAAAAAAAACCCGCAAGCTCATTGATACCGCATTGAAAACAGATTCACTCGCGGTATCCTCCATCACTTGGTGGGAAGCCGCCATGCTACAAAGCAAAAACAGGATAGAGCTACCACCCCTTCACCGCTGGTACCGGGAGTTACTCGATGCAGGCTTAGAAGAAATCCCCGTCGATGGCTTAACAGGAATCGCCGCAGCTGAGCTGAAACCATTTCACGGTGACCCCGCCGACAGAATCATCACTGCTACAGCCATACTCGCAGATGCAACGCTAGTGACAGCAGATGAAAATATTTTG
>CAZNYF010000256.1:0-2031 GCA_964577195.1 uncultured Thiotrichales bacterium | reverse complement strand
TAGCCATGTCTGTGATGCTGGTCAATCTACGCGGAGTGCCTGACGACGAAGCCAATGAAATGCGCGAGTTATTAGCAGAAAATAACATCGACTTTTACGAAACTCCGCCCGGCAATTGGGGGATATCAATGCCCGCTCTGTGGGTCAGGGAAGAAGCCGAAAAGCAAAAAGCCTTACCGTTGCTGCAAAGTTACCAGTTAAATCGAGCGGCTATGGCGCGTGATGCTTATGAGAACCTGAAAAACTCGGGTGAGCAAAAGAGTCTCTTGCGAAATCTACTGGATAATCCCCTAAAGAAAATCCTCTATCTGTCGTTTATTGCAATTATTTTATACCTATCGATCAAGCCATTCCTGAGCTTGGGAAGCCATTCCTGATACTGCGTTCTGCCTGAGAATCTCTGAATCCTCTGAATCCTCTGAATCTGTTTTTCATCATCGTGACTCCATGAGTGGAGTTGCTGACAAATATAGCTAACATTAGTTCCGTTTATTTACAATTATTGACAGACAAAAGTGTGACGAAGGTCTATGTTTAATAGATTGATCGTAAAACTCAGGTTAGACGTGAGCTGAAAGGGAACAAAGATAATCATAAGGATATGAATCTTCAGCATGAAGACTTGGCTCTCTGGAACTAACACATAATTATATTAAAAGACTGGAGCGTCTCCATGAAACACTCTCTTGTGAATCTGTCCACCCGACTAGTATCCCAAGTTCTTCTAAGCACCTTATTTTTTCTCGGTATTGGCTCCGCGCAGGTTATGGCTGATGAAGTTGTCTTAAACGGGGCTACCGGAAGCCTAACTGATGATACCTGTTTTAATCCAACCACTCAGTGCGATTTCGGCACCGTGATTTTTGCCAGCTACTGGGATCACGCTTTTTTCCGGTTTGATTTGAGTAGTATCAATGCTGAAATTGAAGCAGCCACTTTCCGTGTTTATTCACTCAGTGGTAATGCTCCGGCTCAAGCGGTTGTCTCAACAGGAGATGATGATAACTGGGATGAAACGGTTACCAATAAAACGCGAGCCAGCTTTCCCGGTGCCGCACCGACTAACGTCAATCAGGTGCTAGCGGGGTTTATTACCAGTACGCCTTCAAATAGCACTGGATTTATCGAATTTGATGTAACCGATTTTATTAAAGCGGAAGCGGCTGGTGATGGTGTCGCATCGTTGGTTCTTAGCGCGGTCAGTAATGGCGGGTGGCATTCTTATAGCCCAAAAGAGGGTTCAAACTCTCCTGAGCTGGTAATTACAACGGCTGATAGCGGCAACCCAGTCGCGAGTTTTACTGCCACTCCAAATTCGGGCAGTGCGCCACTAACGGTACAGTTTACCGATACCTCTACAGATAATGCGGCCGTTGCTAGCAGGGAATGGGATTTCGGCGATAACTCGGCTACTGATTCTACTCAGAACCCCCAACATAACTATATTGACCCTGGCGTTTATACCATTGCATTGAAAGTGACCGATGATGAGGGCAATGAAAGCACGACCACTCAGGAGATTTCTGTTACTCCGGCAGGTTTTGAATCAGGACTTACCGGTCAGTATTTCAACTACGTGACAGCAACTCCCGCCACATCGCCTCCTGAATTTACTGATTTAGTCGGTACCCGTACCGATGCACAAATCGATTTCGATTTTGGTACAGATTCACCCGAAGGTATGGCGGTTGGACCTGATACCTTTTCTGTTTGCTGGAAAGGCCAAGTCAGACCAAAATTCAGCGAGACCTACACCTTTAAAACCACATCGGATGATGGTGTAGAGCTAAAAATTGATAATATTACTGTGATTGGTCAGTTAGCTGTTCGGGCAGAATTACCTCACCCAAGAGTTCATAATGGTCAAATTACACTCACTGCTGGTCAGCTTTATGATATCCAGTTAGCGTATTTTGACGGCCCACAAGAGGCGAGTGTCAAGCTCCAATGGCAAAGCAACAGTCAGAATTTAGAGGTTGTGCCCAGTAGTCGTTTAATCACAGATGGCACTGCTGGTAGCTGTGGTGATGG
>CAZNYF010000255.1:0-2035 GCA_964577195.1 uncultured Thiotrichales bacterium | reverse complement strand
TTCGCAGCAATGCCTTGTTCTGAACACGTTGGGTTGCGCTCACCCATCAATATAATATTGTTGGAGTACTAAAAACCCTCATGATTTCTCTACAAGACCTCGCTTTACAACGGGGTGGACGACCACTTTTTTCTGAAGTGACTGCACGCCTGCATCAGGGTCAGCGATTTGGCCTGACCGGAGCGAATGGCACGGGTAAATCAAGTTTATTCCAGCTCATGCTGGGGCAGTTACAGGCCGATTCAGGTGAGTTAGACATACCCGCAAGAACCGTAATTAGCCACGTATCTCAGGAAACACCCGGGGTAGAGCAGGCAGCCATCGAGTATGTGATTGATGGCGATATCCAGCTGCGAAAGCTGCAATCACAGATGCAGTCTGCCGAGGGAGCGGCGCTCGCGACCTTGCTAGCCGATTACGAAACCATGGGTGGCTACACCGCTGAGGCGCGTGCCGCAACACTGATGCATGGACTGGGGTTTACAAATCCACAGTTAAATAATACCGTCGCCAGCTTCTCCGGAGGCTGGCGAATGCGCCTGAATCTGGCGCAGGCGTTAATGCAGAAATCCGATCTATTGCTGCTTGACGAGCCAACTAACCACCTCGATCTGGATGCCGTTATCTGGCTGGAAAACTGGCTGCGTAACTATGCTGGCATCCTGATTCTGATTTCTCATGACCGGGAATTTCTCGATGCCGTTGTTACCCACGTGATGCAGCTCGAACATCACACCATCACTACCTATACGGGCAACTACTCAGCGTTCGAGAAACAACGCGCTGCACAGTTGGAACAGCAGGCAGCAAACTATAAAAAACAACAGAAAGAGATAGCCCATCTGCATAGCTTTGTAGACCGTTTTCGCGCCAAAGCCACCAAAGCGCGGCAAGCGCAGAGTCGCCTCAAAGCGCTCGATCGGATGGACATCATTACCGCCGCCCATATCGACTCACCGTTTCACTTTAGCTTTTTTGAAGCCGCGCGCGCGGGCGATCCGATGCTAAAAATCGACGAAGTCGTCGCTGGATACGATGACACCATTATCCTTAATGGAATTAAGTTCCAACTACGCCCTGGCTCGCGGGTGGGCTTGCTAGGGCCGAATGGTGCAGGTAAATCGACACTGATTAAACTGTTGGCTGGAACGCTGCAAGCAAAATCAGGGGAGCGAGTAGAATCCCAAGGTCTAAAAATCGGTTATTTCGCCCAGCACCAGTTGGAGCAGCTGGATGCTTCCGCCTCAGCCTTGCTACATCTCTCTCGCCAAGACACTACCGAGGCACGTGAGCAGCAAATGCGCGATTACCTGGGTGGGTTTGGTTTTAAGGGTGAACGCGTTGATGAGGCGATTGAACCCTTCTCCGGTGGCGAAAAAGCCCGTCTGGCGCTGGCATTGTTAGTCTGGCAAAAACCCAATCTATTATTGCTCGATGAGCCAACCAATCACCTCGATCTGGATATGCGTCACGCCATTACCATTGCACTACAAGCATTTGAAGGCGCAATGGTCATTGTCTCGCACGACCGGCATTTGCTACGCACCTGCGCCGATGAATTATTCATTGTCCATGCGGGTCAATGTGAGCCTTTTGATGGAGATCTAGACGATTATCGTAAGACGCTCAACGAGGCAATTTCAAAAGACGAACAAACAGTTGTAACCGACACGGAGCCTAAATCAGATCGCAAACAACAACGCCAAAATTCTGCCGATCAAAGGCGTTTGCAACAGCCAATTAAGAACAAAATCAATAAACTCGAAAAAGAAATGGCTGCTTTACAGCCCGTACTGGAAGAGATTGAGGGGCAGCTTTCTGCGGATGAAATTTACCAGTCTGGCTCGGCAGATAAACTAAAATCTGTCCTGGCTGAGCAAGCCAAAGCCAAAGCTCGCCTGGATGAAGTTGAAGAGCAATGGTTAGAGTTAACTGAGCAGCTGGAAGAAATCAGCTTATAGGTCGTACTGAGAATTGCTCCTGCATTCCCAGCACTTCCACCATCCTTGGTGGTCGTACTGAGAGTTGCTCCTGC
>CAZNYF010000254.1:0-2142 GCA_964577195.1 uncultured Thiotrichales bacterium | reverse complement strand
CGCTCCAAACCCGATCCACAAATGCTGGAAGAAATCCTCACCGATATGGATACATCTGCGCAGCGAGCAATTATGATTGGCGACACAGAATTTGATTTACAAATGGCCGCCAACCTGAGCGTTGACAGCCTCGGGGTCAGCTATGGTGTCCATGCAGCAACACACCTAGAAAAATTCAATCCATTAGCCATTGTCGATAGTGTCAAAGAAATCGGCAATTGGATCCACAACCATAAATGAGTAAAACAATGAAGGAAAAAAATCCAAACTGGGAAAGAGAAACCATCACCGACTTAGCTTGGGAAGGCCTAAAAGAAAAGCGCCGCTCCAGACGCTGGGGAATATTCTTCAAATTTCTGATGTTCCTTTATTTATTGGCTTTTATCTTTGCCATTACCGGCTGGCCAAAAGCCAAATCCGCAGCAAGCGGCAGCCACACCGCATTGATTAAATTAAAAGGCGTGATCGCCGATGGCGGAGATTCATCCTCAGATGAAATTAATCGGCTGCTTAAAAATGCCTTTGAAGACGAAGATACTAAGGGCATCATTCTGGAAATAAACAGCCCCGGCGGAACCCCTGTACAAGCTGCCGAAATTTTCAACGAAATCAGACGCCTCAAAGAAACGCACAGCGACATCCCTCTTTATGCGGTGATCACCGATCTATGCGCATCCGGTGGCTACTACGTCGCCGCAGCAGCCGATGAGATTTATGCCAACAAAGCCAGTATTGTCGGCTCTATAGGCGTGCGATTAGATAGCTATGGCGTCAGCAAACTCGCCGAAAAAATAGGCATCGAAAGCCGCACCATCACCGCCGGAAAAAATAAAGCCCTTCTCGACCCCTTCAGCCAACTAGACACGGTACAAAAACAGCATTTACAAACCATGCTCGATCAAGTGCATCAACTCTTTATAGCCGACGTAAAAGCTGGCCGAGGCGACCGATTAAAAGAAACCCCCGAAATCTTCTCTGGCTTAATCTGGTCCGGTGAAGCCGCCAAAGAATTAGGCCTGATTGATGACTTTGGAGGCACCGCCTTCGTCGCCCGAGAGATTATTGGAGAAGAGAACATCGTAGAGTACGAAGCGAAGAAAACTTTATTCCAACAAATCACAGAAGATGCCGGAAAATTCAGTGGTACGATCGCTGAAAAGTTGATCAACAGCTATCCAAACAATCATATGGTGCTGCAGTAGTCGGCATTCTATGTAGGCTCGCTCGGCTATTCGCCTACCACTGGATACATCCAATAGACATCACTGATTGATGCAATTGTGAATTTGCTCACAAATTTATTTTGGTGACTAGAGTTTGTGGTTTTTATTAGGTAATATTTCACAGCAGTTATGATGCTGCTGTTGTTCTACCTGTCTGGATTCTGACAACAAGACATTAGCATTACAAATCAAAGGATTGAATTGAAATGAAAGTTATAAGCCGACTCTGCCTATTTTCCGTAGTTCTACTATTCGGGTTGCTGCCTGCTACTACAATGGCACAAATGGTTTTAAATGATTCAATCATCCATTTTAGTGGTAGCGGAGGGAATCGCAGCGACATTGAAGTCTTTAACAGCGGAAAAATGCCACTATATCTGCACATAAAGCCCTACCAAATTATAAACCCCGGCACGCCTGAGCAACAAAAAGTCGAAATTAAAAATCCGAAAGAGTCGGGCCTGTTGGTTTCGCCTCAAAAAATGGTGGTTCCACCAGGCGGACGCAAATTGGTTCGATTCGTCAACATGAATAAAGATAGAGGTAATGAAAAGATTTTCCGAGTCTTGTTTGAACCGGTAACTGGAGCAGTTAAATCCACACAGACAGGGCTGAAATTACTCATCGGGTATGAGGTTCTGGTGCTCATGCAACCTTCCAATCCTACGCCAAATTTAGTTGCTGAACGTAACGGCAAAACTCTGCTTCTAATGAATAAAGGCAATACCAATATATATCTTCGAGATGTCAAACAATGCCCATCAAATCCGTCTGATGGTAATTCGGCCTGCCAGCCAATTCAGGATAAACGCCTCTATCCCGGCAATAAGTGGCAACTCAGTCTGACCGAAGACTGGCCGGTATATCTGGAAATGGGTGTCGGCGAAAAGCGAATTAGTCGCACTATTCAATAATTCCC
>CAZNYF010000253.1:0-2193 GCA_964577195.1 uncultured Thiotrichales bacterium | reverse complement strand
ATGGATCTACTCGCTTGAGTGTTCCCTCGGTATAGCGGTGCACAATGGAAGCGATCAATGTCTGGTAAGGAATGCCTTCCTGTTGCGCCAAGAGTTTGATTCGCCGTATGTCACGTTCAGGCAAACGAAGATTGATCGCTCTGCGCTTAAGTGTGTTTTTTGCTGCCTGCTCCATTGCTTGTTTTCTTTGGGGAAAATCGTCAACAGTCTTAAATTTGTCGTTGTTAAACGCTTCTACCAGTTGTTTTTCTTCCTCATCGAGGTAAGGTGGGTTCAGTTTTCTGTTGTCGGTTGTCATGATTTTGTGACTGCTCATAGGTTTAGCCAAGCTTTTGTTGCTGCTCTGCTGGGATAGGCTGTTTTCAGAAATTTGATGCCTTGTTCGTTAGGTACGTATGGGACTACATAAGCGTATTCATCCACCCGAACTACCATCAGTCTTTGATGCGTATATCGTTTAGTGTTCGGGTGCTCCATATCAGTGAACAAACCACCGTCCCGTATGGATTCGACAATGCTCTCAAATGAAATACCCCGTGTCTGCTGGAGTATCCGATTCTTGTCTTTATCCCAGTCAAATTCATTCATAATAGCTGAATAATTGTATACCTACATAGTATACAACGTATTTCTTTAGTCAAATAGAAAAAGTGCGGATTTAACATTGACTCGTTCATACGCAGGAGCGTGGGAACGAGAAATCATTCAAGAATTCAGCCATACGAGTGATATCGCCTACGGTTTTCTGTGGCTAAAAATGTCTTGTTCTGTGTTCTGTGTTGAGTGTTGAGTTTGAGTGTGGCAGATCAGGCCAGCGCTCCGCTACCTGCGAAAATCAGGGGGGGAATCGTTTGGACTACACCATCGAAAGACATGGCCCAGGAACTTCTAGATTGATCACTGATGACGGCGTGCGACCTGAGCCCGTCTTTTTATTCTGCTTGCGCTAGCTTCCTATAATTTTAATGAACGGCGGATTCAGCCTCGAAGAAGAACGACCTAATTCAACAAAGGGTAGCGTCCCCTTTAATTCAGGTAATAATCATCACCGTAAAAGATCTTCTTACGGCCACGATTCATAACATGGTAAAGGCATTTTCGCATTCTATTCGTGGCGGTCTTGGCATATTGGAAGTTTAGCGCCTTTATGTCATGAAGCAAGCAACTTGACCCCTATGATTTTTCTCTTTCACGTTGGAATCAAGCCTGCTCTCCAGACTCATTTCATATTGGATAAGACTCCCTCAGTCTTTACTTATTGAAATTGATAAGTTATTAATATTAATAATGTGGAAAATACTGGAATACGAGGAAATTAAGACGCAGTGCAGGAAGATTCCTCCACAAGTCCTTAAAAAGTACGAGTTATGGAAAGATCTTATTTTCAGGCATGGGCCGGGAATTCTTAAGGAGTTTCCAGGATTCTGTGATGAAGCTTTAAAAGGTGATAGAAAAACGCAAAGGTCTTCTCGTCTAAATTTACAATATCGCGTTATTTATTCTGTCGAAAGCGAGCAGATAACGATCTTTATTTTAGAAATCACCCCGCACAAATATTGACATATATGAGTAGTAAAATGAATAGAGATGACTTTGTTCCAGCCCAACCTCAGGCCAGTATCACAACAGGCGAGACCATCAAAATGCTTCGTGAATTAAAAGGATGGACACAGGAGGAGCTGGCGACACGCTCTGGCGTCAATGCCAAAAACATTAGCTTGCTGGAAAATGAAAAAATAGATATCGGCAAAAAACGAACTGAACAGCTAGCCAATGCATTTGGTGTTCATCCAGCAATTATTATGTTTCCAGAATATGAAGCGGCACTTATTCAAAAAGTGGCGTGATGAAGGGTAAACAGGTTTCGGCAGATGTAGTAATGTTAGAACTGACACCATTTTTTTTCTAATTAAATCGGCTTCTTGAGATTTAAGCACAACAAACCTACATGAGAAATGAGACAACTCAAGGTTTTTTACAGCATTTATGCTTCTTGAATGCTCGCTTAAGCGGCGATAAAGAGCAGGGTCATTTTCTTTAACTGTATCTCGTCCTTGTCGCCAGCCCGGTAATACTGCTTTTCCAACATAAATAGGGAGTTCTTTATTTTGCCTATATATTTTTTCATATAAAGGGATGTCACCATTGTAATAGAGTGCATAAACACCTCCACCAGAGAATTTTTCATCTGGT
>CAZNYF010000252.1:0-2210 GCA_964577195.1 uncultured Thiotrichales bacterium | reverse complement strand
TCGACACTGCTGGCGTTGATACCGTAGCCGCTGTAAACAATGCATCCCGTCTCGGCGTTAAAGGATCCGTTGGCGAAAAAGGCGGATTAACAGGTTTCTATCACTTGCAAATGGGCGCACAAAATGACGGCACCGGTTCTGCAGGTGCAGGAGATAGCGGAAACGCTCTCTCCAGCAGATTCTACTTCGCTGGAATCAAGGGCGGTTTCGGTAAGCTGCTTCTCGGACGCGCTTCTCACGCGTACAAAATGGCTGGTTTAAGAGTTGATCCTTTCTACGACTCCAGCGCAGGCCCTGGAAATGGTGGTTCTGCTTACGGCTTCTCTAACGAAACCAATGGCTTTAAGAACAACACTATTGCCTACACCACACCAAAAATTGCTGGCGGACTCACTGTCAATGCTGCGTTATTCGTTGATGATACTGCTGCTGACGAACACGGTAGCAATCTGGGTGTAGCATGGAATTCAAAAGGCCTGACCATCGGCGCTCAAATCCTTAGTGCTGAAAACACGCCTGGGTTTGGAACCGTAGGTTCTGGTGCTGAAGGCACTCGTATTCATGCCGGCTATAAAACCAAAAAATGGAGCCTTGGTGTTAGTGCTGAAGATTTGGATCGCGGCGCAGCAAACGGTGAATTCTTAAGTGTTGCCGGGACATTTGGTTTTGGCGCTGGCAAACTTGCTGCATCCTATGGTGCTGTTGATGGCACACTGGGTGGCGGACGTGAAAGCGCTGGCACAGGTTTTAGTGTTGGTTATTTCCACAAACTTGCCAAGAAGACTGAAGGACGTTTCATCTACTCCAGCACCGACTACGATGCAGGCGGCCCAGGTGATCGTGATGTTATCGGCCTAATGTTGGTTCAATCTTTCTAAGACTGAAAAAACATCCTCGACTAGCTCATCGAGCTTAGCCGATTAAAAAAGCCAGACATTTGTCTGGCTTTTTTTATGTTGGATTTTGGTAACTTATCTACTCAGTGAGGAGTGAGGATTTAATAAATTCCCGAAGTTTGGCGTAGAATTTTGACTTCACAGGAGTGCTAATAAAATGGGCGCATAGCAGGCTACGTAACTATTTTATTAGTGCTTCTGTGGAGTCAAAAGGCAAGTCAAAATCGGCAAGTTATTAAACCCTCACTCCTCAGTATTAATCGTTGCATAAGTAAGCGTAGGGCAAAGGAGCTTGCGACGTGCCCAACCTACGTCAAGCACGCAATAGTTTCAAGCAAGGCTATAGCTGAGTAGTTACGGATTTTGTATTTATAATTGCGCAGTATTACCAAATACAGTCAGAACTTATTTCACGGCTTTCAGTCGCCGCCCAACCTCTTCCGGATCAGCATCTTTTCGCAAAGGAATATCGATGGTTTCTGGATTAGCAACAAATAATTCATGCAGGGCTTTCTTCGTATGTCGGTCTAGCGTATCAAAATTTAAAACCTGTCGGTGAATATCGCCTTTAACGATAAGTTCAGTATCTCGTATTAATGGAATCCCTTGCGTAGTACTGACCACCTCTAAACCTGTTAACTGCACTGATGTTTTAAAAACACCACAAGCGTACTCAGGCACATCTTCCTCAACCTCTTCACCATATTTTATACAGTCTCTTTTCACCAGAACCAGTTCCTTTTTTGTCAGTTTGACTTCATCCGCAACAATCATGGAATTAAAAAACAGAAAATCATTATCTCGCACTGAAGTCGTACTTTCCTCTGAAGGCATAGTCGCTATCGCCTGCGTAGAACTGTTCTTACCAGAAATACTGCCGCATAATTTATTCACTTGATCCGCAGAGACCCCCTGTTTGAGATAATAAATTACTCCATCTCTACTGCAATCCACATCAGCTTGAGAAGGAGATATGGCTAATGCTAAAGAAGTCGCCAACATTAGTCGGCTCAGGGTATTTTTCGGAGAGATCATATAGATTACTCAATCAAAGATTAAACCTAGAAAAATCACTATACAGCATTGATCTCTATCCAGCTTATTCAAAACTTATCCGTAATCTCCAAAATAGCCCAAAGATTTGCAGCCATTATTGACTATAGTGAATCACTACCATAAAAAATTAGTTCTAATTAAAACAAACCGAGCGCGCGTATTTATTTTAATTGGAGGTGTATTTATTGGATGCAGTATGTAAAACCATACTTATAGATACGGTTAATGTATTCAAGAAATTAATGTCCGCGCCTCTAG
>CAZNYF010000251.1:0-2252 GCA_964577195.1 uncultured Thiotrichales bacterium | reverse complement strand
TTTGCTTTTTAAGCCACTGCATACCTTCAACGATATTGGCTTGCTCTAACTGATCAAGCTCGCCTCTGGTTGTAATGTGGGCAAAGCGAAGCCCTTCCTTCTCATCAGGGTCAAGTAGCGTTGCGCCATCTGGTTCACCCTCGGCTGTCATAAAATGGCATTATCATTCATCGTTCCATAAATCAGAGGGCATTTTCTCGATAATCCCAGAGGTGAGACGATCAACTTCAAAGGCAAGTTGCTCGTCATTTAGCGTCTGCGCTTCAAGCGCCATCTGTGTGGAGGCTGCATTGACTTGTTCTTTCGCTTTTAAAACGGCTTGATCCCTGATCACACTTTCAATCTCTTTTTCAGGAATGACTGCATAGACAAAACGACAGTTCATGGCTTGTGCCATGCTTTGCATACTTTTAAGCGTGGCACTGCCTGATAGTTCGGCTGATTCCGCTTGTGAAACCCGTCCCTTGGTAACGCCAAGGCGGTTCGCCAATTGCGAACCTGACATGCCAAGCGCTTTACGAACTGTTTTAAGCCATCCCTCAGAGCTAGGCATTACATAGCTCCCAAACTGTTTTAAAGCTTGGTTTACTTTGTTTTGATATTGCCTTAAAACAACAGCTTCAATGCCCATCGGACGACCTTAATCTATAGTTTATTCATTATGAGTTTATCTAAAACTATACCGCCAGAATCTATTAGTCAATACATAACTAAACCAATTCATAAACTTAGTTTAGTTATGTATTGACATATCCATTCTCTTTCGGGTGCAGTTACCCCGAAAGCGTGACGTTCTTTACTACTTCTTTCCACCCTCCCAGTTGGGGTATAATCCCAACTCCCACCATCTCAAGAGATGTTTTGACTATCAATATTCAGGAGACACAATGAGTACACTTTTTTCCGCTGAATGGATGGAAGGTTTTATGAATGCATGGAATGCAGAACCCGATCTTTCGGACGCTTTAGCTAAAATCGGTTTTAATTCCGTAATCGGCTATGGTTTTCCAGGTGACGATACACCCGTTGGGGTAATGACTGTTGAGAATGGCAAAGCCACTTCAGCGGCAGCTTATGACGGACGGGATCTCAACTGGGATATCCGCTCAAAAGAAGAGCAGTGGACAAAATGGATGACCAAACCACCCGGCATGGCTGGATTAGGCCTGGCATTCACCACGGGAAAAATGAAATTTGTCACCGGTGACTATGGCGCAATGATTAAAGATCCGCGTATGGCAAAACCTTTCATTAAAAGCTTCTCGGTAATGTCCAAGGTTTAGATTTTACCACTACAGAGCGGATACGCCCTGCTTATCCGCTTGTATTAGCACCGACAAATCCTCTCGAATGACTAACGTATTCATAATTTCAGAAAAGGCTGCTAAAGGCGACACCTTTCCACTTGCTGATGCCTTGAACTCGCTCAAGCTGAACGCTGACGGCCTAATTCCGGCGATTGCGCAACAGCATGATACTGGTGAGATATTAATGATGGCGTGGATGAATATCGAATCGCTAACAGAAACATTGCAAACCGGACGCGTATGCTTCTGGTCACGGTCACGAAAAAAACTATGGCGCAAAGGTGAATCATCAGGTCAGACCCAGCAACTAAAGAATATTCGTATCGACTGTGATGGGGATACTTTATTACTCAGTGTTGACCAAACCGGCCCCGCTTGCCACACCGGTCGAAAAAGTTGCTTTTACAATTTAATCAAAGATGATGCGCTGCAAGTAGATTCAGAACCTTTAATTGACCCGAAAGATCTCTACGGTTAGGTTTTATCCACAATGAAAAAAATTCTCATTATTCTGGTTAAAGGCTACACCTATTTAATCAGCCCCTTTATGGCACCCGCCTGCCGATATGAACCCAGCTGTTCAAAATACATGGTTCAGGCGATTGATCTACACGGTGCGATTCGAGGTTTATGGATGGGGACAAAACGAATATTTCGCTGCCATCCTATGCATGAAGGTGGCTACGACCCGGTTCCAGAACCCAAAAAGAAGTAATTATAACTATGAAATCTATTAAAAATATATTTGAATCTTTACTCTGAAAATAGCCGGTTGGTTGTATTAACCTAGAAAAAATCAGTTGGATCACGAAAGTTCACGCAACCCATGACGTGCAAGGATGCACTAATGCAGCGATTGCAGGATGCAAAAGAGCGTAGACGCACCTAGCAAATCAGAAAAATCTCTCATCACCAATAAGGTGACTACGTAATTTTTCCGATTCA
>CAZNYF010000250.1:0-2291 GCA_964577195.1 uncultured Thiotrichales bacterium | reverse complement strand
TTAAGATCCAGTTCTTTGTTTAGAACGTATATATCTGTGAGCGAAACGCTGAAAGCATCTTTAGGTAAGTAAATTGAGCTTAGTGAAGAGCTTAGTGAATTGATGTTGTTAATTGAAAAGATGTCGTACGCTGTCCAGCATCCTTATAAGCGCTGAGCAGTCAATGAGTTATTTTAAGCACCACCTGTTTTTTTGTACCAATCAGCGGCAACCCGGCAAAGGTTGTTGCGAGAATTTCGAATCGGTAAAAATGCGAAGCTATGCCAAGCAGCGCATTAAATCACTTGGTCTGGATGGTAAAGGTGGTGTCAGGATAAACACAGCAGGTTGTCTCGACCGATGCGCAGAAGGGCCGGTCATTGTGGTTTATCCCGAAGAGATTTGGTACAGCTGGTTAGATGAAAGTGATATTGATGAAATTATCGAGCAGCATTTGAAGCAAGGAAAACCGGTTAAACGGCTGATGTTGCCTTAATGTGGTGATGAATTAGAAAGATTGTGGCGATGGAACCAGCCTGATCTATATATTTTTAGATCAGGCTTGACATCCAACTTAGTATATTAGAAAATACTAATAAGTTAATCATCCTTGTGGTGGTTGGTTAACTTTATGGATCCTCCATCCTCCTTTGGTGGTAGATTGGCGCGGCACGCCCTCCTTTGTGTCGCGCTTTTTTTTGCCCTCAATCTGGCGAGGGATTATACGCAGTTTAAATGTAAACCCAAGTAAAACATTCAGTTACTGCAACAACCCCCCAAAATTTAAAACCAAAATCAGCGGCCTATTGAGCATCTAATCGTTCTGGATGGAAATAGATTAAATGCTTCAAGAAATCGTAACGAGGAAGAGTTGCCTGTGTACAATGGCTGGAGCTTGGTATCCTTATATACTTCAGTTTTTTAGTCACTTTGTTGTCAGTAGAGACAATCGAAAGCATGTAGGCTTTTTGTTAATGACCGTAAGACTGGGCATACAAAGGTTACGGTAAATAATAAATTCAGGTCCGTAAAGCCTCACTCAAATTCGCAGAGAATATTAATCCCAACGTCTTCTAATTTTTATCAGGGTTTTCCCGAATTGATCTAGCCCCATAAACTTGCCTCAAAATGAGAATTTCGCTATAGTCTCGCGCCTTTCGTACTGTTGTCTTAGAACACTTAGGAGTACCCGGACAATGAAGACTTTTACTGCCAAGCCTGCTGAAGTGAAACGCGACTGGTATGTCGTTGATGCAGCTGGTAAAACCCTTGGCCGTCTGGCCTCAGAAGTTGCTCTGCGTTTACGTGGTAAGCACAAGCCTATTTACACGCCTCATGTAGATACAGGTGATTACATCGTCATCGTTAATGCCGAGAAGATTCACGTCACCGGCAACAAGCGCAAAGACAAAATGTATTACAAACACACCGGATACATCGGCAACATGAAATCCATTAGCTTTGAAAAGCTGATTGATAAAGCACCCGAGCGCGTCATTGAGACCGCTGTTAAAGGCATGCTGCCAAAAAATTCACTTGGACGTACCATGTTCAAGAAACTGAAAGTTTACGCTGGCTCTGAGCACAATCACGCCGCGCAACAACCCCAGACACTGGAATTAAATTAAGACTATGGCTACAGAACAACATTACGGCACAGGCCGCAGAAAATCCTCAGCTGCTCGCGTCTTCATGAGTAAAGGCTCTGGAGAAATTACTGTTAACAATCGCCCTCTGGACGAGTTCTTTGGTCGTGAAACAGCTCGCATGATTGTGCGCCAACCTTTGGTAGCCACAGAAAATTCTGAAAGCTTTAATATTAAAGCTACCGTTAAAGGCGGCGGCCCAAGCGGTCAAGCTGGTGCAATTCGCCTTGGTATTGCTCGCGCATTATTGCAATATGACGAAGGCTTACGCCCCGATCTGCGTACAGCTGGCCTACTGACTCGTGATGCTCGTGAAGTTGAGCGTAAGAAAGTCGGCCTGCGCAAAGCCCGTCGCGCAACTCAATTCTCGAAACGTTAAAGCAAGTTTCGAAACAGAAAAAAGGGCAGCATCCGCTGCCCTTTTTTCGTTTTACCAATACCAAACTCGCAAATTCAAAAATTTAGCTTGATCAATTGCGATTTCCAAGCAACACTAACTCCCATGACTTTGACCCTCAAACTACAAGACCAGAATGTGATGCGCCGAATTTGGCTCATCCACCGCGGCTGCGTGTTTAGAACAAACTGACAAAGTTAAACTCAACTAAATTCATCAAGCCGCAGCTACCCACTGCGGCTTTTTTTATGCCTGAACCTGCTCAACAC
>CAZNYF010000249.1:0-2291 GCA_964577195.1 uncultured Thiotrichales bacterium | reverse complement strand
TTCAAGGAAGAGCGCCATTCTGATCTCGGCACCAATAAACAACTCTATAACAAGCTCTACGATGCCGATGGAGACGGTTTTGGCGATCCCATCCCCGGCGTTGCCGATGATAACAAAACCTTCACATTAGGCATGCCTGGCACCATGACCTCAAAGGACGTGATCGATTTATGGATTGCACAATTTGAAGCATTGAATGCCTCTACAGCTGCTGGTGACAATGCTGTCCATGTCGATTTCGTCAATGGCTATGACTACAACCAATTGTTCCCGAAATACCTGATGGGCGCGGTGTTCTATCATCAGACTGTCGACAAATATCTTGATGAATTTCTTAAGGCTGATGCAAAACAGAATAACCTGCCGTACAAAGACAACAAATACTACACGGGTAAAGAACACTCCTGGGATGAAGGCTTTGGCTGGTTTGGCGCTGCTGCACACAATGGCGAGCTGACAGCCGAAGAAAATTACCAGATCAACAAAAAAGGCAAAGGCGATACAACCGCTGCACAAGCAAGCACGTTGGCGGATAAAGATGGTGATGGCGTAGTATCAATCTACACCGAATACAACAACGGCCCAGCCTATTATGCAAGTGTATTCGACAGAGCGGGCGGCCCCAGCACTTACGGCAAGGATAGTATGGATGCCTGGCTTGAAGGTCGTACAATCATTGCCAATGCCGTGGATGATAATGGTGAAGCACGCGCACTAAACGCTACAGAACTCGAAGATGTCGCAGCACTTGCCCTCACGATTCAACGCAATTGGGAAATGATCTTTGCTGAAGCTGTTTATCGCTATGCAGGCATCTCTCATCAGCGTATTGAAGCACTTGAGCTTGAGTCGAACGAAGCCAACCAAAAAACCTATTTTAAAATTTGGGGTGAGCTGAAAGGCTTTATGATGGCACTACAATACGGCGGTGCAACCTCCAAAATTAACTTGGCTAAATTTACCGAGATCGATGATCTCATTGGTTATGGCCCAGTGATGGAAGATGGTTCTCAGGTAACAGGTATCACCGCTGGGGAATACGTAAAATCCGCTCCTGATGCGGCTGCATTTGCTGCCTACAAAGCGAATCTTGTCACAGTACAGAGCACGATTGATACCTTCTATTCACTAAACGCCAAGTTGGAAACTATTCAATAAAAGCGTCTCACAGAAAGTCCCTCAACGGTTTCTAGCAACCGTTGGGTGAGTTAATACACATTGAACCGGTGTCATTTGACACCGGTTTTTTTCCCAGTATTGAGGTCAATATGATTACAACCATTATCAAATCTACGCTTATCTTAGCGATAGCTGTCGCACCAATATCGGCAGCGTTTGCCAATGAAGTGAACCTCTATTCAGCCCGCAAGGAAAAACTGATTAAACCCTTACTGGACAAATTTACCGCAGCCACCGACATCAAGGTGAACCTGCTAACAGGCAAGGCTGGTGCCTTGCTTAAACGACTGGAAAGCGAAGGAAAGAACTCCCCTGCTGATATCTTTATCACTGTCGATGCCGGAAACTTACATCGTGCAAAAGCGCTCGGGCTGCTGCAACAGATCGAATCCGACCTACTCAATACTACCGTTCCCGAGTACCTGAGAGATAAGGACGGAAAATGGTACGGTCTGTCGCTGCGCGCCCGCCCGATCATGTACGCAAAAGATCGCGTTAAAGAGAGCCAACTTTTCAGCTATGAAGATCTCGCGCTTCCAAAATGGAAAGGTGCCATCTGCGTTCGCGGCTCAGGCAATATTTATAATCAATCTATGGTGGCTTCGATGATTGCCGCCAATGGCGAAGAAAAAACCGAAACCTGGGCCAAAGGCCTTGTCACCAACTTTGCTCGCTCACCTAAAGGTGGAGATCGTGATCAAATCAAGGCGGTAGCCGCTGGGCAGTGCGATATTGCAATTGCCAATACTTACTACTTGGGGAAAATGCTCAAAGGTAAGGATAAAGACCAACGCAAAGCGGCAAAAATGGTCTCTGTTTTTTGGCCTAACCAGGATGACCGGGGAGCACATGTCAACGTCAGTGGTGCCGGTATTACCACCGCAGCCAAAAACAAAGACAATGCCATCAAACTGCTGGAATTCCTGGTGAACAAAGAATCCCAAGCCTGGTATGCCAAGGTCAATCACGAATATCCGGTACACAAAGATGTTGAAGTCAGCAAACTGTTAAAAAAGTTCGGTGAGTTTAAAGCGGATCAACTGAATTTAACGCTGCTGGGTGAAAATAATCCATTGGCAGTGAAAATCATGGATCGGGCTGGCTGGAAATAA
>CAZNYF010000248.1:0-2437 GCA_964577195.1 uncultured Thiotrichales bacterium | reverse complement strand
GCAAGCCAGCCGCGCCAACAATCCCCGCCATGACTTGATCTGTTTCTGACAATTGACTGATGGTGATCAATCCTTCAACACCGGCAAGTACTTCGGTATTGATACCTGCTTGGCGAACTTTATGGCTAAACTCTGTAGCTAAATCTAAATCTGCAACTGCCGCAAATGCCGGTTCCCACTGCTGACACTGCTCAAAAAGCAGATCCAGGTTGCGATTGGCGGACAGCGCAATCACCTTAAAACGCTCTGGGTTTCTGCTGATGACATCCAGCGTATTGACACCGATAGTACCGGTGGAACCGAGAATAGTGACGCCAGATTGGGGCATTGCAGGTCTAACCGAGAACCCAGTTAAGACCGATATAAAATACCGGCGCTGCGGCGATATGGCTGTCGAACCGATCAAGTATGCCACCATGACCAGGTAACAGCTTGCCGCTGTCTTTGACGCCAGCTTCGCGCTTGATCAGGCTTTCAAATAAATCGCCTTCGACCGATATCAAGCCAGTGATCAGGCTTAATAACACTAGCGAAATAGCATCAAACCCCGAAGGCTGAATGAATAAAACGACGATGATCGATAAAGCAAATACACCCGCTAGTCCGCCGAGCAATCCTTCGCGGGTTTTGCCCGGGCTGAGCTGCGGAGCAAGTTTATTTTTACCCCACATTTTGCCGACCAGATACGCCATCGAATCGGCAGTGACGCAAAGTACCAAGAGATACAGTAACCAGCCAAAATGCAGCTGATGGAGTTTCACAAATGCCAGCCATGCAGCGCTCAGCATCACGATTCCGGCAACTGCAAGTAGTGGTTGCCAGCGTGGTTTACTCTCTGGCTCCGAGACATAGGCTGCGAGTCCTGCCAGGAGTAAAAACCAGAGTACAGAGACAAGTCCCAGAATCCACATCACTTCTGGACGATTCAATTGCGGCCATAGCACCACCAGAATTGCCAGCAGCAATATTGTGTAAAGTACTTGGTAAAGCGGTTTAGCCAGTGAAGTCAGACGCGCCCATTCCCAGGCTGCGAGTACGAATAAGATCATTGCTGCAAAGCCAAACAGCCGCTCAGGCAGGCCGATGACCGCAGCCAGTAAAATTGCAGCCAGTACAATCCCTGAAGCGACGCGTTGTTTAAGCATTGGTTGCCACCTGTTCGCTAGTCATACCGTAACGACGCTCACGCGCACTGAAACTATCAAAAGCTTTCTGTAATTCTGCGGGTTTGAATTCGGGCCACAATTTGTCGGTAAAATAAAGTTCTGCATAGGCCAGTTGCCACAAGAGAAAGTTACTAATACGTGTATCACCACCGGTTCGGATGAATAGATCGGGATCTGGCTTACCCGCAGTCCAGAGATGATCAGAAATACTCTCTTCCGTCAGCGATTCAGGATCAAGCTCGCCCTGGGTGATTTTTTGGGTTAACTGTTTTACAGCGCCGAGAATATCTGCGCGACCGCCATAATTAGCAGCAATTTGCAGGATCATTTTTTTGCCCTCTGCGGTATCTGATTCTGCAACTATCATCTGCTCGCGCAACTTTTGTGGAAATCGTTGCTTATCCCCAATAATCAAAAGCTTAATGCCATTTTTCTTCAACCGTCGAGTTTCCCGCTTAAGCGCGCTCATGAACAACTCCATCAGCGTTGAGACTTCTTTTTCGGGACGTTGCCAGTTTTCGCTGCTAAAGGCGAACAATGTCAGCACTTCAACACCTTTTTCGGCGCAGGTTTCAATGGTGCTGCGAACAGTGTCAACGCCTTTTTTATGGCCTGCGGTACGCGGTAAAAATCGTTTACGCGCCCAGCGCCCGTTACCGTCCATGATGATCGCCACGTGGCGGGGAATCTTTCCACTCATAATCTTTTTAGAGACTAAATCTCCATTAACTCAGCTTCTTTTACCGACAGTGCGCTATCCATCTTCTTGATGGAATCGTCGGTGATGGTTTGGGTGTCGGACTCTGCTTTGCGTTCTTCGTCTTCAGAGATGTCTTTTTCTTTCAACAGCTCTTTGAAATCACTAATCGCATCACGACGAATATTGCGTACGGCAATTCTCCCGTTTTCGGTTTCTGCTCTGACTACTTTAACCAAATCTCGGCGACGCTCTTCAGTCAGAGGCGGCATGGGTACGCGAATCAGCATACCAGCGGTGGCGGGATTGAGTCCTAAACCTGAAGTTAGAATAGCCTTTTCAACTTTAGCCACCATATCCTTTTCCCAGGGCTGCACTGACAGCATCCGCGAATCTTCAACATTCACGTTGGCAACCTGACTGATGGGGACATTCGAGCCATAGTAATCCACCATCACCTGATCGAGAATGCTCGGATGCGCACGACCTGTGCGAATTTTTGCCAGCTCATTGGCCAGCGCATCAATACTCTTGTGCATGCGACTTTTCGCATCGGCGAGAATTTCATTAATCA
>CAZNYF010000247.1:0-2462 GCA_964577195.1 uncultured Thiotrichales bacterium | reverse complement strand
GTAAATATAAACACCTTGTTGTTGCAGTTTTACCTTGCCACCATCAAGTTTGGTTTTCCAGCCGGCAGCACCGTTCGGCGTTACTTTACTTATGGAGTCATGGCCTGTAGCGATTGGTGTAAATTCAAGTACTTCTCCTGGTGTTAGCTTGATGAAACCGGGTTCAAAAAGCCAAGCTCGGGTTCCATCCGAAGAGAGGTCGCGCATCGCAACAAATTTGTCTGCAACAATATTCGCATCCTCTTCATTGAGTATTTGAATAACCAGTGTTTGTGATTTAATTTGAGCGGCATCGCTACTGACAATGATTTCATACTGGTTATCCGCATTTGCGTCACGAGGTGATTCGTAGTCAGGTGGATTTTTAAAACGCACCTCACCAGAATCGGGAGCAATACTCAATAATGCTCCATCTTGCCCGCTTAGTGACCAAACAGCAATTGACCCATCGGTGACTGTCGCCTGATAAACAACCGAAGTGGAATTTTCTGCAAAGGTTTGTATATTCGCTTCTGATAAGAGCAGGGGAATTTGAGAGGCATTATCGAGCGGAGTTTTCGATGAATTACTACCACCACAACCCGAGATAACAATCATGCCGAGCAGAAAAAGGGCGCTTTGTTTGTACATAATATTTACCATATCGAATGATTCTCTGGTTCTATGTCTTCAGTTCTTTAAGCCTTTTTTTTCGTGAAGATGGTCGTTTTAATCGACGCCAAAGCATGACGAGACCTGAAACCAAAAGAATCAGTAGTGGCAACCCGGAAATAATGGAAAGAATTTTATTGGTTCCGAAAAAGTTAAACTGATGGAGGCGCATTACCCACCAATGAAAGCGTCTGGTTCTGTCTTGATCTTCCAAAATGAGACCGGTATCAGGATCGAGGAAAATTTCTGTTTTCCTTGAATCTCTAAACATAATTCTCCATGCAGCACGCCCACTGGATTTTTTACGATGAATCCAGTTATCCAAAAGCTCAGCTTCCAAAACTTGTGTACCCGAGGGTAGGTATTGCTGTGCAAAACGAATTGCCTGATTCTCGGTAAGCGGTGAAAGCCATTGACCTAGACGAGCATTCATTAAGTGATTAGATTTTTTTCCATCCAGGTTTTCAATACGGACTCTATAGACTAGTTGATCCGCCTCCCAGGCAATAGAAATATCATGGATCTTTGCATCTACACCCATTTTATTTTGTACGTTTTCGAGTACTTCGGATGGCGATACGAGAGATGACATCTCAGCTTTATCTAACGTTCTAACTTCTTCCTGTTTTTGTTTATACCCCGGCTGCCAATACATATAAGGTGCATAAGCCCAAAGAATTCCCGTCACAGTTGTTATTGTTAAGAAAAATAATGCGATACCCCCCGTCCAGAAGTGGATCTGCCGGTTGCGTAAATTCCCCTTCATTCCCGTGCAGTTAATGAAAGTGTTGCGCGATGTCGAATGGCCTCGTATTTCTCCCCTTTGAATTCACCGGGTGTGACTTCTTTGTAAATCACTTCAACAACGTAAGTCCCTGGCCACAACGGTTTAAATCGACTTACACCTTGCTTGTCTAATTTCGCTTCCCACATCCAGCCGTTGGGTGCATAGACATAAACAGACTTAGGTTTTTGATCCAGCGGTTTTTGCTGAAAATAAACTTGAAAAACTACCTCTTCTCCAGTCCCGGGTCCGAAATCTCCTGTGCGAGGGTTGAAGTGTTGAGTGATTGGAATAATATCCAGTTCAGTTACCGGAATTGGGGCAGGAACCCGTTTGGAAATCTCGGTATCTTTAAAAAATAGCCATTGAGTTCTAGCGTAATAGGTAGGGCGTACGACACCAATCCCATGTTTAGACCAATCTACAACTGGACTATTAACATCTTCGGCAACCAAGTTCACCAGTCCGGATTTATCTGTTTTTATTTTTCCAGCAAAGAAGTTATTTTCCATACTAAGAGAAATAGGCGTTGCTTCTTCCGCTCCGGGTAAATGCGCCGTTAAAGTAGCGGCCTCTCGCTCAGCAAGTCGGGTTGCTTTTGATTCAAACAAGTTTTCGTGATACTCACCAAAGTAAAGACGCACAGTTTGCTGTCCTTCTTTTACTTCTTGAATGATAGGATCAAGCCAAAGAAAATGCGCCAAAACGCTATTGGGAAACAATCCAAACAATAAAAAAATTACTGAAAATAACGTCTTTCCACTTTTGTTCTGCTGTTTTTCTGAGTAATGAATATTCATAAATTTCCTCTAATCTGAAAAAATGTAAACCGATTACTTTCACCCGTAGTTGACGAATGAAAGCAACCTGTATACTTACAGTTTAATTTCTACACCGGCATACGCAGACATCGCTTGCCCAGGGATAATGCCGTTGAAAAAGCCTTGACGTCTTTCGCGATATGCTTCGTCTAGGACATTGTTCACACCCAGAAAGAACATCATTCCAGCGGCTTCAAAATCTGCAC
>CAZNYF010000246.1:0-2509 GCA_964577195.1 uncultured Thiotrichales bacterium | reverse complement strand
AGCGTAAGCGAACTTGATTTAGCGAGAGTTACCCGTTTTGATGTAACTGCTTAATTCGTAAGCGACTAATAAACCCATCTTGATTTAATTAATCTCGATTCTGTCAGGCAAGAGCTTCGTAAGCGCCTAATAAACCCGCCTTGATTATTCTTGTTTAAATTTATCCGGCAGTAACTTCTCAATACCCTCAACGCAGCTTGCCGCAGGCAACTGCGTAAAAACTTCTTTTAAATACGCATAGGGTTCAAGGCCATTGGCCTTAGCGGTTTCCACTAACGAGTATAAATTCGCACTGGCTTTGGCACCATTAACACTGCTTGAGAACAGCCAGTTTTTTCTCCCCGTGGTAAACGGACGTATCGCTCGTTCACAAGCGTTGTTGTCGATTTCCAAACGACCATCTTCACAGTAACGGATCAGGCGCTCCCACTGGTTGTTGAGATAATTAAGGGCTTTGCCAATCAGGCTGCTGGGTGGTACTTGGGGCAAAGATTTATCCAGCCATTTTTTCATATCATTCAGCATCGGGATGCTTTGTTGTTGACGAACGCGGTAGCGTTCTTCAACTGAAATCCATCGGGGTCAGGTCTCATATTGACGGGGCGTTATCAGCAGGTTACTATCGATGTCTATTACAGAATTGGTTTGGGAAACGATTGTGCATAACCGTCGAATGAAAATGGGAGTTTGATATGAGTCTGGCCTATTTTGAGCATTATTCCATAAGAGATTACGACCAATGGAGTGGAGAGTGGGAGTTGATTAACGGTGCGCCGTATGCGATGTCGCCCTCTCCATCAATCAGTCATCAGAGATTGGAAAAACAGCTTATTATTTTGCTAGATGAGCAGTTAAAAGATTGCCATGATTGTGAAGTTCTTAATGAGCTGGATTGGTATTGCTCTGATGATACTGTCGTTCGACCTGATCTTTTGATTGCTTGCAACGTTATTGGAGAAAAATTAACACTGACACCTGAAGTAATCATCGAGATCGTTTCTCCGAGTAGCGCTAAACGAGATGAATTGGTCAAGTTTGATTTATTTCAAAAGGAAGGGGTGGAAATTTATATTTTGGTTTACCCGGATAGGCAAAAAGCGAAAGTATTTAATTTAAATAATGGGTGCTATGTCAAAGCAGGTGATTACCATGATGGGTCGTCTAATTTCATTGTCAGGGATTGCTCTGTTAATTTAGATTTCGGACGTTTGAGTTGGTAACACGGTTATTGGATTTGAAATGGCTAGACCATTAAGAATTGAGTTTGCTGGTGCGCTTTATCATATTACTTCCCGAGGTGATCGTCGTGAAGATATTTACCATGATGATTCTGACAGGGAAGGCTGGTTGGCAGTGTTGGCAGAGGTTTGTTTGCGTCACAACTGGGTAGTGCATGCCTATTGTTTAATGAGTAATCATTATCACCTTATTGTAGAAACACCCGATTCTAATCTTTCAAAAGGTATGCGCCATTTGAATGGCGTTTATACGCAGCAGTTTAATCGTGGGCATGGACTGGCAGGGCATTTGTTCCAGGGGCGGTATAAAGCGATTTTAGTGCAAAAGGATGCATATTTGCTGGAGTTAACACGTTATGTAGTTCTGAATCCGGTACGTGCGAGGATGGTTGGAGGTGCTGGTGATTGGTTGTGGAGTAGTTATAACGCCACATTGGGTAAGGTTTCGGTGCCAAGCTGGTTGGAGTGCGATTGGTTGTTGGCGCAGTTTGGGACGCACAGAAGCAGGGCAATAAAAAAGTATACTGAGTTTGTTGCGGCTGGTGTTAACGGCCCAAATCCTTTGGATGAAGTCAGGCATCAGTGTGTTTTAGGGGATGAGCAGTTCATTGGGCAGTTAACGGATCTTAAGCGACTAGAGAAGTTGAGTGATATTTCTAAAAGTCAGCGTCGATCTTTAGCCCTTCCACTGGCAGATTATGTCAAGCGCTATCAGGATCGTGACGAAGCGATGGCAATGGCCTATGCCTCGGGTGCTTATACGATGAAGGAGATTGGCCTTTTATTTGGGCTGCACTATCAAACGGTTAGCCTGGCGGTCAGAAGATTCGAAAAAAAACAGCTTTTAGAAGTTGATTCGATAGTAACGTGATGGTGTTAGCGATACATTCAGAGGCTCTAAGGAACGGTTAACTTTAACATCTGACTTGTCCTTTTCCTCCAGCTCGCACGAACTCAATCGTTCACCTAGAAGCATATATTTTGCAAGAGGGTAGGTGCTTCGGGGATTAAATCATCAGGTCTTCCATTGCACAGCATGGTCTTGTGTGTGCTTCTATGCGGATAATATTTGTTCGAAGGTAAAAATCATGAGTACAATGATTACTGAGGTTTATGAGGCTGAGGATAGAGATAAAGTAAGGATTCATTTTGCGATTATCGAGTCCAATTTTCCAGACGAAGCCCTTCTACGCGATTAAATTCACTTGTGTTATTCGTCACGAGAATTAATCCTTGTGATCTGGCGTGACCAGCAATCATCATGTCGTAGG
>CAZNYF010000245.1:0-2585 GCA_964577195.1 uncultured Thiotrichales bacterium | reverse complement strand
TTCGCGCCCAACTGAGGTTTTTAGGTTCAATGATGTTATCAGGTCTCTTTCGCTGGCAATTTCACTTGAATATTTAACTCTCGGAGCTGCTTACGAGAGACTTCTGCCGGAGCTTGAGTGAGCGGGCAATGCGCTGTCTGGGTTTTGGGGAATGCCATGACATCACGAATGGAGCTACTACCCGTCATTAACATGATAAGGCGATCCAGACCGAAGGCGATGCCGCCGTGAGGTGGGCAACCGTAGTTGAGCGCTTTAACGAGGAAGCCGAATTTGTCTTCTGCTTCTTCGTCAGAAATGCCGAGTAGCTTAAAGACTTCTGCCTGCATTTTTGGATCGTGGATACGGATGGAGCCGCCACCGAGCTCGGTGCCGTTCAATACCATATCGTATGCACGTGAGAGGGTGTTGCCGGGGTCTTTGTTGAGCGCATCAAGATCATCAGTGGCTGGAGCCGTAAATGGATGATGCAGTGCTTGCCAGCGATCATTTTTCTCATCCCGCTCGAACATGGGAAAATCAACAACCCAAAGTGGCTGCCAGCTGTCATCAGCGAGATCACGATCAAAACCTATTTTGACGCGTAATGCGCCGAGCGCATCATTCACGACGCCGGCCTTGTCTGCGCCAAAGAAGACGATATCACCATCTTCTGCTCCGGTGCGCTGCATAATTTCCATCGCAACTTCATCGGGGAGGAATTTCAGGATCGGCGATTGCAATCCAGCAACACCATCAGACAGCGTGTTGACCTTCACATACGCCAATCCGCGTGCGCCATAACGGCTGACGAATTCTGTATAGCCGTCAATTTCTTTACGGCTCAGCTCGCCGCCTTTAGGCACTCGCAGTGCTGCGACTCGACCTTTTGGATCGTTTGCCGGGCCTGAGAAGACTTTAAATTCCACTTCAGCCAGCAGATCACCGATATCCGTAAGCTCCAGCGGTACACGTAAATCTGGCTTGTCGGAGCCATAACGCTGCATCGCTTCGGCATACGTCATGCGCGGGAACGGATTCGGCAACTCGACGTTATCAATTTCTGCAAACATCTCGCGCATTAGATCTTCTGTTAAACCCATGATTTCTTCTTCATCAATAAATGATGTTTCGATATCGAGCTGGGTAAATTCGGGCTGACGATCAGCACGCAGGTCTTCGTCACGAAAACAGCGCACGATCTGATAATAGCGATCCATGCCGCTCATCATCAGCAATTGTTTAAAAATCTGTGGGGATTGTGGCAACGCAAAAAAGCTGCCCGGATGGGTGCGACTAGGCACCAGATAATCACGTGCACCTTCGGGTGTCGCTTTAGTGAGCATTGGCGTTTCGATATCGAGAAAGCCACGCTCTTCGAGAAAACGACGCATGAACGAGGACACTTTGGCGCGAATCTGCATGCGACGCTGCATTTCAGGGCGACGCAAATCAATATAGCGATAGGTCAGCCTGGTATCTTCATTCACTTCTTCATCAAGCTGGAACGGAATGGGGTCTGAGGCGTTGAGCACTGTCAGCGTTTGGCCAAGCACTTCAATTTTACCGCTTTTCAGCTCATTGTTAATGGTGCCTTCGGGACGATCACGAACCAGTCCTTTGACTTGTAGCACGTACTCATTGCGCACATGTTCGGCAGTTTCAAACACATCGGCAAGATCAGGGTCGAAAACAACTTGCACCAGACCTTCGCGATCGCGCAGATCGATAAAAATCACACCACCGTGATCTCTTCGCTTGTTAACCCAGCCACACAAGGTGACCTCTTGACCCAGCGATGATTCATCGACCAATCCACAATACTGACTACGCATCCGTTTTCGTCCTTTTTCAGGAAATATAAGACCGCGAATAGTACGGTTCAGCGCGTGTCTGCGCAAGGGCAGAGATGCCCAGCCTACCAACCATGCGGAAAACCTCTACCACGGGGCGTAATCGTAGGTAAACCCGAGTGAAATAGAGTTAATTTGAATCGTATCTTTATCGTACAAGCGCAATGCTTCCAGCTCGACACGGAATCTATCGGTCACGCCAAACCAGAGGCCGGCACCGTAAGTCGCGCTGTTGCCGTCGATACCTTTTATGCCATCTGCATCAAAATTGATAAATCCGTAACCCAGTAAACCATAGATGCCGGCTCTTTTTCCGAGGGGGACGCGTGGCTCCATGTAGAGCCCAATCGAGCCGTTAACTTTGGAGCCGTCATCTGTACTACGCACATCGGTATGCCCGCCACCGCGCAATTCGAAGGCGAAATGTTCGTGCATTCTTGCGATGCGAATATACGCAATATCAGGATTTGGTGGACTGCCAGTTGCGGCTCTCACGTCAAATTCTGATGCGCCGACTGAACCACCCCAAAACCAGCGGTAGTGAGTTTTATCGTCGTCGGCAGCCTGGGCTGAAAAACTGAATGATAATAGTACTGCAGTGAGCAGTAGGGCTGAAATCCGCATAGTGGTAAGACGCTGTGAGTGAAAGATAATTTTCACCCAGGGGGATTCGGTTAGTCGGTGACGTAAGTCTAAAAATCAGCAGTTGTTGACACTATGCAGGTCACGGAATGAGCATTCTTCTTTAATTAA
>CAZNYF010000244.1:0-2624 GCA_964577195.1 uncultured Thiotrichales bacterium | reverse complement strand
TATAATCACCGGTTTGTTAGAAAGCTCATTGAGATCATCACTGGTTGGCGAAAAATTGCCGATCAGATGCTTTTCAATTTCTCTAATTCCAGCAATGACACCTTGATGGTATTCACCACGATGAAAAGCCTGCTCCATCAAATCGCAAATGCGTTGCCACTCGCCTTGTTCGACCACTTGGTTAATCCCTCTATCAGCAACAATTTCCACCCCGTGATCCGCCAATAACAAGTAAATCAGTACGCCGTTATTTTGCTCGGTATCCCATATTTGTAGCTCGGAAAACACTTCAATACCGCGCTCGCGGCAAGGTTCTTCGCTAAACAATGCACGCCAATCGAGCGCTGATTCCACCGCAAAACGGATTTCGCCACTGTGCTGCATTTCCGAGGCTTTAATCGCAGCTTCAATTTTCACCAGCGAATCAGGCGGGAAATAGCGTTTCACCAACCACGGGGGATAAAGCAGATGCTTTAAAACTCTTCCTATCGACATTACCAGCCTCCCGACGCGCCACCGCCACCAAATCCACCACCGCCGCCAGACCAGCCGCCGCCACCAAAACCTCCACCACCGCTAGGCCAGCTACCGCCAAAACCGCCCCCATAACCACCGCGCCGACCGCCCGGAAAACTGCTACGTCCGCCACCGCTAAACAATAAAACCAGTAAAAAGACAATGATGCCCACCAAAGAGCTGCCGAAAAATGCCGCCGTGATCGCCCAAAAACCAAACCCTGCCAACCCACCGGTTGCCATAGCCCCCAGTATCCGGCCAAATATAGAGCGCATAATGGGGCCAAGAAAAACCAGCGTGAAAAAAATCATCGGAATATAGCTGTCAAAAGATTCAGCCGACTGTTGCCGCCTCATGCTGGGTGGTGGTAATGGCTCACCATCAATTAATTGGGCTAACTGCCCTACCCCTGCTGAAATGCCGTTTGCAAATTGTTGCTGCTTGAATTTTGGCGTGATGGTTTCAGCAATCACGCGTTTAGCAATCGCATCCGGTATCACACCTTCTAATCCGTAACCTACTTCGATTCTGAGCTTTCGATCATCTTTAGCCACTAGCAGCAACACGCCATCGTCGATACCTTCGCGCCCAAGCTGCCATTGATCAACCACTCGAATCGCGTACTGCTCAATCACCTCCGGCATTGTGGTGGCCACAATCAAAACTGCAATTTGACTGCCTTTGGTTGCCTCAAGCTGCTGAATTTGAGCCTCAATAGCGGAAACCTCCGCTGCCGAAAGCGTTCCGGTTAAATCGGTCACTGGCTGGCTAAGCGTAGGTATTGATACCTCTGCCCAGCTGGGTAAGGCGATAAAAAGAATCGCCAGTAGTAATAGTCGCCTCAGCATTTGGATGTTATCGCTGGTTATTTTGCGGTAGCGGGCTGATTAAAATCGACACTGGGTGGCCTGGAGATCTCAGCTTCATTTTCTACGCTAAAGCTGGGTTTGGCTTTAAATCCAAACATCATTGCGGTGAGATTAGAGGGGAATTTTCGCACCGTGACATTGTAGCTCTGAATCGCCTGAATATAGCGATTGCGCGCGACAGAGATACGGTTTTCAGTGCCTTCCAGCTGTGCCTGCAAATCTCTAAACACGCCATCGGCCTTAAGCTGCGGATAGTTTTCAGCGACCAGTAACAAACGGGACAAAGCGGAACTCATCTTGCTTTGCGCCTGCATAAATTTCTTAAACGCTATTTCATCGTTGACGAGTTCTGGCGTTGCCTGCATTGCACCTACTTTAGCCCGCGCATTGGTGACTTCGGTAAGCACTTCCTTTTCGTGAGAGGCATACCCTTTGACGGTATTGACCAGATTAGGAATCAAATCGGCACGACGCTGATACTGATTCAAAACCTCCGCCCAAGTCGTTTTTATAGATTCATCGGTGGTTTGTAGATTGTTGTAGCCGCAGCCCGATAGACTGAACACGGCTAAGATCAGCATAGATTGCAGAGTTAAACGCATCATTGGTGACTCCTGAGTGAGTGGTTAATTTTGTTATCAACTTAACTGGTAAGTATAGCTAAGCTTAAGGTTCTTGAAAGACTGTTTGTTTTGTCCAGTTTGGAATAATTCACGTATATCCTATATGGGATAGTTGATAAGTTAGAAACACTATCCTAAAAGGTATAGGGATGACCTGCATCTTTGGCAGATCACTTTTTATTAATTGCAATGACGAGGGTAAACTATGGGATCCATGAATTTTCCGAATGCGCCACAAGGATGGAGCACAGACGATGCTGAGCACGCCGCAAAAGCACTGGGAATCAATCTAGACGATGAACGCTGGGAAGTCGTACAGGGACTGCAGGACTATTTTTCGCATCACGAATTCAGTAACCGCCGAGAACTCAGAGACGCTCTGGATGAGAAATTTCATCATCTTGGCGGGATGAAGCATCTGTACCAACTTTTCCCTGGCGGGCCAGTCGCACAAGGTTGCCAGATTGCAGGCGTCGAGATGCCGGCAGGCACTATTGATCCATCATTTGGCAGCACGCTATAACGGCAAATGTTCCTTGATGAATGCGAACCAGAAAACTGGTTCGCATCGCAACAAGTCGTCTACAATGCTGGGTTTACAATCGGCATAAGTTTA
>CAZNYF010000243.1:0-2636 GCA_964577195.1 uncultured Thiotrichales bacterium | reverse complement strand
CTTAATATTGAGTACGCCCATAGTTGGTTGGATTCAATAATGACTGGCACTGGATTAATCAATCCAACAGGTGATGATTATTTAGATTCTGCCAATAAAGTAAAGGTCTACAAAGACCAGCAAATCACCCTGTTCGACGCAACAGTAGCGGTGGTCGCAGGCAAACTCAATGTTGCAGTTTGGACTTTTGATTCAGATTTCGACGTGATGCGGACTGATGTCTGGAGAATGTAAAGTACATCGCTATCAAAACTCCACCGATCAGGAGGCTGCCCAAAAATAGAGAGCCTACGGCTTCGATTCTCGGTCACGTCGTTTTGTCAAAACTTGACAGTTTCAAAATCCACCACTCCTAGAAGTCTTAACTATCGCGCCAAAGATATGCGCGATTGAATTAATTGCGCCAGTACCCCTACACGCACGCCACCCGAGACGCGTACAGCATGGGTATGCTGGGTGTTTTTAGATGCAACGATCACAAACATACAATAAAAGCCATCAATTTCCCGCTAAATACCGTTGGGTTCATGTATAAGTTGCGAGAACTTGACTAAGATATCTATGAAGCAGATTCCCGCAAAGGTATGGATATGAAAATCTGGTTAACTATCGGCTCGTTGTTTTGGGCTTCAGCAGGGCTGGCTGATGAGGTGATTCGATATGAGATTCCCATGGAAAATCAGGGCGCACGAACCTTTTATGTGCAATCCAGCATGCCTGGTGGCAATGAATCGAAGCTGTTGATTGATACCGGCTCAGGGCACAGTGTCATTAATGAAACAACGCTCGCCAGCCTCAAATCTAGTGGAAATGCGACATTTATAAAAAATTTGCGCGGGGTCATGGCCGATGGCAGCACCAGGATTGTGCCGCTGTATAAGCTTTCCGTCATTACTATCGGTCATGCTTGTGTCATCCGCGATGTGGAAGCGGTGGTCATGCCGGGTAATACCCGTCAAATTCTGGGAATTAGTGCATTGCAGAAAGCGGCACCATTTGGACTTTCATTCAGCCCGCCGATTTTAAGCTTGAGCAACTGCGAATTACCGAGCGTACAAACAGCAAGCGAGGAAAGCATAAACGATGATACGCCTGCTAAATTGCCAGCAGCCTCCCCGGTCGAACTCAAGGCTCCTGCCGTATTACAAACCACAGTTAAAGCAGGCTAAAGGGCATCTCTATTAATTCAGGGTGAGATAGATTGAGAATCAGGATTTTTAAGAGCAAGGCGCTAAGTGACTGTAATAGCGGGACTATTGCAGTTACTTAGTAACGCAGCTATTGAAAATACTGAACTTGTCTATGCCCTATGGGTGCAAGATGCTCATTCTGAATTAATAGAGATGCCCTAAATAGAAAAGAGAAGCTCCGCGCCATAACACGGAGATCTCCCCATCATCCACTGACGTATGTCGCAAAAAGCTTGAGTAGTAATCAGCAGTCTGCGAATCCTATTGTGAGATTTATTTCATTTCTGGCATCTTCATTTCAGGAGCATCGACTGCTGGCGCGATAATGTCTGAAGTTTCGAATCTGGCAAATTCTTCAACGCTCAGCTCACCGTTAGCGTCGGCATCCAGTGTTGTCCACTGATCTGTCAGGCCAGGCAGAACCGCAGCTTCGGATTTATTGATAGCACCGTTTTTATCAGCATCCAATACAGAATACGCATCACCTGCAATAACAACGGTAGATGTCAGGGCAGCCAGGGCAACAATTACTAATTTCTTGAACATTTCATAAACTCCATAGTTTAATTTCAATATCGCAAAAACACGATACTAGGAGTAATGCAATCCTTGTGCCAACTTTAGTTAACTAACCGACAATCAATAAGTTATAATTAATTGACGTCGATTGGCACCAGATACGCACCGTGGCAGCGATTACTTTCGTCGTTAACAGACGACACTGTTAGTTCCAGTTCAGGTTGATTGCTGTTAATACCCGCCCGATAGGAACAAAGTACTGGCTCTGACTGAAAGGCAAAATCTACATAACTATCTGAATTCACAACAAAGTATTCAGCTACCCAATTCAATCTACCGAGAAGTCCCAACCAGAAATTTTAAGTGTCGCCAATCAGCAACAGCCTGTACGAAGGGACGAGTAAACAATCACTTAAACAACCTGACTTGCCTGATTGTCCCAGCTTGAATGCTCTCAATCGTTGCGTAGAATAACAATGCCACTTCTGAAGCTTCTAAGTTTCGCTAAAGCTCAAGCTAAGTCTTGAGAGAATCCAATCTGAAACAATCATTCTTCGTCAAGTTGCTCAAGGGTGCCTCTAAAAATACAAGCACCACCGAGAAAACCATGAACAGCACCTTTTTTATCAAACGCACCGCCATGACCTACAGGGAGGTAGGGAATGCTGGCAATGCAGGATGCGATTGGCAGTGCCTGGCTCCTTGCGAAATACCGTCCATCCGTGGACATAAAATCGTTAAATACACCCAGTCGGCAATAGCTCCTGCATTGCTCTACTACACCACATCCCTGTGGCTATATTCGCCTCATTTCCGCATAAAAACGCACCGCCATCCTGGCTCCTTGCGGAATACCGTCCATCCATGGACATAAATGCACTATTCCTGATTTCCCTCAGCAACACTTCTATTTTTAGAGACGCCCTC
>CAZNYF010000242.1:0-2662 GCA_964577195.1 uncultured Thiotrichales bacterium | reverse complement strand
TCAATTTTAACGTGAAAAGCATTAATTAATATATCTGATGCGACCATTTCTGCAGCATAACTGGTGGCGAAGAAAATTTCTGAATCGTCCCAGCCCAATTTATGCAATGCATCAATATCTGATTTAGTAGTACTTTTTGAATCTTTGGTTGCTTTTAGAACAAATTCCAGCAAGCCTTTCTCATTGGCTGGCAATGGTGCTACAGAGGGATCTTTTTTCATCGCCATGACTTTTTCAGGATCCATTTGAAATGCATTAATCAATAACCCTTCGTTGATTCCTATACAGTATTTACAATCGTGTTCGGCAGAAATCAGCATACGAATCACTGTTTGAAATCGGGCATCAATTGTTTTGTGTTTACCCCTGGATTGATAAGAATCCCATTTCTGTCGCAACATTTCCGGGTTCGTACTGTAGAGCTTAATGGGATTCGGCACCATCTGCCATTGGGATTGAATTTCTTCATACACTTTAGCAACATCTCCTTTTGCATCTTCGGGAGAAACGGTCTCTATTAATGCAATTTTATCGTCTGCTTGCAGCATAGGCGTTGTAAGTAATAAGCATGTAACAAGATATTTTTGAATTTTTGTCATCGTGATTTCCTGTGTTATTGATTGGATTTCTTAAATTTTTTAATCTCTAAGTTTTAGAGTCTCTGATTGAATGCTCACTGGATTCGTCCAGATCGCATTCTGCTTGCATCATGTTCACAAAATCTTCCAGACTTTGTCCCGGTTGATCGTTAAATTGTTGATCGAGTATTTCAATATGTTGAATTCGATCCAGACGAAAACTACGAAAATCATTACGTAACTCGCACCAGCCAGCCAACGTCCAGACACTTCCCCAAAAATAAAGTCCCAACGGTTTTATCTTTCGCTGACTTAATTCATCATCTGCGCGTTGATAATTAATCTTAACTAAATACCGCTGATCAATGGCGTGGCGACATTCGTCCAGCGTGGTTTCTATATCTACTCGTGGACCATATCTAAGCGCAAATAACTTACTTTCTTCCAAATGATGTTGCAATTCATCCGGGATAACAGCAGTCACTTTATCAAGCACTGATTGCGCGCTTTGACCAAGCTCTTTTCCACCCCAGGCAGTCACCATTCTGGCGCCGACTACCAGCGCTTCAATTTCCGTGGCACTGAACATTATTGGTGGTATATCCAGAGAATAGCGCAGGTGGTAACCCACCCCCGCTTCGCCTTCTACCGGAACTCCCGAGAGACTTAAATCCTGTATATCCCGGTAAATCGTACGCTCTGAAACCGCCAGCCGCTCTGCCAAATCGCGTGCGGTAATCAAACGTTTATTTCGCAGTATTTGTACCAGTTGAAATAATCGATCAGCGCGGCGCATGATTTATCTCGGTCAATCTAAAACTCGCTCTTACATTGGAGGAGAATATAAGCCTACACGATTTCCTTCACTGTCCAAAAATTGTGCAAACCAGCCTTTAGCGCCATCTTCTATCGGCATTTTTGGCACAATCACTTTACCATTTTGCTCCTTGACGCGTTCTAAAATAGTATTGAGTTCTTTGCCGCCGTTGAGATAGATCACTGCACCAGTGGCGCTGGGTTGATACTCTGTTCCCTTGACTAACATACCGCTGACCGAGCCTTGCTGATGATTGAATACAGCCATTAAAAATGGGCTACCATCAGGCATTTTCATTTCATCATCTTCAAAGCTGGTTTGCATGATGTTGGTATAAAACTGTTTGGCACGAGGCATGTCTGTTACTGGTATTTCGAACCAGGTGGCTACGTCGGTCATTGTATTTTCCTAATGTTAGTTTATTGAATTTGTAGCTTAGCTGGCGGCTACTGACAGCATTCTGTCAGTAGCCTATTTTTTTCCTCAAGTCTGGGTTAACCAGGCAGTGATTCCAACAATATTGATTTAGAGTGAATTGTACTGACTACTTTAGTCAAGTCAGGCTTGTTTTATGGTCTGATAATTGATCATTGAAAATAAACCTGTATTATAGTCTGACAATTAGGGAGGTTAAAATGTTAGAAGAAATTGGTTCATACGATGCAAAAACAAAATTACCTGAAATACTTAGAAAGGTTTCGAAAGGACAGTCCTTTACAATCACAAATCATGGTAAGCCAGTTGCGGATATTATACCGAGTCGCTCAATAAATCATGAGCGAACGCTTGAAGCGATAAAGGGGATATTAAAGATAGAGGGAAAAACTGTATCCGATGATGTTCTAAAGCGTTCTATCGAAGCTGGTAGGAAATGAACAGCTTTGTTTTAGATAATTCGGTAGCTATGCGGTGGTTTATGCCAAGCAAAAAGAAGCAAGATCAAGCTTATTGCAGGGAGATTCTAAGCTCGTTTTCTTCTTCATCTGCTCTAGTACCCAACTTGTGGCATATTGAGGCAGTTAGTGCCTTATTAGGAAGTGAGAGAAGGAAAGAAATATCAGAAGGAGAGGTAGAAAGTTATCTGATAAAGCTAGATAGACTGCCTATTTTCGTAGATCCATTAACAGTGCATAACGCTTTTGGGAGAACCTTGACACTGGCACGAGCATTTAATTTAAGTAGCTATGATGCTACCTACCTTGAGTTAGCCATAAGAGAATCAATGCCAATTGCAACACTCGATAAAAAACTACAAAAAGCCGCACTA
>CAZNYF010000241.1:0-2682 GCA_964577195.1 uncultured Thiotrichales bacterium | reverse complement strand
CAGTTGGGCATCTTCTATTAGTATCTGTATTTTGAGATAATTTTTTTTTGCGTCCGGCGATGATTTTCAGAACTTAGGTTCAATGCTGTAGTCTGGATTTTTGAATTTTGGAGGTGCACTAGGAGGCTGTCCGAGAATAGAGAACCTACTGCAAATCCCTCAGAAGCCATTAACTGAGATTATCAAAATCGTTAAAGAACCCCGCTATTCGCCTCTTTTGATAAACTCATTTAATGACTCCTGAGTGATTTTCGCTACGGTTCCTATTCTCGGACAGCCTCCTAGCGTAATCTGGATATGCGGGGTAAGGTGGTTTCGTTTCCTGTATTTCCGTATCCCTGAGCTTCTCTGAATGCAAACTGATCGGAGCACTTGTATAATCCCAGGGCATTGCCAATTGAAAGCTCGCTTAGTGCTTGAGTGAGAGAGGTATCATAACAATACCTTTCGATGGTCATCAGTTCTTTTTGGTACTGGAATATTGCTTGATGAGCTGTTTAGCATATATTTGAGTTTTTGGAACAATTCCTAAAAGAATCGGGGTTAATTTTGTAACTGTCTGATAAATTTCGGCCATTTTGTCTGCTGCGTATTCATGTGCTATCAGGTTTCTGAGTTCTCTAATTTGCAATAGATCACTGGCGGAATCCACCCAGCCTCGTTTTTCTGCACGTTGGATTCGATCTAGCAAGGTACCACCTGAGATCAATTCCAGCTCGTCAATCAACCGCATGATCTTTTGTACCAATAAATCAGATAAGCGTGCAAAGCGACTACTAAGAGATTCTAAGCGTTCAAGTTCTTTCGGTGTCCAACTTTTCTGCTGGATGATCTTTTTTGTTCTTGTTATTGAGAATTCAAGGTGTGCAGCAGCCTGATTGAGATTCTGCAACTCTTCTTGTAATAATTGTATCTTATTGTCTTTCACAAGGGGATCCCGCTTTGCCGAGCAATCTTCGCAAACGGTCTCGAAAAATCCTTATAAACGGCCAGATCAATTTTCTGATCTCCTAGTGTTTGGTGCAACTTTGCTAATACAGCCAGCTTATCCATGAGTTTGATTTTCTGTGAGATGACTAGCAAGTCAATGTCACCACCTTTTGCCTTGTCATCTGCCCTTGAGCCAAACAAATAGATTTCTGCTGATGGATCTTTTTCCAATACGGCTTGCCGAATGTTTTGGTGCTCTATTTGGTTAATACGCATGGAATCTCAATCCCGAAAAGGTCGTCGTGTTTCACCTTTTCAGTATATACCTCTCACGCTCAGGAAAACTAGCACGCTTATAATCACCAATGGCGGTTGCTTTTTGAGAACTCCATTTGGGCGTAACCCAATCGCCAGATGATCTGGCTCCTGATGAATTAAGGAGATTAGGCTGTCTCGTCAATCCAGACTTAGTGAGTAGTGATCTGCTAATATTCAAGTATAGAACCGATGAAGACTGCTATGGACACATTAAAACAAATTGATTTGCCAGATTACAGTTATGAAGACTATCAATTATGGGAAGGTGATTGGGAGTTGATTGCGGGTGTACCTTTTGCGATGTCTCCGGCTCCGATTAAGATTCATCAGCAATTGGTTGGGTATATATTTAGTGAAATAGCGTCGAGCTTTAATGATTGTCCTAAATGTGAAATCCTGATTGATGAAGACTGGAAGTTGGATTCAAAGAATGTCTTAAAGCCAGATGTGGCTGTTGTTTGCAATGATGATAATCCTACCCACATTGCCAAAACACCTGAGATTATTTTTGAAGTCATTTCACCTTCGACCGCCAGACGGGATGAGGGTTTGAAGTTCGAGATGTATCAGGAAGCGGGTGTGTTGTTTTATATTATTGTTTATCCTGATGATTTAATTGCTAGAATTTTTAAAAATAATGGTGAGAAATATAAGAAAGTGGCTGAATGTGATACCGAGACTTTTTCATTTAAAGAAATAAGCTGTCCATTTGAGTTTGATTTTTCGACGGTATTTCAGCGGTTTAGAAAGTAAATCGCTGATGGAACAAGCTGGTGATATTGCCGCATTTATCAGCCCCCAGAATCAGATCGGGTAAGCTCTATACCGTGAACTTGTTAAAGAACTTCGGTATTCCACTCTAGAAATGTCACGATGGCACCAATGAGAATAGCGACTGCTGCATAGGCTGTGTGGCCATGAACTAATAGCAATATGCCATTGATCATGAGCGATGCACCAAGAAAATAGAGTGTCAGACCTGGCACTAAATCATGCCTTTTATTTTTTACTCCAGAGACTATCAAGCTGATGCCGGTGATGAACAGGCTGATCGCAAACACCGCCCACATTATCTGGAAAAGCACTTGATGGGAAAAGAATGGGTAGTTCCCCTCCGCCATTTGCGGAATGAGAAATGCCAGCATGGTTGAGATTCTTAAGATACCAGCAGCACCAATAATCGCAATAATGGCTCCGAGGATTGTTATTTTTGAATTGCTTGTTCGGTTGAGTGCTGAGGTTTGCATGGTGGGCTCTCTTTTCAGGATTGCTTTAGTATAGCGCAAGCGTTGATGAGCGTGACTATGAAGTGTTACCTTCGCGCTCAAGAACATCAATTCGCATCATCATTGACTTGTCGGTCTGTCGTGATAAAAATATGGCTCTTCAGAAAAATATGTGGGTAGATATCCCCAACGCCGTCATTCCGGCGCA
>CAZNYF010000240.1:0-2763 GCA_964577195.1 uncultured Thiotrichales bacterium | reverse complement strand
AATATTTTTTCTTTGTTTTAAGCTTATAGAAATAACAGGGTAGACAAATTCAATGCTTCGTTCTTTATCCCCCTTTTTCTGCTGCACTGCAAATGCACAATATCGAATTTCATGCATGATATTCGCCGGTATATCAACAGTGTCATCCGTGGGTGAGATAGGTATTTGGCATCAAGAACCCAGCGAACCTTTTCGCCATTGGCAAACTTAGCTTCTAGTAAAATATCTGGCTTCTGGCTTGTCGTCCAAGAATAAGAAATGCGCGTTGTAGCTGCTATCAAATGGTACGAGACTGGCAGGGTTTCTCAAGGTAAAGGAGCTGAGATAGCAGGGTTAAGTCGAGCTGAATTCATATCTGCTATGTTGGATGCGAAAGTATCACCGTCCCAGTACACCGCTAATGATCTCCAGGATGAGCTTTTGAATGCGGATTGTCCGCAAGTTTTAGCACCCTTATATTATGAAGCAAGCAACTTGACCCCTAGTACAGTGTACTGTGCCCGAATGCAAACTGGTATGCCCCTCACGAAATCGCTATTATTATTGCCATCAAGGATCAACAAAACTTAGATGAGACAAGCAATCAGAAAATTATGGGACAGAGACGAACAGTTATTGGCACTGCGTTTATATAACTACCTCCCATTTGGTCAGTTACACCAAACAAACTCAGATGTCGTCAAATTGGCCAAAGCAATAGGACGCACCCCATCGTCTGTGGCAATGAAAGCGTGTAATTTTGCCAGCCTTGACCCTGTACTCAAACGAAAAGGCCTGGGTAATATCAGTCGAGCCGATGCGTTGCTGTGGGAAGAATTTACTGAAAACTCAGAAGACATCGCAGATGCAGCAGAAAAGATACATCGCGAAAAAGTAGGGGATAATGAAGCAGAAGCGTTACAGATTTACCACCCAACAGGCGCAACTGAGACGACTCGATTGGTTAAAGTTCGGCGAGTTCAATCGTTTTTCAGACAAAGCGTGCTGGTCAGTTATGGCAACAAATGTGCGATCACAGGCATCACAGAACCAAAACTACTCATCGCAAGCCACATCATCCCCTGGAAAGACAACGAAAAACGCAGAGCAGACCCAACCAATGGCATCGCATTAAATGCACTCCATGACAAACTATTCGACCAGGGCTTAATGATCATTAATGAAAACCACCAGATAGTCTTATCAGACAACATCAAAGCAATGCTGTCAGAAAATAACGTGGCAAGTCGTTACTTTGATATAGAGAATAAACAACTATCAATGCCAGAACGATTTAGGCCAGACCCGCAAGCGCTCGATTACCATCGCAATAAATCGTTAGAAAAATACAGTTATTCAACACTGTCAGTTAAATCTGGGTGAAGGAGTCGTTAACCATAGTGATTTTCTCGTTAACTAATTAAGTTGAATATTAGCCTCATGGATTAAATCAGAGAATGAATACATTGAGATTCTCGAACCTTATGTAGAGATTGGAATATAAACCAATGCAGTTGATTACATATAATCACTTTTTAACCTAGAAAAATCAGTTGAGTGCCGAAAAGACACGTAAGGCCACGGCTCCTTTGCATCCTGCAACCGCTGTATTAGTGCATTTAGGGACAGAGTCCGGGGCTGATCAAAAAAAATCATGACATTGCTTTCTTCAACCACTTGGGAAATTCGGAGGTGATAATCCTCGCCGCTACTCGCTGAAGTACATCATCGGTTTTTCTGCGTTAACGCGAGGTTGATATCTCCCACGGCGACACCATGCAGGGTTGAGCCGATCAGGGTTTGGTAGGGCATTCCTAAATCTGCTGCTTTCTGCTTGATAGCGTTAAGGTCGATGGCGTTGATTCGTATTGTAATTCTCTGTTCTTTTTTTAGAGTCGCTGCCGCTATTTTCTTCCATTCTATAGGGGTGTGTAAACTACTATCAGTCCAATTATCTTCATCGCTCTGCATGAATGATTTTTCTTCCTCATCCAGAGGCTCAAAGAATTTGTCAGGAAGTTTTTTCATTTTTACAATACCTCTTAAATAGCTTGCGGCTGGGATAGGCGGTTTTCAAAAACTTGCTGCCTTCTTTCTCGATGACGTAGGGAATAACCCAGACATAGTTATCGTAATAAATAACCAGCCTGCGTTGGTCTTGTCTGGCAGGGTTTTCCTGGTCTGCAATCAATCCTCCGTTTTCGATGGACTGAATTAGTTTTTCGAAGGAAACCTGTCGTTGCTGTCGCAGTGTCGTGTTCTTCGATGCGTTCCATGTGAAATTCCCCATTACCTTATAGTCATTCTTTGTGCGTACATTGTCAACAAGGAGTTCGGTCGCCTCGCCTGCCGTCTTCGGCGATCAATCTAGTACTCCAAAACGTTGCTTTGATGACTCACTGACCCATCAAAGCAACGTTGTCGTAGCACTAAATTCATTTCATATTTGGATCAGATTTGGCGTTGACGGAAAGCGCTTTAAAGAATACTGTTAATCGTACTATTATAAGTGTGGTAAGTAAGTCGAATGGCAAGCATCACAGCAAATGACCTCAAAATAAAAGGCATTGCTTCTTTAGAGCAGGGATTAGAGGGCGCTCTGGAAGCTGGTATAACGGTTCGAGGAAAGGAGCAATTTGTCGTCATGCGGGTTGAGCAGTATCATTATCTCAGAGAAAAAGAGTTGGAAGCAGCCCTTGCAGAAACCCGAAGAGAGATTGAGTCTGGAAAGTTCGAGAAAAAAAGCGCGGTCGATCACGTATCTAAAATTAGTCCAGCGTGAGT
>CAZNYF010000239.1:0-2790 GCA_964577195.1 uncultured Thiotrichales bacterium | reverse complement strand
CTAGGTTGAAGGCACTCGATTTTATCTGAATAACAGCAAATCTTCCGGGCGATCAATATCAGACATTTTCGGCAACAATTTGGGTGTGATGCCTCGGGCATTCATCTTATCGACTGTTTCACGAAATACGCTATCGGTTCCCCAGGTGATATTGTCAAAGATGTTACTTGGAATTTCCCAGTTACTGCCAATTAGTAAATATCCGCCATCCTCTGCTGGCCCTAAAGTCAGTTGCCGGTCAGTTTCCAGAATGCGAAAACCTTCCAGTAAATACTCCGCGCAATAAAAGGGGCAATCCGAGCCTATTAACTGAACGGATCGATGCCATTCCAATCCGCTTTGCAGAGCAAAATTCATGCGTTCGCCAATATTGGAACCTTGCTGGGCTATTAGCTCGATGGGGAATTCTTCTGCCAGGGTTTCGAAGAAGGGCTGCAACGTATCAGGAAAGCACCATAGCTGCACATCGGTATCTTCCAGCTCGCAGGCAACGCGAACGGAGTGACGGATCATGGTTGCTGAAAGTCTGGCACAGTCTTCGGCGCTTAAAACGGGCTGTAAACGGGTTTTAACTTTTCCGGGAATAGGGGATTTGGCAAAGACCTGGACACAGCGTGAATTCATGAATCGGTACGGTAATAGATTTTCATTAATCGATGGGGAGAAACACCCAGAAAGTAGGCGCTACGAAGTAACCACATTTTGACTACACTGATGATCATACCGTGATTTTGCCAATAGCGGGTGGATACCACCACGCGCTCGCGCAGACAGGAAGGCCTACCGAGCTTGAGCAGACGGCGACTCAGTTCAATATCTTCCATTAACGGAATATCTGCAAAACCGCCGAGGCGTTCAAACAAGTCACGTTTGACGAAGATGGCCTGGTCTCCGGTGGCAATGCCGGTGATACAGCTACGCCAGTTCATCATTTTAGCGATTATTTTGTACATCCAGTGGGGATCGTTGAGCTGCACATTGAACCGACCCCAGTTTGGATCCGTGATAGCCTGGAGTGTTTGGTTTAGTGGGCTGGGTAGACGGATATCGGCATGCAAAAATAATAGTGTACTGCCGCTTGCTTGCGCTGCACCCAGATTCATTTGTCGGGCGCGACCACGATGACTATGGAGAATTTTATCTGCCAATGGAGTTGCCATCCGCACGGTTTCGTCATTGCTGCCACCGTCGACCACAATAACCTCGATTTGCCCACCACGTAACGCTTGCAAAGGTTTCAAACTGGCAGTAATTTGCGATGCTTCATTAAGTACCGGAATAATGACTGAAATCAATCCAGTGCGCCCCCGCAGCTACTGCCTTGTCCAGCGGTGCAGCCGTAGCAATGATCCGCAATCTGAATATTACTCATAGTTTCGAGCAGTGTTGGCAGGTCTCTTAGGTGTAGATGATCACCATCGCCACGGATAGGTAAGTTGAGCATCTGATTAAAATCACAATCGTAGATATAGCCTTGATAATCGACGCTGACTAGATCCTTGCACATGACCGTATCCAGGTTTTGCGGCTGCATCGCGGTGCGAAGGGTATGCATGTATTCATCAAATTGGCCTTTTGATACCAGAGTGCTGCCAAAGCGGGCAATCGGCATATTGGTAATGGTAAATAACTCGTTAAAGACTAGATCAAAACGCTGCTTAAGTTCGCGTTTATAGTCTGCCTGTAGTGCATCCTGAGCGGGGGGCAGGTATGCGCCGGTTGGGTTGTAGACCAGATTGATGGTCAGTCCGGAATAGGGTTGTCCGTAGCCCAGGGCATTGAGTTTTTTCAGGCCGGTGATGCTGCCGTGGTGGACGCCTTTGCCACGCTGGGCATCGACATTCTCTTCCTCATAGCAGGGCAGTGAGGCGACAATTTCTACCGACTCTTGTGCTAGAAATTCCGCCAGAGTCTCCATACCGGGTTCATTTAAAATGGTCAGGTTGCAGCGATCTATTACGGTCACACCAGCGGCTCTCGCTCCCGTTACCAATTCGCGAAAATGTGGATTAAGCTCGGGTGCACCGCCGGTTAGATCCAGCGTTTGGATATCGTGATCAATCAGTGTTTTTAGTACCAGATCAATGGTTGCTTTATCCATGATCTCTTTACGATTCGGCCCGGCATTTACATGACAGTGCAGGCAAGTCTGGTTGCAAATGTAACCGAGATTGACTTGCAAGGTAGAGACGCTGCGGCGCATCAACGCAGGAAAATCAGTGGGAAGGAGCCGCGGGAGCATGGCATGCATAATATTAAACCTGTTTGGCGAGAGCCTGTTTATCAATCCGGCCTAATTGCTTGATTGCATATTCACGTTTGGATGCCTGAGAGCGATTTTCACAAGCTTCTTGATAGATCAATCGCACTGGCTGACGGGCGCGGGTATAGCGCGCACCGTTTCCCAGAATGCCATTATGTTCATCCACCCGCCGGGCAATATCGGTAGTAATGCCGGTGTAGATGCTGCCATCTTTGCATTTAAGCATATAAACGTACCAACTACTCATGGTCTATTTTGTTTTAAAGGGAGCATTACGGCGAATACGAGTGCTTCTGTGCCTGGATTTTCATCTGAAATACTGCCATTGGAAAGATGGAAAAACCCCAGCCCGAATCGGCTGCCTGCTCTCAGTTCATAAGCTATTTCGATACCTGAACGGAACTCAACGGTGTGTCCGAGCGCAAGCCCTTCTCCATCCTCAAAAAAGCCTGTGTCGAAGCAGTTTGGTTTGAGTCTAAAATCACGTCGCAGCCCGACATACAAATAAGAGGCATCATTTTCTGAAA
>CAZNYF010000238.1:0-2825 GCA_964577195.1 uncultured Thiotrichales bacterium | reverse complement strand
CTTTGATGGTGAAGAAAAACAGTCACTAGAGAGTTTCAGACAGCCTCCTAGCCACCGATGATCACAGAGGCAAAGCTCAACCAGGCAACAATGATTAGCACAACAATGATGGTCAACGGAAGATTGCTAAATGAAAACATATCTCACTCTATTAGAGAATAACGATATACGAAAATTACGTTATCCTTTGCGCTTACGCAAGTTTTTCTTCTCAGCCTGGTAGTCGGGAATCATAGGGTCATCATCATCCATGAGGATTCTGTGCCCGGGACCTTCCAAATCATCGTACTGGCCGCTCTTAACGCTCAAAATAAAAGCAGCAACTGCAATACCGGCAAGGATCACAGCCAGCGGTACCAATAAATAGAGAATATCCACAAAGATTAGTCCTTGGGTCGTCGGGGTTCGCGTAAACGCAGGGCGTTAAGAACCACAATTAATGAGCTAAAAGACATCCCGATTGCTGCCATCCACGGCGCAATGTATCCCGCAGCAGCTAACGGCAATGCAAGCAGATTATACCCAATCGCCCAGATGAAGTTTTGCCGAACAATTTTTAGCGTTTCTCTGGCTCGCTCAATACTCTGCGGCAGTCGATTCAGGTTTTCTGACAACAACACCATATCCGCACTGGCTTGCGCCAACTGCGCACCACCACCCATAGCAATGGATACATCGGCTCCCGCCAGTACCGGCGCATCATTAATACCATCACCGACCATCGCCACCACTCGTCCTTGTTGCTGTAAATTTTTCACGTACGCCAGTTTGTCGTCAGGTAACTGCTTGGCAAATGCGGTTTCAAGGCCCAGCTGCGCCGCCACTTTAGTCACCGCCGCGTCATTGTCACCACTTAAAATATGCAGTTTAATGCCCAGTTTTTTCAGTGCCTGCACGACTGTTTTTGCCTCAGAACGAATTTCGTCCCCTAGCTCAAACCTCGCCAACATTGATTCCTGAGTGGCAAGATAAATACAGGTGTCCGATGTTTCTACATCATCAAACCCAGCATGCCACTGACGGACATAGGATAAATTACCGAGCCGCAGTAATTGACCCTCATGCCGACCCAAAACCCCCATGCCCGCCAATGATTCAATCACTTCGACTTCCGCAGCTTTTTCTACACCGTCACTGATTGCCACGGCAATAGGGTGCTCGCTGTACTTTTCCAGCCCAGCTGCCAGCGCATGAACCTCTGCCTGCGAAACAGCTCCAAATGGCTTGATCTCCGTTACGAACAGCTTCCCACGTGTCAAAGTACCTGTTTTATCAAACACCATGTCCGTTACTGATGACAGCGTTTCCAAAGCATGGCCTCGGGTTGTTAGTACGCCCATTTTCGTCAGCATACCGACGCTCGCAGTGATCGCAACAGGGGTCGCCAGCGAAAGCGCACAAGGACAGGTCACAACCAATACCGACAATGTGATCCACAGAGCATTCGCCGGTTCGCGCCAGTACCAAAAACTAAAAACACCCACGGCTACCAGCAACAACACAGCAACAAACCAGCCTGCAACCCGATTTGCCAACTGTGCAATTTCGGGCTTTTCTGCTTGAGCGCGTTCCAGTAATCGAGAGATTCCTGCGAGTACCGTATCCTGCCCCAGCTTCTCCAGCTTCAAAGTGACAGGGGATGCTCTATTGATAGCGCCAGCCATTAAATAATCACCCACCTGCTTGGATAAAGGCAGGCTTTCACCCGTCAGCAACGACTCATCGACACTGGTTCTACCTTCCACAATGACACCATCTGCCGGTATCGACTCACCCGCCTTAACAACAATTTCATCACCTATTATCAGCTCAGTTACAGGTACCGGCTCAATGCCGCTGGCTGTTTTCTTATGTGCTGTTACAGGCATCAAGCGCACCAGCTCATCCGCAATCTCACCTGCTTTATGTCTTGCAGACAGCTCCAGAAACCGGCCCAGTAACAGGAAGAAGGTGAACATCGTAACGGAGTCAAAATAGACCTCTCCCTCCCCGCTCACCGTCGCCCAGATACTGGCCAGAAACGCAGCCCCAATCGCCAGCGAAACCGGCACATCCATACCCAACTGGCGAAACTTAAGGTCTCGCCACGCGGAGCGGAAAAAAGCCTGCGCAGAATAGAGAACAACTGGCGTGGCAACCACCAGACTCGCCCATCTCAGCAAGTTCCGAATGGATTCAGTCATTCCCTCATTTACGCCCAGATACATGGCAACCGCCATCATCATCACCTGCATCATGCCAACCCCGGCGACACCGATGCGGCGGATCGCCTGCCGACGTTCCTGTTGATGCAGTGCTTCCTGTCTACCGGGGTCAAAAGGATGTGCGCGATAGCCAATTTCAGCAATAGCTTTGAGGACATCGCTAAGTTTTAACTGACTACTATCCCAAGCCAGTTGCGCACGGTTATTCGAATAATTCACCTGAAAGCTAATCACACCAGGCATCGCCTGAACATGACGTTCATTCAACCAGACACAGGCAGCACAAGTGATACCCTCAAGAATCAACGCTGCCTCGCGTCGATCCCCGGCCAGGTTTTGCACAAAAGTTTTTTGCAACTGATCGTTGTCATACAACGTCAACTCACGCATTGATTCCGGTACAAGCTCTTCTGGCGTAGCGGGATTTACAGTGCGGTGCTCGTAAAAACTTTCCAGATGATTGTCCACAATCGCATGCGCAACCGCTTCACATCCAGCGCAGCACATATCACGTGGCTCATCGAATATAGTCACCTGAATATCAAGACCTTTAGGGACAGGTAATCCACAGTGGAAACAGGTACTGGCGTTTTCGGAAGTCAAAATCAGTGAAAGTCGGGG
>CAZNYF010000237.1:0-2941 GCA_964577195.1 uncultured Thiotrichales bacterium | reverse complement strand
TAACTAAACTGGAAACCAATGGCCTTTCTGCATTGGTTCCCGGGCATGGGCCAGCATCCACCGACCCAGCTAATACAATATCCCTAACTAAAAAATATCTTGCACATTTACGTAAAGATATGGGCGCTGCAGTAGAAGAATTTACGCCATTCGATGAAGCTTATGCGGCATCGGACTGGTCTGAGTTTGAGAAATACCCAGCTTTTGCAGAAGCAAACCGGGTTAACGCTTTTCAAGTTTATCTCTCTATGGAAGCGGAAAGCCTGGAAGAAGAGCAAGCCAAAGAAACGCCAGAAGAAAAATCTGAAGCCGAATCTTCAGAAGATGATGCGCCGTCAGAAGAGGAAGAAGCGTTCTCTGCAACCGTTGCAGGCTTAACCAATCAGGCGAAAAAGATCCTTGAAGATGTCAATACGCGCATTACCAACATTGATACCAAAACGCTGCAAAAAACCTTGGAAGATCACCCCCAAACCGTTTTAATTGATGTACGCACACCAGAAGAACTTTCTGTCCGCGGCGGTCATATTGATTCTCCCCGGCATCGCAATATTATTCGTGGTTGGCTGGAGTTTCAGATTGAATCCTACGTGCCGAACAAAGACACGCCAATTGTCACCTACTGCGGTATTAATCAACGCAGTCCGCTCGCTGCGGATACTTTAATGAAACTCGGTTATACCAATGTCAGTAATTATGAAGATGGTTTTTTTGCCTGGAAAAAGGCTGGCTTGCCTGTAGAACACATTGATAAAGCTACCAGCAGTTTTCTTTATAGCCGCCCGATAGAAGTTATTCCGGGCGTCTGGTCTGCCATTGGTGCAACCGCTCCAGGTAGCTACGCTAATTCAGGTCACAATAATAATCTTTCTTTTGTGATTACCGATGATGGGGTGATTGTAATGAATGCTGGCGACAGTTACTTATTGGCTCAAGCCCTGCATGATGAAATAAAGCTACGCACAAAACAGCCGGTAAAATATGTTGTTCTGGAAAATGCACAGGGGCACGCCGCGCATGGCACCAGTTATTGGCTTGAACAAGGCGTAACGGTTATTGCACATGTAGACGCACAAAAAGTCTTTGACGAACATGGCGAAGAGATTCTCGACATTATGCAAACCCGCCTGAGAGATAAAGCCTATAGAACGCAATTACCAAAGCCCGATAAAATCATCAGTAAAAGTATGCCGCTGCAAATGGGATCCTGGAAATTTGAAATTCTTTACCTCGGCCCAGCGCATAGCCCTGGTAACATAATGTTATGGCTACCGGAGAAAAAGCTTATGATTACAGGCGATATGGCATTTAATGAACGTCTATTGCCAGTGTTTGAATATACGGATACTGCTGCATGGATAGAGACATGGGATAAGTTTGCGGCGTTAAATGCAAAAATTGTTATTCCCGGACATGGAAATCCAACGGACATGGAAACAGTCACTAAATGGACTGTGGATTATTTAAAAGATATTCGCGATCAGATAAAGAAAATCGTTGATGATGGTGGTGACTTGAATCAGGCTTACGGCATTGATCAGTCGGCTTATTCTCATTTAGATACGTTTGATGAATTAGCTCGATCAAATGCCGGTATTGTGTTCCGAGCAATGGAGTTTGAATAGTTTTCAGTTCAACCGTGTTTTACCTATGATTGATTACTCCTTATCATTACCCTTTTTTTCTGGCTCTGGCTCTAAAGAAAGTATGTAGTCATCAAAACAGACTAAATTAACACCTTTGCCCAACCGTTCCTTAGCTCACCTTTTTTCGAAGCAGTTTTAGAAACCCCGTGGCAGTAGACCATTCACTGTATGTTTTTGCTGCTTTTGTTTTTTGATCATTGAGTATTTCTTTTAATTTTTTGACTTCCCCATATTGTATTTCCGTTTGTATTTTATCTCTCAATAACGATTTCGTAGCACCATTTACGTCATCCCATTCCTTGGGCGATAAATTTTCAATATATGCGCTCATCTTTTGTTCACCAAAAATTAGGCTCAGACCTTTCCAAGACGTAAGGTAGTTCACTCTTTACTGCGCGAATTTTTGTTGGTCGGGGCACGTCTAATGAAATCCTAGCAGTTCAACGCTAGGAGGCTGTCCGAGAGAGGCGAATAGCGGGGTTCTTTAACGATTTTGATAATCTCAGTTAATGGCTTCTGAGGGATTTGCAGTAGGTTCTCTATTCTCGGACAGCCTCCTAGGCAACCGCATCCAGTTTGATTACGTCGGGATGCTCACGATTAGTTGCTTGCCACAAATCATAATTTGCCTGAAGGTTGACCCAAAAACGGGCGCTACTCTGACCTGCGCGCTCCAATTGCACGGCTAAATCAGGGCTAATGCCTGCTTTTCCATTGAGCACGCGAGAAAGCGCGGTGCGTGACATGCCCAAACGCTGAGCTGATTCAGTCACGCCTAACCCTAAAGGTTTAACGACAGTTTCATTTAGAAAAATGCCTGGGTGCGGTGGGTTGTGCATCATAGTCATGCTCCTAAACGGATTTAGTGGTAATCGAGATAATCCAGCAACTCAACATCATTCCCTTTAAATCTAAAAATAACGCGCCAGTTTCCATTCACTTTCATTGACCAGAATGCTTTTAAATCACCTTTTAGTGAGTGTAAAGCAAAGGCAGGTAGATCCAGTTCTTCGGGTGATTCAACAATATCCAAAGCTGCCAAAATCATTTGGAGCTTAGTTTCATGGGCGGCAATGATGCCTTTTTTGCTACCTGTTTCGTAGAATTTTCGTAACCCTTTGTGCTGGAAACTGATGATCATTCATCGCACTGTAGCGCGTATCGTTACAGGACTCAACCTATCAGAGTTGTTTCTTATGCCAGTGAGTCATATTGGCTTGGTTTATAGGTACAATCTTGAATACAGACTGGGATTCGCCGGCAGAGGCTAGTAGGACTTCAGAAATGTCAGTATT
>CAZNYF010000236.1:0-2956 GCA_964577195.1 uncultured Thiotrichales bacterium | reverse complement strand
ATCGCCAAAATGAAAGATACTGGCAGCCAGTACTGCATCGGCTTTGCCTTTGAGTACACCATCGGCGAGGTGTTGGAGGTTGCCAACGCCACCGGAGGCGATTAGCGGAATTGAGACGGCCTCACTGACAGCGCGGGTTAGTGGCAAATTAAAGCCCTGTCGAGTGCCATCTCTATCCATGCTGGTCAGGAGGATTTCACCAGCGCCACGCTCGGCCATTTCTTTGGCCCATTCTATGGCATCTAGCCCTGTTGGTTTTCGGCCGCCATGAGTGAAAATCTCCCAGCGAGGTTCTTCGCCTTCAGCGCTAACCGTTTTTGCGTCGATTGAAACCACGATACATTGGGAACCGACTTTGGCGCTCGCCTCGGAAACCAGATCGGGGTTGAAAACTGCGGCAGTGTTGATGCCAACCTTGTCAGCACCATGATTCAGCATGCGGCGAATATCTTCGACTTTGCGGATTCCACCGCCCACGGTGAGCGGGATAAATACGGTGTTGGCGACCGCTTCAATAACGTCGTACATTGATTCACGATTGTCTGAGCTGGCAGTAATATCCAAAAAAGTCAGCTCGTCTGCGCCTTCCTCATTATAGCGACGTGCAATCTCAACCGGATCACCTGCATCGCGGATATCGACAAATTTCACACCTTTAACAACGCGGCCATCGTCAACGTCCATGCAGGGAATAATTCTTTTTGTCAGTGCCATTGTAAATCTCGCTAGCGGTAACTTGCGGCAAGCGCTTCGGCTTCAACCAGATCGAGCGTGCCTTCGTATAATGCTCGACCAATGACTACGCCCTCAATGCCCACATCTTGCACTTCGCAGAGCTTGCGGATGTCTTCAATATTGGTCACACCACCCGAAGCGATCACGGGAATGGTGATGGCTTTTGCCAGCTCCACCGTCGATTCCACATTGACGCCCTGCATCATGCCGTCTTTGCTGATATCGGTATAAATAATCGAGGCAACACCATCATCCTCAAAGCGTTTTGCCATGTCGATAAGACTAAATTCGGACACTTTGGCCCAGCCATCGACTGCGACTTTCCCATGCTTTGCATCCAGCCCGACAATGATATGACCCGGGAACTCATCGCAAAGTGCGCGGATAATCTCCGGTTCGTTCACCGCCTTGGTGCCGATAATGGCAAATTGAACACCATCTTCAAGATAGCCAGCAACTGTTTCCGCTGTACGAATACCACCACCGACTTCTACCGGTACATTTGGATATTTAGCACAAATGTCTTCGATCACCTGATGATTCACCGGTGAGCCAGCGAATGCGCCATCCAGATCAATCAGGTGCAATCTTGTGGCACCGGCATCCACCCAGCGATCTGCCATTTCAACAGGGCTATCCGAGAAAATGGTTTCGTCCTCCATACGCCCCTGGCGCAGCCGCACGCATTTTCCATCTTTTAGATCAATAGCAGGTATGAGTTCCATGGCTAATTCAGATGTCCCAATGAATAAAATTAGAGAGTAATTTCAGGCCAGCATCGGCACTTTTTTCCGGGTGACACTGGATTGCGAAGACATTATCGCGAGCAATTGCAGCGGCAAACTTCACCCCGTATTCGGTTTCGCCGGCCATCAAGCTCGGGTCTTCAGGATTCACATGATAGCTATGCACAAAATAGAAGTAGCTGTTGTCCTCAATGCCTTCAAACAACGGATGCTGTTGCGTTTGCAAAATGGTATTCCAGCCCATTTGCGGAACCTTGTATCGTTCACCATTCATCAGTTCTGGAAAACGATCCACTGTGCCCGTATAGAGTCCGAGTAAATCTGTACCACCGTTCTCTTCGCTATGGTTCAGCAGCACTTGCTGACCCATGCAGATACCGAGAAAGGGTTTGGTTGCGGCGGCTTCGCGGATAACATCATCCATGCCTGTTTCAGTCAGCGCGCGCATGCAGTCTTTGGCGGCTCCCTGACCGGGAAACACCACGCGATCCGCAGCGCCGATCACCTCCGGCTTATCGGTGAGCAAAACTTGGGCATCGCCCTGTGCAACATGCTCCAGCGCTTTCATCACTGAACGCAGGTTGCCCATGCCGTAGTCTACGACAGCAATTTTCTGCGTCATGGAATTACAACGTGCCTTTGGTGGAAGGCATTACGCCTTGCATACGCTCATCCGGCGTCATCGCCATTCTTAGTGCGCGGCCAAATGCCTTGAAGATGGTTTCAGCAATATGGTGCGCGTTGGTGCCACGAAGATTGTCGATATGGACAGTCGCTTGCGCGTGGTTCACAAATCCCTGGAAAAACTCGCTGAGTAAATCCACATCAAATTCACCAATATGAGAACGTGGGTAGTCAACATGATAATGCAGCCCCGGACGACCAGAAAAATCAATCACCACGCGTGACAAGGATTCATCCAGCGGCACATAAGCATGCCCATATCGAGTGATGCCTTTTTTATCGCCCAGCGCCTTATAAAATGCCTGCCCGAGTGTAATACCGACATCTTCCACCGTGTGATGAGCATCAATTTCGAGATCACCTTTGGCATTGATATCAAGATCAACCATACCGTGACGCGCGACCTGATCGAGCATGTGCTCAAAAAACGGGACACCGGTTTGCAGTGATGTCTTGCCGGTACCGTCAAGATTTATCTCGACACTGATTTGAGTTTCGAGCGTATTTCGCTCGACCTTGGATATTCTAGGAGTCATCGGCGCATTGTAACCTGACTAAGGGACGGTAAATAAATAACTTTGTCATCCGGCGAAGTAATTTTGCTTCAGCTTGTACTATCTCAAGAGGAGCATTGTGGTCTACGTGACGATTGAGTTCGTGCAAGCTGGAGGAATAAGGACAAGTCAGATGTTAAAGTTATTTGTTTACCGTTCCTAAACGTACTCGCGTAGCGCTATTAGAGTTAGAGTTTTTCTAGCCATTCCTCAACCACCTCGACCAGACTTTCACCC
>CAZNYF010000235.1:0-2960 GCA_964577195.1 uncultured Thiotrichales bacterium | reverse complement strand
GGGCTCCGGCACGGACTGCCGGTAGGTTCGATACAGGGAAAGCTGCATCTATAAAGCAATGGGGTTAAAATTGGGTCTATGAATATAGCAACCAATGTAGACCTTGCGGAAATCGCAAAATTCGAAGCCCTCGCATCGCGCTGGTGGGATCCCAACAGTGAATTCAAGCCGTTGCATGATATCAATCCGCTGCGCCTAGATTACATCGACCGTTATGCCAATCTTGCCGGTAAAACTGTGCTTGATGTCGGCTGTGGTGGCGGGATTTTATCTGAAGCGATGGCGAGCTATGGCGCTGATGTGACCGGCATTGATATGGGTGACGCGCCGTTGTCAGTGGCGGAGTTACATCTGCTTGAGAGCGGCAGGAAAGTGACCTATCAAAAAATCACGGTCGAGGCACTGGCGGAAGAAGCACCGGCTTCATTTGATGCGATCACCTGTATGGAAATGCTCGAGCATGTGCCTGATCCGTCTTCGGTCATTGCTGCTTGCTCAAAACTGGTCAAACCCGGTGGCTGGGTATTTTTCTCAACCCTTAATCGCAATCCGAAATCGTTCTTGTTTGCCATCGTTGGCGCAGAGTATGTGCTCAATTTACTGCCCAAAGGAACGCACGAGTACGCAAAATTCATCAAGCCTTCAGAGCTTAGCGGTTGGGCGCGGGAAGCGGGTCTTCTCACCTCTGATCTCACTGGTATGAGCTATAACCCGTTCAGTAAACATTACAAGCTCGGCAGTGACATTGATGTGAATTATCTCATGGCGACGCAAAAAGAAGAGGGATGATGCGAGCATCTAATTCAGCCAACTCCAGACAAATCCAGTGTGTCTTGTTTGATCTGGATGGTACCTTGCTGGATACCGCACCGGATATGATTCATGCTCTGAATCGCGTCCTGGGCGATGAGCGGCGGCAACCATTACCAGCGGCTCAGCTGCGCAATCAGGTCTCGCACGGCTCGGCTGCACTGGTGGAATTTGTCTTTGGTAAGGATCAACTTCCCCAAGACTTTGAAGACAGAAAACAACGCTTTCTCAGCTATTACCAAAACCGGCTCTGTGTTGACACCGTTCTGTTCCCCGGCATGGCTATCCTGCTGCAAAATATTCAGGCGCAAGGTCTCGACTGGGGGGTAGTTACCAATAAACCTGGTTGGCTCACTGATCCGTTGATGGAGCAGGCGGGGTTAATGTCCAGGGCTGCTTGCGTCATCAGCGGTGACTCTACTGCTGAGCGAAAACCTCATCCGTTGCCGATGCTAACCGCCGCAAAGCTGGCAAATGCCGACCCTGCCAACTGTCTTTACGTGGGCGATGCCGAACGCGATATCGCTGCGGGCAAAGCCGCTGGTATGACAACCATCATTGCCCGCTACGGCTATATTGATGCACAGCAGAGACCCGAAAAATGGGGTGCTGACGGCAACATTGATGATGCTCTGGAACTTGAAGCCTGGATTCGCCCGCAGGCGGTTGCTAATCTTGCTGGCTGATACCCAAAATATGCTGGTTTACTTTTCGCTTGGCACGGCGCTGCTCGGATTACTCATTGGTGCGCTCATCACCTGGTTACACGCGCAACGCGAATTGCAAAATTTAAGAATCGAAAACACCCGCCTGATCACCGAGCTGGAACGCGATCAACAACACTTTAACGAACAGCTTAAGCAACTCAATGATGCTCGTGAAAATCTGTCACAGCATTTTGCAGTGCTCTCCCGCCAGGCGCTTAAAGACAACAGCAGCTTATTTTTGCGCCTCGCGGGTGAGAATCTGAAAATTCATCGCCAGCGTGCCAGCTCGGATTTACAGCAACGGGAATCGGCCATCGACAACCTCGTTGCACCGATTAAAGAAGCCCTCAGTCGCACCGAGGAGCAGATCAGGCAGATTGAAAATGAACGCAAGCAATCCTTTGGCTCGCTCTCTCAGCAAATAGAGACTCTGACTCGCGCAGAAATTGACTTGCGGAACGAAACCAATCATCTGGTGAATGCGCTGAAACGTCCCGATGTACGCGGTCGCTGGGGAGAAATGACGCTCAAACGTCTCATCGAGCTGGCGGGAATGGTCGAATATTGTGATTTCGACGAACAAGTCAAAACCCTCAGTGATGATAACCGTTTGCGCCCGGATCTGATCGTGCGTATGCCCGGTCAAAGAGAAATCATTATTGATGCCAAAGCCCCGCTGGATGGTTACCTTAGCGCCATCGACGCTGACACCGAGCAAGCGCAGAAAGCTGCCATGATAAACCACGCCCGCAACCTGCGCGATCGGGTGAAATCCCTTGCCAGTAAATCCTACTGGGCGCAATTTAGCCACAGCCCGGATTTTGTTGTGTTGTTCATTCCTGGAGATCAATTCCTGACTGCCGCACTCGCCGAAGATTCCGAGTTGCTCGAATTCGCCATGAAGCAAAATATTATTCTTGCCACACCTTCCAGCCTGATGGGTTTGCTACGTGCCATCGCTTTTGGCTGGAAACAGATTGCTTTTTCAGAAAATACCGAGCAGATTCGCCAGCTCGGTGAAGAGCTCTATCGCCGCATCGCTACGCTCACCGAACACTTCCAGCGCCTCGGTAAAAGCCTCAACAGCAGCGTCGAGCACTACAACAAAACGCTCGGCTCTCTCGAAAGACAGCTTATGCCCGGAGCCAGAAGAATGACTGAACTCGGCATTCACGCTAAAAAGACGCCTGCTGACCTTAGCCCGATAGAGCAATCCACTCGACCCACGCAATCGGATAGCGTCGAGTAGCGTTGTGTTTTAGATCTTGCTGGTCCTACGCAATTTTTCAGGTGAATGAGGAAGACTAAATCTCTCGATATATTAAAGAACGTAGGGTGCAAAAGCCTGCGTATTGCACCGCTGGGAGTTGCGTTCTTATCCGGCAATGGCAAAGGTGTAATAGCTTCGCATTACACCCTACGCAATTTTTCAGGCGAATGAGG
>CAZNYF010000234.1:0-2965 GCA_964577195.1 uncultured Thiotrichales bacterium | reverse complement strand
GCCCTTAGGCTGTCCTAAAAAAGTAGCAACTTAATCAGGTGTCACTCATGGATAAATCGTTACAGAAAAAACTCGTCGGTGCGGCAGTGCTTATTGCCTTGGTGGTTATCTTCCTGCCCATGCTACTGGACGGTGGAAAAGACAACGAATCTCTGAGCATGCAAGTTGAGATTCCGGATAAGCCTGTTTATCAAGTCCCGAATCGGTTACAACAACCAGCCATACCTCAGCCTGATACACCGGTTGTAGTTACCCAGCCACTCACCATCGGACAGCCACAAATTTCGAGTCAAACACAAATTACCCAGCCTAAAATTGCGAAGATTGAAACACTCCCTGCAGTCAATGAACCGGTTGTAAAACCTGCTGCAAAACTCGGTTCAATCAAGCCGAACGTTACTCAGGCTAAGGTGAGTAAACCGAAAAAACCTGCTGCTGGTTCCGCAAAAGCGGGTAAAGGTGCTGGTTATGTTGTTCAAGTCGGTAGCTTTAGTCAGGAACAAAATGCTGCGAGTCTCAAAGACAAGCTGCTAACATCCGGGTTTCCCGCATTTGTACAAACCGCAGCAATTGGTTCCAAGTCAATTTATCGCGTCAAAGTTGGCCCACGGCCCAGTCGGGATGATGCCGATCAGTTGCGTTTACGTTTGATAGATAAAGCCAGCGTAGAAGGCATTATTGTTGCGCATCCTTAATTTCTTATTTTTTGTAACTACTCAGTGAGTATTAATCGTTGCATAGTAAGCGTAGGTTGGGCAAAGGAGCTTGCGACGTGCCCAACACTTCAGCGCTGCTGTTGGGCACGTCGTTCCTCTTTTTCCCAACCTACTTTAAGTATGCAATTGTTTTCGCACTGGGTAATAGCTGAGTAGTTACTGTTTTTTCTAAATTAAACAAAACAAGAGTTTAAATTATGCATTGGGTAGATATTGTTGTACTGGTCATTATTGCGTTATCGATTGTTATCGGACTATTCAGAGGCTTGATTCGCGAAGCATTGTCGCTGGCAACCTGGATTCTTGCAATTTGGGTGGGTTTAACTTTCGCTGATCAGGTCGCCGGTAAATTACCTTTTTCACTAGGCAGTGATACCGTCCAGGCGGTTGCTGCTTTTGGCATTATTTTTATTGTCATATTAATCATCGGTGCCATTATTAACTACCTTGCCGGGCAGTTGATTGATAAAACCGGTTTAAGCGGCACTGATCGGATTCTTGGTTTGGTATTTGGTTTATTACGCGGCTGTTTAATTATTGCCATTTTGGTATTGCTGGCATCGCTAACTAATATGCCAAATGAAGACTGGTGGAAAGATTCTTTCACGCTGCCTTATTTTGATGATATTGCCGCCTGGTTAAAAGGATTTTTGCCACCCTCACTCGCTGAAAAATTTAACTAAGTCTATGTGTGGAATTATTGGCATCGTTGGGCATAGCCCTGTTAATCAGCATCTTTATGATGGGCTGACTGTTTTGCAGCATCGCGGTCAGGATGCGGCCGGAATTTTAACCTGCGCAAACAATCGTTTTTATTTGCGTAAATCCAACGGCTTGGTTAAGGATGTATTTCATACCCGCCATATGGAAAGACTCAAAGGCAATATGGGTATCGGCCATGTGCGTTATCCCACAGCCGGCTCCACCTCTTCTGCTGAAGCACAGCCACTTTATGTGAACTCTCCATTTGGTATCGCGCTGGGGCACAACGGTAATTTAAATAATGCAGAGGCTCTGGAGAAAGAGCTATTCGAGCAGGATTACCGCCACGTCAATACAGATTCTGATTCCGAAATTTTACTGAATATATTTGCTCAGGAATTACAGAATCAAGATCATTCAGTGCCATTGCACGACAAGGTATTTACTGCGGTCACCGGTGTGCATCACCGCTGTCGTGGTGCCTATGCAGTGATTGCGATGGTTGTGGGGTTTGGGATTTTAGGTTTTCGTGACCCTAACGGTATTCGCCCCATTGTTTATGGGCGAAAAAAAGTTGCACAAGGTTATGAATATATTATTGCTTCAGAGTCTGTCGCGCTGGATGCACTGGGTTTTGAATTGATTGCAGATTTAGAGCCTGGTGAATCGGTCTACATTACTGAGCAGGGCGAGGTGCATCGTAAGATCTGTGTCAGCAATCCAAAATTAACCCCGTGTATTTTTGAGCATGTCTATTTTGCTCGCCCGGACTCTTTTGTTGATGGTATTTCGGTGCATAAAGCGCGCATGAAAATGGGTATTATGCTCGGTGAACAGATCTTAAAATCCTGGCCTGATCATGATATTGATGTGGTGATTCCAGTGCCTGAAAGCGGTAGAACCTCGGCGCTGGAAATGGCAACAAAACTAGGTGTGAAATATCGCGAAGGATTTGTTAAAAATCGCTATATTGGCCGGACGTTTATTATGCCGGGGCAGCAAGTTCGTAAAAAATCAGTGCGGCAAAAACTCAATGCAATTGAGCTGGAATTTAGCGGCAAGAATGTCTTGATTGTGGATGATTCTATTGTCCGTGGAACCACCTCAACTGAAATCATCCAGATGGCGCGAGATGCCGGAGCGAATAAAGTTTATTTTGCATCCGCCGCGCCTGAAGTGCGTTATCAAAATGTGTATGGCATTGATATGCCAGCTGCGGAAGAATTAATCGCCCACGACCGTACCATTGAAGAAATCCGGGAGGTATTGGGCGCAGATCGGTTGTTCTATCAAACGCTCGATGACTTGATCGAAGCAATTAATAAAGGTACAAAAAGAATCGAAAAATTTGATTGTTCGGTATTTGACGGAAAGTACGTTAGTGCCGTTTCGCAGGACTATTTGCAGCGCGTTGGCCAAAGCCGGAGCGATGAAAACCTAGAAGCCCAAACAGAACAAATGGAAGGCATAGATATCTACAATAACGCCTAGTACGCCGTCCAAATTATATTGAGGCAAGTGCATTATTGGCATCTGTAGGAGCCGGC
>CAZNYF010000233.1:0-2968 GCA_964577195.1 uncultured Thiotrichales bacterium | reverse complement strand
GCATTTCCTGTCGTCTGCATGCCGAGCTTTCGTGCTGAATAGCTACCCAGAACATAACTCTGCAACTTACCATCGGTAATCCAGTCTCGCGCCCGGGTTGCCACACCTTCTGAATCGAATGCGGAGCTTCCAGAAGCCTGTAATACATGTGGGGCTTCATGGATATGCACAAACTCGGGAAAAACGGAGGTTCCCAGGCTGTCGAGCAAGAAACTGGATCGACGATAAATCGCCCCGCCTGATATTGCGCTGATAAAACTGCCGAGCAGTCCCTTGCTGATATCCGCTGCAAATAGCACGGGCGCCTGACGGGTACTGAGCTTGCGTGCGGATAATCGGCGCAAGGTTCGCTCGGCAGTTTCTTTGCCAATCTGCTCTGCGGAATCGAGCATTTCCGGCAAGCGCGAGCTGGTATAGGCATAGTCGCGCTGCATGCCGCTGTCATCTTCTGCAATCACACTGCAATTGAGGCTGTGTCGAGTGCCGGTTTTTGTGGCGCTGAAGCCGTGGCTGTTGGCATACGCAGAAACACCTTCAAAGGTATTAACAGACGCGCCTTCAGAATTGGTAATCCGCGAATCAACTTGTAGCGCAGCTGCCTCGCATTCCGTTGCCAGCTCTATCGCCGCTTCGGTGCTCAAATCCCAGCGATGGTACAAATCAAGATCGAGAATTTCAGTTGCCATCAGGTCCGCATCGGCCAGTCCGGAACAATCATCCTCAGAGGTGTACTTGGCGATAGAAATTGCCGCTGCCACCGCATCTTGAATTGCTGAAATTGATAAATCAGCGGTGCTTGCAGAACCTTTTCTCTGGCCTTGAAAGACCGTCACAGAAAGGCTCTGACCGCGATGATGTTCCAGCGTTTCAACCTCACCCTTACGAATATTGACAGAAAGCCCGGTATCGAGGCTGGCTCCAGCGGCTGCGCTGGTCGCACCCATTTTTTTGGCTTCTGCCAGCGCAGTTTCTGCCGCCTGTAAAACCAACGCACCGTTGTCTTGTATGGCGACATTACTCATGATGCCACCTCGGTGCCGCCGACCGTCATTTCATTAATTCTCAGGGTTGGCTGACCAACACCTACCGGCACGCTTTGCCCTTCTTTACCGCATACGCCGACGCCTTTATCGAGCTGTAAATCATTACCAATCATCGCGACTCGCGTCAGTACATCCGGGCCATTGCCGATCAAAGTTGCTCCCTTAACCGGTGTTGTCACAACTCCGTTTTCAATCAAATACGCTTCAGAGGCTGAGAAAACAAATTTGCCAGAAGTAATATCTACTTGACCGCCGCCAAAATTGACCGCGTAAAGACCTTTCTCAACCGACGCGATGATTTCTCCTGGATCCATATCACCGGCTCGCATATAGGTGTTGGTCATACGTGGCATCGGTAAATGCGCATAGGACTCACGGCGACCATTGCCAGTGGGTTCCATACCCATCAATCGAGCGTTCATTTTGTCCTGCATGTAGCCGACAAGCACCCCGTCTTCAATCAAAGTGGTACATTGCGTCGGGGTGCCTTCATCATCAATATTCAGTGATCCGCGCCGGTTAGGCATCGCCCCATCATCCACCACTGTGACCCCGGAAGCGGCCACTTTTTCACCTAACATACCGCTAAAGGCAGAGCTACCCTTACGATTAAAATCCCCTTCCAAACCGTGGCCGATAGCTTCATGCAGCAGTACACCTGGCCAACCCGGGCCGAGCACCACATCCATCGTACCTGCCGGAGCCGCAACGGCTTCCAGATTAATCAATGCCTGACGCACAGCTTCGAGCGCATAACTCTCAGCACGATTCTCTTCGAGGAAATAGGTGTAATTTACGCGGCCACCACCGCCCGAAGTTCCCTGTTCGCGACGATCTCCATCTTCAGCGATCACATGCACATTGAGCCTTGCCATCGGACGGATATCCGCTGCCAGCGTGCCGTCGCTACCTGCCACCAGGATGACTTCACTCAAACCACTTAGGCTGACAATCACTTGCTTGATGCGTGGGTCCTGCTTTCGAGCGACCGAATCCACCAGTCTCAGCAAGTCGATTTTTTCTATTTCAGTCAGACTTTCCAGCGGACTGTCTGGCTGATATAAACGCGCAATCCCCTGCTCACCTGCAAATACCGGTACCGATCCGTTTTTATGGCTCCGCGCAATGGCTCTGGCGCTACCCGCTGCTTCTTCCAAAGCAGGCAGGATAATTTGATCAGAATAGGCAAAACCGGTTTTTTCACCGCTAATGGCACGTACGCCGACGCCTTGATCCAGATTGAATGAACCTTCTTTGATAATGCCGTCTTCCAGCATCCAGGACTCGTGCCGACTGGTTTGAAAATATAGATCGGCGGCATCGATGGAAGGCCCCATCAAACCACTCAGAACACGGCTTAAATCATTGGAATCCAAGCCTGCGGGTGCCAGAATATTTTCACTGGCTCGTTCGAGAATATCGCTCATAGAAAATTCATGTTGCGTTTTAAAGGCGCGAGTATATCGCCTCTGGCAAGCAAAAGCCTCAGAGGTCACTTCTATTTTAAAATTTTCAGATGAATGAGAACTACCGCTACAAACAGAAGTCTACTATTTAAGTCACATTATGTTACTGCAACAATCAATATCTTAGCGAGAATTTAAACCAATGCACTGGAAACGCGAAAAAATTCGATTGCCTTTTCGCATTGGTACGAAGACATTTGGCGAGAGTGCGATTACAGGCATCAATTGCTATCAGCATATTTCCGGTCTTTCAGCGGCTGTTTCGAACTCCGTGCCAATCCAGGTATTGAATGAATTCGATGTTTCCATTGCGCATTATCCATCGTGCCCTGTAGAAACTTCATTACCTGAGATTAGCCTCATAGGTGGTTATTGCCGTTACATTGTCTGTTATTTCCCCCACTACATTACGGACGTTAGCGGCAGTTTTAACGACTATTTCAAGAACGGATTTAGCAA
>CAZNYF010000232.1:0-2968 GCA_964577195.1 uncultured Thiotrichales bacterium | reverse complement strand
TAGCGGTATCGACATTGGCAAAATCACGGATCTCTATTTCAACTTTAACTGCATTGACTTCAGCAGCAACTTTCTCATCTGAAAGCAACGAACCTGCGGTTGAGTCAAGGCCGTCATTTTCAGCAAAATCAACTTTCTCATCGGTATTAAGGTCAGAAGCGTCAGTAATAAACTCACCCGCTTCGTTTTTAGGTGCTTCACCCACCATGGATGGCAACTGAACCGCGCCTGCAGCAACCAGCTCTTTAACCACTTTTTCTACTGAAGCAATGATGTCATCAAGAATTTCCTGATCAATTTCCTTACCTTCAGTCGCAGTTAAAATCGCGTTAATAATGGTGTCAGAAACGACGGTTGATTGCGGGGAAACATCATCAGCGGGAACATCGGTACTGCCTTCAGGAACACTCACGCTAACCTTCATTTCCAGCGCTCGGTTTCCTGGCAAAATTCTGACGTACTTAACGACGTAGTTGTTGCCATCAGCAATGCCTTCGCAGCTGTATTTGGGATTACCGTTGGTATTAGTCTCGGTATCAAAATTACATTCAATACCCGTCTCCTCTAATTCACCATTCGCAGCAACTGAAAACAATTTGATGATGGCGTTATCCGCGCTGGCTGCTGCACGTGCACGACGTGTAGCTACTCTCTGGCTCTGACCAGAAGTATCCAGCGAGCCTGCATCACTCCCGTTAAGCGAAGAAAGCGAAATAACACCCGCGATATTTGAGGATCCGGAAAATGGGTTGATTGAACTATCTCTACCCGTATCTACCGTACCGGGGTCGGAATTATCCGTACCACCATCTGTTAAATCATTCGCGGTACCCGGTGCTGCGGAGCCCCCACTGCCTCCGCAGCCCGTGACTAGCAGTGCTGATGAAATCAACGCAGCCAATAAATTTTTACGCGGTAAGTTATTCAAAATCCATCTCCATTCGTTTATTTTTTGTTTAATTGCGCAGTGAGGTGCAATGTTCATACCAAAAAAACAATGGATTCAGGCGTCAGTGAGCTAAGTTGAGCGGTCACAAGGTCAGAAAAATAGATAACTGATTGAATAGATCGGAACTTTTTTAAGCGGAAAAGTTACGTGATACTAACTGGCAAACAAAACCCACAGCCGGAATGTCTAGGGCTTCGACTATTTTCCGCAATCACTCCGCACCGCTATCAAGATCAGTTAAGTGACGTGCTCACATTTTAAGCTAAGCCAGGGCAGAAGTTTGCCATCGAGAAAGAATTTCTGCGCTAGCTTGCCATCCTGACTCTGCGGAGAAAAAGCAGAAACAGGCCGAATAAACTGACGGCTCCTCCACCGCTATTATTGTTGTTACCCGTTTGGGGAGGATTGCTAGATGGATCGGGTTCGTCGCGCTCACCAGAATCAGATGAGGTAACCACGTCATTCGCTCCTTGAGATAACCATTCTCTTGCAGCGATGATCGATTCTTTTGCCGCAGTCTGGCTGGCGAGAGGCCCAGCCGGACAAAGGAGCTCGATGACGCCACCAAGCTTGATACAGACATCCAGAATATGATCCGCGCCCGCGATCACATGGAGCTGACTCCCGGCATCATCACAGTGAATCACTTTTCGAGCCGCTCCTGCCGGGATAGTGAGATCGCTCGCCGGGCCATTGTCTGGATCGCCGGTAATGCCATTGCACAATCGTGCAGATTGACTCACTGGCACCAACGCATCAGCATCCCCGTGAATCATATACAACGGTGGAATCTGCCCTTGTGTGGCTGCTGCTAATTTAGGAAAGTTATTCGCCTGAATCAAAGCATTACTAATATCTACAGTCTCTACCGACTCACCGATAAAACCATTAATTGCTGCCAGTCCCAGTGTATTTTCCGGGATGCCATTGGTTTGCCAATCACCAATTACTGACGGAAAATCAGTCGGTGGATAAAGAAGAAGCGCTCTGGAAACTTGATCAGGGCGATGCACAGCTAGCGAAGCCGCCAAGTGCCCACCCGCGCTTTGTCCTCCTACAAGGACACCCTTATTTCCGACTATGCCGCCATAGGTAGCTGCATTATCACGCACCCAATCCAGCGCATCGTTCGCGTCTTCAACAATCGCCTCGCCCGTAATGCCATTGCATTCTTCGTTCGCTTCAATTTCCCGCGCTAGACGATAAAACGGTGTAAAAACAACAAAACCGTCATCAGTAAAATGCGACAACTGCGATTGCAAACCGATCATTCCACCCTGACGCGCATTCCAGCTACCACCGTGGAACATTAGTAGAGGCTTTAAACCCGCCTCTCCAATATTCTTTTTGTAAACCCGCATTTCCAGCTTGCAGGTTCCAGTACCGCGCTCGCTCGCAACCGATTTGTACACCACACGAGTTTCAAAAGGTATCGAGTTATCAGCCAGGCTTTCGACACCGATATCTAAAGAAACCCCGGGATGCTGCCACCAAATACCTTCTTCCGTTTTTGAACCGTCACCAAAGGAGTTTTTTTCCTGAGACAATTCCTGACAAAAATCCAAGCGTGATTGTTTTCTAAAAGTCACCGTATTTTCGCTTTGGCACTGATTATCAGAAAAATAATCACCGCTAGCAGAGGGTGCGGCCTCCTCACACTGCCCTTGATTCATACGATACAGAGGCTCCGTCGTCATCTTATCCGACACCAATACACGCACGGCTCGGTCGCAGGCTGCAATATCTGTTAGATCAGAGCTATTCAATATCGAGTCAAAATCAACCGCGTAGACCGGATAAGAGAAAAACAGAATAGAAATTAAAGATAATCGTTTCTTCATTAAAGACGCCAAATTAACAAATTTAAATGACCGTATTATGGCCGGCTAAGCAGATTTTTCAACTTTCACTTATTTGCTGACAAAAAAACGTAAAAACCTGTAATGATGACGAGCTTCTCTTTTGTCCATCCCTGTCCACTTTAATTACTCCATTGACTGACGCGTAACTTGTAGGTTG
>CAZNYF010000231.1:0-2991 GCA_964577195.1 uncultured Thiotrichales bacterium | reverse complement strand
TCAGCATGGCAACAGAAACACTGAGCGCAGCAATCAGCAGCCGACGCGTCTCGGCGGTATTCATAAACTGTAGCGTCTGATACCAGGCGATCAGAGCAAAAGGTAAAGGCAATAAATATGACTCGACTTCTACGCTATACCACCAGTAGCCAAAACATGAAACCAGCAGTACTAAACCGAGCAAATTTTGCTGTGTCGTCAGCCCCAGTCGCCAGCCGATGAATGCCATGATCGCCAAGGTAAAAAGGCTCGCAATTACATTGAGAGCCTGCATCGGTAACTGGGCATTGTCAGTAAAACCAAGCGATTGCCAGCCAGAATAGAAGCCCCGATTAACGTAAATATAAATTAAATGATTCGGATGGAAGAGCGCCTCTTTCTCTCCGCTGGTCACCTGATCGATAAAGGCAACCGCATCTTCTGCATCGTTATGATTTTCAGACAACGTCAGTGCAAAACTGAACGCCATCAACAGCAAGAACAATCCAACCATCAGATAGGGAAACTTACCGTTTCCGCTATGCGAAACCTCCCGACCAATCATCGTTTGACGCCCTCTTAATCATAAATATATATTCGACTATGACTCGAAAAAGCGTAGTAAATTCAACTTGTGCAATTATCCATTTCTGCAATGTCACGCACTTTCAAGCCAAGAGACGAACAACACACTAATTACATCCAATGCATCATTTTACTGGAAAACTCTACATTTAAAAAATCAGGCGACCCTAAATAATCAAGGCAAAATGATTTCGCCACAAACTGGGGCACGCACTGCAAATCTCTACTTAGAGAAAATTTCCGCCTGTAAAGTATTACACGTATGAAACCGAGCATTAATTTGTTTAGAGACTTGAGTAAGTAGTCGTCGAAAATTACGCGGTGAATTGAACCGAAATAATGAACTTCTTTCGATCTGCGATATCCAATATTCCGCGCTGTTATCTGCATGATCTTAATTACGTTGGTAACGGGAAAGAGTGGTTAATACTAATTTCACATAGTGGGACAAATATATGTTCGGAAAAAAAGCAGGAATCATTAAACCTAATCTATTCGAGGTAATATCTGTCGCCTCAATCTTTCTATTACTGACTGCCTGTAGTGATGATAATGTCGATACTAGCCGGGATCTCAATACCAACACGAGTGCTAGTGAACTCTTGTCTTTGATAAGCACTGCCGGAATCACCGGTGATCCGACCACCGGTAGAATTCTTCCTTCAATTGATGACCCAAAAGTGCAACTAGGAAAAAAACTGTTCTTTACTAAAGGTTTAGGTGGCAACCATGATTCGGCTTGCGTCACCTGTCATCACCCTACATTAGGTGGTGGCGACAATTTATCCCTACCGATTGGCGTCGGCGCTAAAACCTCCGATTTGCTTGGTCCGGGGAGATTTCACGACAGCACTTCAACCCATTTTGATGGTGGACCCACGGTGCCAAGAAATGCCCCCACAACGTTCAATTTAGCTCTATGGGATCAGGTACTATTTCATGATGGTCGAGTGGAGAGTCTAGGGAAAACGGCGGGTAAAAACGGTGACGATGGCTCAGGTATACGGACACCTGATTCAGCCTTCGGTGTCGCTGATCCAAATTCCGGAAACACACTGGTAACCGCGCAAGCCCGCTTCCCTGTCACTTCACCCGAAGAAATGCGCGGGTTTATTTTTGAGGCAGGCAACAGTAATGACTCCGTCCGTAATTCACTCGAGATAAAAATGTCAGCATTTGGTGGCTGGGATACAGAATTCAGCGCAGCTTTTGGTGATTCAACCATCACTTACGCCCGCATAGCCGATGCCATTGGTGAATACGAGCGCTCACAAGTATTTGTCAATACACCTTGGAAAGCATTTGTGGAAGGCGATGAAAATGCCATTAGCGAATCAGCCCAACGTGGTGCAATCCTGTTCTTCAGTAGCATTGAAAATGGTGGAGCAAACTGTGCTTCCTGTCATACCGGCGATTTCTTTACGGATGAGCAATATCACGTATTGGCAACACCACAAATTGGCCGGGGAAAAGGCGATAACAATGGGATTTTAAGCAATGATGACTTTGGTCGATTCAGAGAAAGCCGCAACCCTGCAGACATGTACAAGTTCAGAACTCCGACATTGCTAAACGTAAATGTAACCGGACCATGGGGACATACCGGAGCATACACGTCACTCGAAGCCATGGTACGGCATATGCTGAATCCGGCAAAAGCAGTGGCAAACTATGACTTTTCACAGTTAAACCCGACCATACAGGCTCTTGATATGTCGACAAATACACAGTTTGCGTTGGCTCAATTAGCAGCGAATCGCACTGCCGATGTGCCCGAAGTCCACCAGAATGTGCGATTTACGGATGAGAATGTTGACGACCTTGTTGAGTTTTTGGACACCCTCACCGACCCCTGCGTAAAAGACCGCAACTGTCTCGCTCCGTGGATACCCGATGCGGGTGATACCAACCCCGATGGTCTACGTGTAAATGCCATCGATAACTCTGGGGATTTTCTTTAGATCCAGTAATGTGGTTAGTTGTTTTCTGTCCTGAGTAGAATCGCTCAGGATAAGAATTCAGCTGACAATTGCTTAAACGAAGCAGTGATTCTCCGCATACGAAACAAAAAGAGAGCCACATCTCTGATTAATAGTGAGTGGCAATCAACTGGAAGATCCACGGTTAAGGTTCACGACGCCCATTTATATTCACAAGGGGGTTTCCAATCCGGTATTCGTAACCAGCTTCGTCTCTTGTCTATACTAGAAACAGTAACAGGAGTGCCAACGCGGCTGGTAATGCTTGAATAAACAAAATTCTTCGATTAGCCGTCAAACCGCCAAAAACACCAGCAACCAATACACACCCCAGAAAAAATGCAGTAATCGCAACACCTTTATTGCCCAGACTTAACCCCCACAACAACCCGACTGCCAGAAAACCGTTATACAACCCTTGATTCATTGCCAGTATTTTCGATGCTCG
>CAZNYF010000230.1:0-2992 GCA_964577195.1 uncultured Thiotrichales bacterium | reverse complement strand
AAAAATTAAGCCGCAGATGACCGCTTGAAGGCTCACCCGAAGGGCGCAAACCAACGCGTCCAGCACGGCGTGATTGCTGCTCGACATGGAACAACCATGGCTTTACAGCAATGCCTTGTTCTGAACACGTTGGTTTGCGCTGATACCGACACTTTGGACTGGTTGATGTACTAGTCACGTTTGCCCGTAATCCATTTTGCAATCGAAAGTAGTTCTGTCACGGCATCGTCACTGGATTTAATTAACGGGCCAGTAGTACGCGCGAGTTCATCGCTGCGTGCGTGGGTCATGGTGGGATAGCGTTGCGAAAAGTTGAGAATGGCTTGTTGTTCACTGGGAATGAGCGTGTGTTGAGGGGCTTTGGCAGGTAAGGTGGGTTGAGGTAATGCTTGGTCTTGTTGATGTCTGTGGATAACAAGCGTACCCGCTGCAAGATCTCCCAGTCGCTGAAATTTCTTATTCAACAGTATTGAAATTAAACCGAATAAATAAAATATAGGTAAAAAGTCGATGCTACGGAGCAGGTTTCTTAGCATTGATGCTTGCCAGCCTATTGGGGTTAAATCATCGTGTACGACTTTTAGGCCGAAGGTCTTTTTCCCCGGTGTTGCGCCATCGCGGAGCACTTCAAAAATAACCGGGTAAAACCATTCCATTGCGAACATGACGATCATAGCCAGCCCCCATCCCATTTCTCCCAGCATTGACAGCGCCAGGATCACGATGAGGTAAATTGCCGCGCGAATTAGCAGATCAATTACCCAGGCATAAAATCGCACCACAGGCCCGGCGGGTATCGCATGTAAGGTCAGACCTTCCGGGATCTCAATATCATATTTATTGTCGATCATTACAGTTTTGGTTGTACTACCCTGTCACAATCAATACTGATGATTTGCGGCTCGGCGGTGTCGAGCCGCAGAGCGGTTAATTCGCCACCCCATAGACAGCCGGTATCGAGTCCGATGGTGTTATGGGAAAACTTTAGTCCGAGTGTTGACCAGTGGCCGAAAATTATTCTTGTTTTTTGGCTTTTTCGTTCTGGCATGGCAAACCAGGGTGTGAGCTTTTTAGATTGTGTTCCGGGCGCTCCGTGCTCTTCCATATTCAAGCGATTTTCTTGATCGCAGTAACGGATCCGGGAGAATGCATTGGTGATAAATCTAAGCCGTTCCATGCCTTGCAGGGATTTTTTCCACTTGTTAGGTTTGTTGCCGTACATGGCGTGCAAAAATTCTCGGTAGTTTGATCCAGCGAGCACGCTCTCAACTTCTTTGGCATATTTTTTGGCGTGTTTTAATTTCCATTGCGGCGCAAACCCAGCGTGTACCATCACCGTTTTCAGATTTTTATCGTGATGCAATAAAGGTTGCCGGCGTAGCCATTGGAGTAAGTCGGCGGCATCGTCTGCGTTGAGGATATCATTGAGCGTATCGTGACGTTTAACGGTTCTGACGCCCTCGCTGACGGCGAGCAGGTTTAAATCGTGATTACCTAAAACGGTAATGGCATTGTTGGCAGGGTTCGCCACAAAGCGCAGCGATTCCAGAGATTTTGGCCCGCGATTTACAATGTCGCCAACAAACCAGAGTTGATCTTTAGCGGGATCATATTGAATTCTTTCCAGCAGTCGCATGAGTTCGTCCATGCATCCCTGAATATCGCCGATAGCGTAAACGGCCATGATTCAGAACGAGTCGCTATGCATTAGATGGCTTTTAGTGCAGAACTTGCGGGATAGATAGTGTGAAGGGATGGATCGGCGTTTTAAAGTTCTCTCCGTCTTCAGTGAGCATTTGATAGCTACCCTCCATAGTGCCAACCGGAGTTTCCAGCATGGTGCCGCTAGTGTATTGAAAACCTTCGCCGGGCTTGATTAAAGGTTTTTCACCCACCACGCCTTCGCCTTGAACCTCTTGAACTCGCCCATTGGAATCGGTGATGATCCAGTGACGATTGATTAGCTGTGCGGGCCGGTCGCCGATATTCTCGATGGTGACAGTATAGGCGAATACATAGCGTGAATCGTCGGGTGCTGATTCTGATTTTAAGTAGAGGGTTTCTACCGCGACGCTAAATTGATCTGTGGGTTCGTTACTCATTGAAAATGCCTGATTATTGATATTGTGTCATTCGTAACACTTCAGACAGATGTTAGCTCTGATGTTTCGTGGTTTCAATAATTGTGTTACTTAAATTCACAAAATCATTAATCCACAGTGTTTCCGGGCGCAAACCGCTGTCGATGTTGGCCGCAATGAAATGCTCATCAGAGGCAATTTTCTTGAGGCTTTTGCGCAGGGTTTTGCGTCGCTGTGAGAACGCATGTTGTACCAACGATGAAAAATGCTGAAAGTCCTGCGCTTTAACCTCCGGCTGTTTACGCGGTGTCAGGCGGATTACCGCAGAATCTACCTTTGGCGGGGGTTTGAACGCACCAGGGCTAACATCAAAGAGCCATTCTGCATGACAATAGTACTGTGCCATTATGCTCAATCGACCATAGCTTTTTCTATCTTCCGGCCCCGCGGCGAGTCTGTCAACCACCTCTTTTTGTAGCAGAAAATGCATATCTTGAATACTGTCGATGGATTTGATCAAGTGAAATAACAGTGGTGTGGAAATATTGTAGGGCAGGTTGCCAACCACGCGCAGAGAATGGGGCTGATCAACCAGTTGGGTAAAATCGAAACGCAGTGCATCGGTATTGTAAATTTGCAGCTCGCCAAATTCTGCTGCTTGCTTGGGTAATCGCTCGGCGAGGTCGTTATCAATTTCAATTGCCTGGAGTTTACCGCAGCGTTTTAATAGCGGAAAGGTGAGCGCACCCTGCCCTGGACCAATTTCTACCAAGGCGTCTTCAGTGTGCGGATCTATCGCATCAACAATTTTTTGCAGCACATATTTGTCATGCAAAAAGTGCTGGCCAAATCTTTTACGTGGGCGGGGCGGGGAGCCGGATTTCACAGTGATTCCTGAAAAGTGGTTCTTG
>CAZNYF010000229.1:0-3002 GCA_964577195.1 uncultured Thiotrichales bacterium | reverse complement strand
CCGGCGGCCGCAACACAGAGCACCACGCTACCGATCATGTTTAAGAACGCACGTAAAACTGCTCCGTTCTCCAGTAAGTAGATGGTCTCCATCGAGAAGGTCGAAAAGGTTGTAAACGCACCCAGAAAACCAATTAGAATGGCTGCTCGCCATTCGGCTGTCAGGTTCATTCGCTCTAGCAGATAAAAAGACAGAAACCCCATTAAGAGAGAACCCAATACATTGACCACCAGCGTTCCGTAGGGAAAACTGCGCCCAAGTACTGCATAAACTCCGTTGGAAACCCAAAAGCGCATCAGTGCACCGGATGCTCCGCCTAGTGCAATGGCTAATGTCTGCATCTGGTACGCCTATTCCGAATCACAGTTGAGTTCGAGTATGATGCTAAAACCATAAAATCATCCCCACCATAAAGCCGTTAAGAAAGCTCATGTTACCAGACCGCCAGCCTAAACAACGCTCAACTGAGGAACAATCCCGATTGATCAAGGGTCTCAGTAATCTGCTGCCATCCGGCTGCTTGCTGCACGAGCAAGAAGATTTGCATCCCTATGAATGCGACGGACTGCCCGTGTACCGGCAAACACCGTTAGCGGTCGCATTGCCTGAAACATTGCAACAGACCCAAGAAGTGGTTCGCTATTGCCGTGAGCAGCAAATTCCGATTGTGGCGCGTGGTGCAGGCACCGGGCTTTCCGGAGGGGCTTTTCCGTTAGAAGATGGCATCCTCCTGGGGCTGGCTAAATTCAACCGAATTTTGAATATTGATACCGATAATCGTCTAGCCACTGTCGAACCCGGCGTTCGTAATCTGGCTATTTCTGAAGCTGTGGCTGAATACGATCTCTACTATGCACCCGATCCCTCTTCCCAAATCGCCTGCTCAATCGGCGGCAATATTGCGGAAAATTCCGGCGGCGTACATTGCTTAAAATATGGGTTAACAGTACACAATGTTCGCCAGCTCAAAATAATGACCATTGATGGCGAACTCATCACCATTGGTGCAGAAGCGTTCGACTCTCCAGGCTATGATTTGCTCGCACTACTGAACGGCTCTGAAGGCATGCTCGGTATTGTCATGGAGATTACCGTGCTGCTCCGTCCCCGCCCGGCAGAAGTTCAGGTACTGCTCGCGGCTTTTGATTCTGTCGAAAACGCTGGCAATGCGGTTGCCGATATCATCGGTTCAGGGGTTCTCCCCGCCGGATTGGAAATGATGGATAAACTCGCTATCCAAGCTGCTGAAGATTTCGCCAAAGCAGGCTACCCCCGTGATGCCGAAGCTATTTTACTGTGCGAGCTGGATGGTGTTGCTGGCGAAGTCGAACCACAAGCAGATAAGGTTCGCGAAGTCCTCAGTGCCCATCACGCGAGCGAAGTCCGTGCCGCCTCAAATCCAGAAGAACGCGCAAGATTCTGGGCGGGTCGAAAAGCAGCCTTCCCTGCTGTGGGCAGAATATCCCCCGACTATTACTGCATGGACGGCACCATTCCGCGCCGACATTTAGGTGAGGTTTTGACCACCATCAGCCAGCTCAGTGAACAGTACGGCCTGGCGGTCGCCAACGTCTTTCATGCTGGAGATGGCAACCTGCACCCACTGATTCTCTACGATGCGAATATTGCCGAAGAATTGGAAAAAGCAGAAGCTTTCGGTGCAGATATTCTCGAACTCAGCGTTAAAGTCGGTGGCACTATCACCGGCGAGCACGGTGTCGGTATCGAGAAAATTAACCAAATGTGTATCCAGTTTAAGGATGATGAGCTAACCCAGTTCCATGCGATTAAAGCTGCCTTTGATCCACAGGGCTTGCTCAATCCCGGTAAAGCCGTACCCACCTTGAATCGCTGCGCCGAATTCGGTGCCATGCACGTTCACAACGGTGAGTTGCCCCACCCTGACCTACCCCGCTTTTAGCGATGCACGATAACGATATTAGTGAGGCGCTTCAGACCCGCGTACTCAGCACATTGGAATCAGGTCACACACTGCAAATTTCGGGTGGCGACTCAAAGGGTTTCTATGGCAACCCTGTAGAAGCTGATCAAACGCTTGAACTATCGCCCCATCAAGGCATCATCGCTTACGAACCTACTGAGCTCGTTGTTACTGTCCGCGCTGGCACGCCACTTACCTCATTGGAAAACCGGCTCGCCGAGAATGGCCAGATGATTCCTTTCGACCCGCCAAATTTTAACGGGCAGGCAACTATCGGCGGCGCAGTTGCTTCAGGATTATCAGGCCCCAGACGCCCCTATACCGGCTCCGTCAGAGATGCACTGCTCGGCGTTAAAATTATTAACGGACAAGGCCAGATACTCCAATTTGGCGGACAAGTGATGAAAAACGTTGCTGGCTACGACCTCTCTCGACTCATGTCTGGCGCAATGGGTACGCTAGGCGTATTACTGGAAGTCTCATTCAAACTTCGCCCCTTACCCGCTTGTGAGAAAACACTCAGCTGGACAATGGACAGCAACTCAGCACTGCAACAATTGCGCCTCTGGCATCGAGACCCTCGCAACTTTTCAGCGACCGCTTACGATGGCAAGAACCTGTTTTTAAGAATTTCAGGCGACGAGCAATCGGTAGATCAAACCATCCGCTCGATGAATGCTGATCAACTCGATCATCAGGAAACCTTCTGGCGCGACCTAAAAAATCACCAGCACCCGTGGTTCAAAACGGCACAATCAATCTGGAGAATTTCCACCAAGCCCTCCGCGCCTCTACCAGTATCTGATAGTGAGTATTTGCTCGAATGGGCCGGTGGCATTCGCTGGTTGAAAACCGATTTAAGTGCAGAAACTGTGAGAAAGGCCGTTGCAACACACGGGGGCCACGCGACCCTGTTCAAAGCGGGTTCTGATGACAATACTGTGAAAGCTGAACGCTTTCAGCCACTCGATCCGGCACTTTTTCAGCTGCATAAAAACGTCAAAAAATCACTCGACCCAAAAGGCATTTTCAACCCCGGCAGGCTCTACAGAGAGCTATA
>CAZNYF010000228.1:1820-3040 GCA_964577195.1 uncultured Thiotrichales bacterium | reverse complement strand
ACACTCCAGTCCAACATCACCGCATCGCTCTACCAGACATTGGAACCCACCCAAATTATGGGGTTTAATCAACTCTTCGACGAGCCTAGCCACAGCCTCGCCTGGAACTACGGTCTCAATCTGGAAGGTTCACTCAGTTCAGACGTATCCTGGGGAATCAGTCATATTTACCGCGATGGTGAGCTGCCATTAGTAGTTAGAGATTTCAGTGCAGCAGATACGATAGATCAAGTTCAATCTATCCAAACAACCCGTAATCTGGCAAATCTCTACATCAGCTGGACCATCCATTCCAATCTGGCAGTTTCCGCTGGATATTCAAGCAACCGATTCGTATTGAAGCAATCACTCACATCACCCGCTGAAGCCAACCGTTTTGCACCGGGTGGCATTGAACGGCTTGAGACCCATCAGCTGCCACTCAAAGCTAGATATTTTCATCCCTCTGGTTTTGGGCTGGAAGCCTCAGCCACCTATTATGACCAGCAAGGGGATTTTATTCTTAATCTACCTGGTAGTGTTTCAAAACAGGGCGAAGACCGTTTCTGGATGTCTAATATTGCTGCCAGCTACCGATTTGCCAACCGCAAGGGCAACATCACGATTGGTATCAACAATCTCTTTGATCACTCATTTGAATTTGAGGACATTGCCAGCAATGATGCGTTTCTCCCGTTGACCACAGCCGCCCCTTCGACGCTGAATCAGGAACGCATTTTATTCGGTAAAATTTCGCTTAATTTCAGATAACACTTAGAGGATCAATCCTTCTTTCGTAATCTGCTCTTTTCCACCCCACAACAATATGGAGTCACTCAATGAACCTGAAAAAAATAATCCTTACTGCGCTACTTTCTGCTGTGATCGCGCTACCTGCTATCGCTACTGAGCTGGATAGCGATTCGACCCCTGCATTACAGGATCGCGATAACATCCAGGCAAAACAGGGTAGCAGCACCAAAAGCAGCGGAGATTGCTGGATCTACTTTCCAGGATTTGGCTGGATTTTCATCTGCTAAAACTCGCCAACCTCACCCTTCCACGCCATGCTCACGCGTGGCGTGGAATTCTATTTCTGGCCATTTTTCCTGCGCCATTTGCAGGTTGATATGGGTCGGGGCGATGTAGACCAGATCGTTACCATGATCTATCGCCAGGTTTTGCGCGGCTTTTTTCTTGAATTCTTCAAGGCGTTTTTCGTCTTTGCTGAGTATCCAGCG
>CAZNYF010000228.1:0-1720 GCA_964577195.1 uncultured Thiotrichales bacterium | reverse complement strand
GTAAATTGTAGTTTTTCACCCAGCGTAAAGGTATCGCCAATACGGATCGTGCCGTGATTGTGCAGGCCGATAATATCGCCCGGATAAGCTCTTTCGATCTGATCACGACTGTCCGCCATGAAGGTCAGTGCATCGCTGATTTTCACCTCTTTGCCGGTTCTCACCTGATGCAGCTTCATGCCTTTTTCAAAAGTCCCTGAGCATATTCGGGTAAAGGCGATCCGGTCTCGATGCTGCGGATCCATATTTGCCTGAATTTTAAATACAAACCCGGTGAAGTTTTCTTCTTCCGGCTGTACTTTCCGCGTTGCAGTGGGTCGCCATAACGGTGGCGGCGCGTATTTTACAAAATCGTCGAGCAATTCATTCACGCCGAAATTATTAATCGCAGAACCAAAGTAGACTGGCGTTAATTCACCTTTCAAATAGGCGTCCAGATCAAATTCGTGGCTGGCACCTTTGACCAGTTCAATTTCTTCACGCAGCTCATCCGCCTGATCACCCAGCAATTCGCTCAAGCGCGGATTATTCAGTCCTTCAATCAGCTCACCTTCCTGGATTTTCCCGCCATGATTTGGGTCGTACAAATGAACTCGATCATTGTGCAGGTGATAAACACCTTTTAAACGCTTGCCCATGCCGATTGGCCAGGTAACGGGCGAACATTTAATCTTCAGCACTTCTTCAACTTCATCGAGCAGGTCAATCGGGTCTCTGCCTTCACGATCGAGCTTGTTAATAAAGGTCATAATCGGCGTATCGCGCAGCCGACAAACTTCCATCAGCTTAATGGTGCGTTCCTCAACCCCTTTGGCAACGTCGATCACCATTAATGCTGAATCCACCGCGGTCAGTGTGCGATAGGTATCTTCGGAGAAATCTTCATGCCCAGGTGTATCGAGCAAGTTAACAACGCAATCGTTATACGGAAACTGCATCACCGATGAGGTAATAGAGATACCACGCTCTTTTTCCATCGTCATCCAGTCAGAGGTGGCATGGCGCGCGGCTTTGCGACCTTTAACGGTGCCTGCCAGCTGAATTGCGCGTCCGAATAACAGCAACTTTTCAGTGATGGTGGTTTTACCGGCATCAGGGTGGGAGATGATAGCAAACGTGCGTCGTCTCTTGATTTCATTAATAAAATTGCTGTCAGCCATACCCTAAAAAATCCGTGTTTGTACTTAAATTTTGTAAAGGGCGTTATTTTACCTGATCAAAAATCTTACGCACCGACAAATTCGAACAACTTTGTAAAATCATGTTTGTCAGCAGCGCGAAGTGCCACAATATATTGATCGCGGCGCTCATTCATTGCTTCTAATTTATAGCCTCCTGCCCAATCAATCGCAGGCGCATCCATGAGCTTGGTGAGTATTGCATCCGCCATGATGCGCGCATGGCGGCCATTTCCATTTGGAAATGGATGGATCAATACCAGCTTGTGATGAAAGCGCGCAGCAAGTTCTATGGGTGGATAGGTCTTATGCTCTATCCAGTAGCGCGTATCATCTAAAAGCTGTCGCAATTGAATTGCGATCTGGATCGGATCAATCCCAATGTTCTTTTCCGTTCGTCGAAACCTACCTGCCCACTTCCAGACTTGCCCAAATAACCGTTTGTGCAGATCACCTACAAACCCTTCGCTCAATATTTCAGCGTTCTTTTGCTTTTTAAGCCACTGCATACCTTCAACGATATTGGCTTGCTCTAACTGATC
>CAZNYF010000227.1:0-3041 GCA_964577195.1 uncultured Thiotrichales bacterium | reverse complement strand
AAAAAGTAGTTGTCACACTACTGCGGATTATTGAAACTGCTGATGGAGAATCTCCAGAAACTTTGTGGCAGGTGCGGAAAGGGGCTTTCCTTTGCGCACCACTGAGCCATATTTCCGGCTTGGAAAATATTCATCAATCGGGATAATTTCGAATTGCTGCTGGTCTTCTTCAGTCAGACAAATTCGGGTGAGAATTGAAATGCCCAAACCGATCGAAACATAGCGTTTTACAATTTCCCAACCGCCGGTTTCCAGAACGATTTTATAATTCACGCCATTCAGGGCAAACACCATTTTTACCATGCGCCAGCTGCTAAATTGACTAGAAGGTAACACCAATCCATATTTGCCAATATCTTCTAAAGTGACTTTTTCAAGTTTTGAAAGTGGATGCCCTCGCGGTGTAATCAAAACAGGTGCGTAGGAAACAAAAGGATGATATTCGACATCTTCCGGTACAGTGAGCAAAGAGCTGATTGAAATATCGGCCTCCTCGGCGGTCAGCATCTTGTAGCCATCGCCACCCGAGACGTTAGCGATTTTCAGTCGGATACCGGGATATTGCTCAACGAATGCCTGAATGGGGTCTGGCAGGGTGTAGAGAATGGTTGACTCTTCAGCCGCAATGATGAGCTCCCCGCTTGCAAGGTCGCTATAATGAGCCTTGAAGGTATCCTTTAGATGGTCAATGCCCAGCACCAGCGGCTGCACAATATTGTAGAGAATCTCCCCCTCAGTGGTGATGATCAATTTGGGGCCGTGACGCTCGAATAACTGGACTTCCAGTTGCTCTTCGAGTGTTTTAATTTGCAGTGAGACCGTCGGCTGACTGGTGTACAGCACCTCCGCCGCTTTGCTCATACTGCCTTCTTCCCGAGTGGTGCAGAAGGCGCGTAACTCTTTGAGTAGATTGCAGGCTTTCATGTTGTTATGACCGATAAAACTGAGTTTTCAGGATCACCAGGAAGCACCCTGTTTTCATTGGAATGATATGACGAATACCTAAAGTTCTGATCAGTATCAGTCACATTTTAGCTGTTTAGTCTGAAAAAGGTCTATATTAGATATCAATAAAATCAATACTATATATAGATAATTATAGTTCTAAACAAATATTAGTATGTTCCTCGGATATTAAGAGGAAGTTGTGCTAGTTTTTTAGTATGGGTAAAGACAAATCAAATCATCGTCAACGACAGCAGCAGGGTGTAGCAGACAATACCGTCGTGCTGATGAATACACAGTACCAGTCAGCGACCTTACCAACAGAACCAGCGCAACGACAAAAAGCCAACCGAATTGCTGCAATCATACTGGCTGTGTTTGACAAGCATTATCGTATTTTCCTCATAATTACTCGGGAAGCCAAAACACGATTTATCGAAGCAGACTGGGAAGGTGAAAAAGCCGTCTCAATTGAGCGCATTACGCTTTACACCCAACGCGTGACGGAAGCCACAGAGCGATTAAAATCCGAACTGGATCTGGATAATCTGGATACACCTCTATGGCAGTTGGTTAAACAGCATTACATTCAACTCCTATATGACCATAAGCAACCCGAGCTGGCGGAAACTTTTTTTAATTCGGTGTTCACCTATTTATTTGATAGGCGCTACTACAATAACGCCAATATCTTTATCCGTCCGAGCACATCGACAGAATACTTAACTGCTGACAAGCCAATCTATTATAGTTTTTATCCCTGCCGGGAAAGACTTGGTTCGATGGTTGAATCCATTCTTGGTAAATTTGATATTGGTTTACCGTTTGAAGACCATCAGCGAGATGTCGGGTTTCTCATTGAAAGTTTCAAATCCGGTTTTGAGCCTGAGCGCAAGCAACCAGAAAGTTTTCAACTGCAAATTGTTTCTTCATTATTTTACAGAAACAAGGCAGCCTATATTGTTGGTCGAGCTTTTAACGGCGTTGGCTATCGCGCATTTGTTATTCCATTACTAAATAACGAAAAAGGTCAGGTTGTGGTGGATGCGTTGGTAGCGGGAAAAAAAGACATTACCAATATTTTTAGTTTCTCGCGTGCCTATTTCATGGTGGATACTGAAATCCCATCCTCAATCGTGCGGTTTTTAAAAAAAATGCTGCCACGAAAAACAGCCGCCGAACTTTATACGGCTATTGGTTTGCAAAAACAGGGTAAGACAGAGTTCTATAGAGACTTTCTACATCATCTTGCGCACTCTAATGATCAACTGGTGATTAGCTCAGGCACTAAGGGGATGGTTATGAGCGTGTTCACGCTACCATCATACCCGTTTGTTTTTAAGGTCATTAATGATGAGTTTCCTGCGCCAAAAGAAACCACGCGCAGCCAAGTGAAGCAAAAATACCAGATGGTAAAAATGCATGATCGGGTCGGACGCATGGCTGATACGCTAGAGTTTTCCTATGTGTCTTTGCCTTTATCAAGGTTTTCAGATGAGTTGTTAGCAGAATTAAACCTGAAAATTTCCAGGAGTCTGGAAATTGAAGGTGAAAATGTCATTATTCGCCATCTCTATATTGAAAGAAGGCTGCGCCCGCTAAATTTATTTTTGCAAGAGGCATCGGATAAAAAAATAGAAGATGCAATTCTAGGTTACGGCAATGCCATTAAGGAAATGGCAGCCGCCAATATTTTTCCTGGAGATTTACTTACCAAGAACTTTGGTGTGTCGCGTCATGGCAGAGTGATTTTTTACGATTATGATGAAATTGATCTAATCGTTGATTGTCACTTTAGAAAAATACCTGAGCCACGTTTCCCGGAAGATGAATTGGCAGCTGAGCCGTGGTATTCAATTGGCCCAAAGGATATTTTTCCAGAGGAATTTCTGCCGTTTCTATTCGGCAAGCCAAAATTGCGAAAGATCTTCCTGAAACACCATGCTGATTTGCTTGATGTAAATTACTGGCAGTCGGTACAGCAGGATATTCTTAATGGACATTATTCGCATGTGTTTCCATATTCAAAAGAAATAAGGTTTAACCAATAATGTGGGGTAAAGGACTATGTTTAAAACAGCAGATTTATGCGATGC
>CAZNYF010000226.1:0-3051 GCA_964577195.1 uncultured Thiotrichales bacterium | reverse complement strand
ATTAAGTGATTTATAATTAAGGACTCAGGATTAAATAACTTCCGTAACTTTAACGTAGGATTTTTGTTTCAGATGGGATGCTCTCAGAAGGCGCATTGTCATTCTACGCAACGATCTGAGAGCATTCAATCTTTACGGCATAATTTCAAAGTGATTTTAATATCAATGGAGCCAGACTCTAATACCGCGTTCAGTCCGAATATAGATCATTGATTAACAATAGCTTGAATAGAATTTATGTATGAACCCATTGTCGTAACAAATTATGGTACACGCCTGTAAGTTTGATTAATGCAGAATCATCATCAGAACTTTCACGTAATTGCTGGATCGCAGTATCCAGATCAAACAGTAGACTACGTTGATCGTCACGAGCAACCATACTTTGTAGCCAAAAAAATGAGGATAAACGTTGACCTCGTGTTACAGCCGTTACGCGATGTAAGCTTGTAGATGGGTAGAGAACCATGTCGCCAGCGGTCAATTTAACAGAGTGTTCGCCGTAAGTATCTTGCACAATTAGTTCACCACCATCGTACTCTTCCGGTTCTGATAAAAACAGGGTCATGGATAGATCGGTACGAATTTTTACAGGTACGCCTTTTACATGCCGCACGGCATTATCTATATGTTCGCCAAAGGCGTGTCCATTTTGATAACAATTGAATAAAGGTGGAAATATTTTAGATGGCAAGGCTGCCGACATAAAAATGGGTTGAAGAGCCAAAGCCTCTAAAATCATATCGCCAACCTGTCTAGAAGCTTCGGACTCTTCAGGCAGTTGAATATTGTTTTTAGCAAGGGTTGATTGATAACCTGCCGTGACACTTCCGTCAATCCATTCTGCAGATTCTAATATAGCGCGAGCTTGCGCGACTTGGTCTTTATTTAATACTTGAGGGATACTTAATAACATTGAGAGAGTTTCAATTTCAGAGAAAACAAATCATTAGGTGACTAAATTTAGGTTAATGTACTCTTTGCACTCAAACGGGGTATTGAGTGCAAAGAGTATATCTTGTTGGCGTTGGCGACACATCTATATTTACGATGCCTCTGCGCTTAACCCTCACCAATGCCCAAGGATGCTTCTTAATCTACTTAGAAGGAGTAGTTGGCTGACAAGTTAAAACTTCGACCAGGGGCTGGGACAAAGTGTCCACCACCCACTAAATCAATATAACGCTCATCGGTGATATTGTTGCCGTTGAATTGAACGGCGAGTTTTTTATTGACTTGATAAGCCATCATCACATCAACAGTATTGTAATCTGGCGCTAGCTCTCGACTTCCAGGAGAAGAGCTATTATAACGCTCCGCAACATATTGAAAGCCTAACCCAGTGGTTAGTTTAGGGTTGACTTTATATTTTGCCCAGACACTCAACGAATGCTCAGGTGTACGCCTTAGTTGATTACCTATTTGTACCGCATCGTCGCCGCTGGCTTTTGTAACTTCGCTGTCTTGAAATGTATAACCCGCTGTAACCGCCAGTTGTGGTGTGATTTGACCTAAAGCACTGAGTTCAATACCTTGTACAACTTGTTCGCCTTCTAAAACATCCGCGCGACTATCATCACCACCATCTCCATCAAAAGGATCATCGCTGCGAGCATTGGTTTTTTCTGTACGGAAAAGCGCAGCACTGGCTAATAAACGGTTATCAAAGAGGTTCCATTTGGTGCCTAATTCAAAACCTAAACTTTCTTCAGGATCTAGGTCAATTTCATTGCCAGAAGTCCTGGCGGTTAGATCTTCTGCGGATGGATTAAATGATTTACCAACACTGAAATAAGCCATGCCATTTTTTTGTATATTGCGCACAACTCCAATATTCCAGCTAAGCATATCATCATCACGAGCTAAAGTGACGAATTCAGTTTCGCGTCTGGGGATAGCAATTGTCTCTGAGTCATAATTCTCAAACCGCAAGCCACCATTCAGTGTCCATTGATCGCTAAGTTTGGTGGTGTTGAAAGCATAAAGCGCAACCGTAGTAGCTTCACCCGTGTGGACGACCCCAGTTCTTGTGTAATTGCCACTATAAGGCACAAATGGATTTGGGTTGGTAAGGTCGTTAGTCAGATCTGATAAATTATCCGTATCGTTGTCACTTAAGATCCAGCGTTCTTCTTTTTCAGTGTAAAATTCAGCACCAATAGAAAAGTCATGTTTCCCGACCGTTGCGACATAGGCTGCTTGTAAGCCTGTTGTAGTGTTTTCCTGATCGCGAGTTTTTACATTGCCCATACGAATACCGTCCAGACCAAAGACATTCACGTCGCCTACTTCTCGAGATACAAAGCGTGGCGCGGTCATGATTGAAAGCCGATCGACGCTGGCATGATGAGCCTGAATACGTAATAAACTGTTTTCTGATAGGTCTTTTTCGTATGTCCCGTTAACACTCATGACCTCGATATCTTCAAAATCACGAAATACATTACCGTAAAAGTTATTGAATGAAACGGGCGGCGGCCCTCCTGCAAACGGTGCTAATGCAGGTGCGAGTGCACGATCATCGCGGTCAGAATAATTAGATGCCCATGGTAAGCCAAAATCCGGCACTCGGTCTTGATTCTGATATTCTGCCGAGACTGTTGTACGTGAACCTGTCCCTAACCCGGTAGCGACTGATAACGCAACAGCATTCATGGCATTTTCAATTTCATTTCGTCCGGCAACATCTCCATCCGTGGTTAACGCATTGATGCGTAAAGCAGTGGTTTCACCTAACGCCGTATTACTATCTACTGTTAAACGGTAATTACTTTCGCTTCCACCTAATACGCTGACATCATGAAAACTGTCTAGACGTGCTGATTTTGTTACTAGGTTAATACTGCCTCCAACTGAACCTCGTCCTGACACGCTGGAGCCTGGGCCTTTCGTCACTTCAATACTTTCTGTGTTGTAAATATCTCTTGAGTAACCGGCAATATCACGGATACCATCAACAAAAATATCGGTACGCGCACTAAAACCACGAATATTCACACTATCACCGGTGGGTGCGCCGCCTTCTCCAGCCGCCATAGAAATACCGGATAC
>CAZNYF010000225.1:0-3183 GCA_964577195.1 uncultured Thiotrichales bacterium | reverse complement strand
TATAATGCTGCGATGAAATACCCCTCAATAGATGACCTCATTGGCAACACTCCGCTGGTTCGATTACAGCGAATAGACGCTGGTCGAGGGAATGTTATTTTGCTCAAGCTCGAAGGTCAAAACCCTGCTGGATCCGTCAAGGATCGACCTGCATTGATGATGATTCGTGGCGCAGAAGCGCGTGGTGAAATTCAACCAGGTGATCGACTGATCGAAGCCACCAGTGGCAATACCGGTATTGCGCTGGCGATGGTGGCAGCGATTCTAGGTTATCCACTGACGCTGATTATGCCGGAAACCATGACTGAAGAGCGCCGTACCAGCATGGCTGCTTATGGTGCTAAATTAATTCTGGTATCAGAGCAACAGGGGATGGAAGGGGCGCGTGATCTGGCGCTAAAGATGCAAGCCGAAGGCGAGGGTAAGGTTTTGGATCAATTTTCCAATGCCGATAATCCACGCGCCCACTATGAGACTACGGGTCCTGAAATCTGGCGCGATACGAATGGAATGATTACTCATTTTGTTAGCGCGATGGGCACTACCGGAACAATCATGGGAACTGCCCGGTATTTAAAAGAGATGAATGCCGAGATTCAGATTGTTGGTGTACATCCTGATGAAAATGCTTCGATTCCCGGTATACGGAAATGGCCAGATGCGTATTTGCCCGCCATCTATAATCAATCCTCAATCGATTCAATTTTGCAGGTTTCCCAGAGTGATGCTGAAAAAATGACACGTCGTTTGGCGAGTGAAGAAGGCATTTTTTGTGGTATATCTTCAGGTGGTGCAGTTAGTGCATCTATCCAGTTGGCTACAGCGCTGGAAAATGCCACCCTCGTGACGATAATCTGTGATCGCGGTGATCGTTATATTTCTACCGGCGTATTTCCAGCCCATTAAAAAGCGAATAACTAAAAGAGCAGCACTATGAATGTCATGATTTTTGATATTGAAACCGTCCCGGATGTTGAAGGTGGACGCAGAGTCTATGATCTGGGAGATCTTTCCGATAAAGATGCAGGTAAAGCCATGCAGCAAATGCGTGTGCAAAAAACCGGCCGGGATTTTATGGCGCATCACTTTCAGAAGATTGTCGCAATTTCCATTGTATTTCGACATTCCGATCAAATTAAAGTTTGGTCTCTTGGAGAAGCTGATGCCCCGGAAGAAGAAATCATTCGCCGCTTCTTTGATGGTCTGGATCGTTATTCACCCACCCTGGTTTCATGGAATGGTTCCGGGTTTGATTTGCCGGTAATTCATTATCGCGCGTTATTGCAAGCAGTCGCCGCACCTAGATATTGGGATGTTGGTGAAGATGATAGTAGTTTTAAATTTAATAATTATCTTAACCGTTTTCAATGGAGGCATACTGATTTAATGGATGTGCTTGCAGGTTATCAAATGCGTTCTGCTGCCCCTCTGGATGAAATCGCTACGCTACTGGGTTTTCCCGGTAAGATGGGTATGAGTGGCGCTAAAGTGTGGGACACCTGGCTGGATGGTAGAATTGAAGATATTCGAAATTACTGCGAAACCGATGTGCTCAATACTTATTTGGTCTACCTGCGTTTTCAGCACATGCGTGGCAAGTTAACCGATGATGGTTTGTTTCAAGAATATGAGTTATTAAGAAACCTGTTGGAAACCTCGGATAAAAAACATTTTACCGAGTTCTCAAATGCCTGGGTGGATTCGTAGTTGTCTTTCGTGCTCAGTTTGAAGATTTTTTGGAGTATTGAATTTTGGGTAGAAGATTTCGACGCAAGAAAATTCCTCAAGGCGAGTTTGAAGCAGAAATAGAATCCTTGAGTCAGGACGGCCGTGGCGTCACCCATATTGACGGTAAAGCGGTTTTTATTGATGGCGCATTGCCGGGCGAAAAAATTACTTTTACTTATACCGGTACATCGCGTAAGCACGACGATGCCTGTATCGCGAGTGTTCTAACTGCCTCGGCAGATCGGGTAGAGCCCGGCTGCAGCAGTTTCAATCGCTGTGGCGGTTGCAGCTTGCAACATCTTGATCCAGAAAAACAAATTGAGTTCAAGCAGCAATCGATGCTGGATGGTCTGGAACGTATTGGAAAAGTTACGCCAGAAAATGTACTTGATCCACTACGTGCAGAGATTTGGGGCTATCGAAGAAAGGCTCGTTTGGGTGTTCGTTATGTGCGGAAAAAAGATCGCGTTTTAGTTGGCTTTAGAGAAAAAAGAAACAGTTTTATTACCGATATTGAAAGCTGTCCAGTGTTGTTTCCCGCCGTGGGCGAGAAATTAACAGAGCTGGGTGAGCTGATTAAATCGCTCGAAGCTCGAGCCTTAATTCCGCAAATTGAAGTGTCGGTAACGGATCGTTCTACAGTTCTGGTATTTAGACATTTGGAACCGTTGTGTGAACTCGATCAGGCAAAACTATTAGCATTTGGCAAACAGTTTGGATTTGAGCTGTTTCTTCAGTCGGGTGGGCCAGATACAGTTGTACCATTGGGTGAGGTGACATTGCCACTGCAATATGAACATCCACAATTTGATATTACCGTTAATTTTTCACCGTTGGACTTTACTCAGGTCAATGACCAGATTAATAAAAAAATGGTGGCGAAGGCGATAGAGTTTTTGGAATTGGAAAAATCTGATTCGGTGCTTGATTTATTTTGTGGCTTAGGCAACTTCACATTACCAATCGCTCGCCATGTTAAAGAAGTCGTCGGTGTCGAAGCGGATAAAGCAATGCTAAAGCGGGCTGATGAAAATGCAAAAAGCAATGGTATCTCTAACACTCAATATTACGCTGCAAATTTAATGGCAGAGCTGGAGCATGAACCCTGGCTCAAGCAACAGTGGGATAAGATTTTGCTTGACCCACCGAGATCGGGCGCCAAAGAAGTGATAGAGCACTTTCACAAATTAAAGGCGAAAATCATTGTTTATATTTCTTGCCACCCTGGAACGCTGGCGCGCGATGCCGGGGAATTAGTGCACACACATGGCTACAAATTAATCCACGCCGGGGTAATGGATATGTTTCCACATACGGCACATGTGGAGTCAATTGCTGTTTTTAAAAAGTCATAAAAAATTTAGAATGAGCTGAGCCTTCAACATAATGTTTTTGGTGTACTAGGCGACTTTTCGTGTAAACACCCAGTTGTTTCCTTCAGACATTGTTTCGTTA
>CAZNYF010000224.1:0-3200 GCA_964577195.1 uncultured Thiotrichales bacterium | reverse complement strand
TGGTCACCAGAATCACAAGCTTTTGTAATCTTGATCAAGGCATCTGCTAAAATTCTCCCCATGTCTATGAAAAACAGAAAGATACTACTCGGCGTAACCGGTGGGATTGCCGCTTACAAGGCCGCTGAACTGACTCGGTTGCTGATCAAGGCGGGCGCAGATGTTCGCGTTGTGATGACCCCTGGTGCTGAGGCTTTTATTACGCCAATGACGTTTCAAGCTCTGAGTGGCAACGCCGTGCGCACAGAACTATTTGATGATGAGCACGAAGCTGCGATGGGTCATATCGAGCTGGCGCGTTGGGCGGATCAGGTGTTGATAGCGCCAGCGACCGCTAATTTTCTGGCAAAACTGGGGCAGGGGCTGGCAGACGGGCTGTTGAGTACCTTGTGCCTTGCAACCTCAGCGCCGGTAGCGGTAGCGCCAGCGATGAATCAGCAAATGTGGCAGAACCTCGCAACCGCTACCAATCTGCAATTGCTCCGTGATCGTGATATCCAGATTATTGGCCCGGCAGCAGGTGATCAAGCCTGTGGCGAAAATGGCCCGGGACGGATGCAAGAGCCTATAGATATCGTTGATGCGCTAGCGCTTGAGTATCAATCCTTGGCAGGAAAACGGGTACTCATCACCGCAGGGCCAACCCGCGAACCGCTCGACCCGGTTCGATATCTAAGCAATCGAAGCTCAGGAAAAATGGGCTTTGCTATGGCCGATGCAGCAGTCCGTGCGGGTGCAGAGGTCATATTGATCGCCGGCCCTGTTTCTCTGCCCGATCCCCATCTTGTGAACCGAGTCAACGTGGAAACTGCGCAACAGATGCATACTGCGGTGATAAAGCATCTTAATGGTGTAGATGTTTTTATCGCAACCGCTGCGGTCAGTGACTATCGACCTGAAACAGTGGAAACGCAGAAAATCAAAAAGCAGAGTGCTTCGTTGCAGCTTTCATTGATCCGCAATCCCGATATTCTGGCTGATGTTGCCAAGCAAAAAACATCGCCATTTTGTGTTGGGTTTGCCGCCGAAACCGAGCAGCTCAAGGACCATGCGCTAGCCAAATTGCACAACAAGCAACTGGACCTGATTGCTGCGAATCCTGTGAATGATGGCCTGGGCTTTGACCGCGATGATAATCGTTTGCAGGTTTTTTGGTCTGACGGAGAAAAGTCTTTCCCGGTGGCCTCTAAAAAAGCCCTGGGCAGAGATTTAATAGCCTTGATTGCCGAACGGCTTGAAACGAAGAAGCATGCACCAGATTGATATAAAAATTCTCGATAAAAGGGTCGGTAAGGAATTTCCACTACCAGCTTATGAAACACCGGGTTCCGCCGGCATGGATCTGCGCGCCTGTCTGGACGCTGCGATTGCGCTTGATGCGGGACAGACCGAGCTGATTCCAACCGGAATCGCGATTCACATTGCCGATCCCGGGTTGGCCGCGACGATTTTGCCGCGCTCGGGATTGGGTCATAAGCACGGCATTGTGCTTGGCAATTTGGTCGGATTGATCGATTCGGATTATCAGGGACAGCTTTATGTATCCGTCTGGAATCGGAGCCAAAAGAGCTTCACGATCCAGCCGGGCGAACGAATTGCTCAATTGGTAGTCATACCGGTAGTGCAAGCTTCTTTTAATCTGGTAGAAAGTTTTTCTGCCAGTGAACGAGGCGAAGGTGGGTTTGGCCATACGGGTAAAGACTAGAGATTAATTCTGTCACCCCAGCCAGCGCGCCATCGGCTCCTGGATGGAATGTATGACGGATCAACTCCCTTCGAAGACAATTTTTAGACGCTACGATATTCGCGGCATTGTCGGCTCCACACTGACATCGAACATCGTTCGGCAAATCGGCAAATCTTACGCAGCGTTACTGTTGGAAAAACAGGAAGCCCAAGTCGTAGTGGCACGCGACGGGCGTTTAAGCAGCCCTGCATTTGCCGACGCTTTTATTCAGGCACTGCTCGACTCAGGAATGGATGTCGTTGATCTTGGCGCAGTGCCGACACCGCTAGCGTACTTCGCCATGCACCATCTTAATATTGGCAACTCAGCCATCATCACCGGTAGTCATAATCCAGGTAATTACAACGGCATCAAGCTGAACGTACAGGGTAGTCCGCTACACAGCGAACAATTGAGCACCTTGTATGCGCGTATACAACAGCAAAAATATGTCATCGGAAAGGGTCAGATGACTAGCGTTGATATCACTGATATTTATCAAAATGAAGTGCTTGCAGGCATTCAGCTGGAGCGGCCATTAAAAATTGCCATTGACTGCGGAAACGGCATTGCCGGCATCGCCGCACCCGCATTATTCAAAGCCATGGGCTGTGACGTCACAGAGCTTTATTGTGAGCCAGATGGCACATTCCCAAATCATCACCCAAACCCTTCCGAACCTAAAAACTTGGAGACACTCCGCACTGTTATTCGTGAAGGTGATTTTGATCTAGGTCTTGCTTTTGATGGCGATGGAGATCGCCTTGGCGTAATTGATTCCGAGGGCGAGATCATTTGGCCAGATCGGCAAATGATGCTATTTAGCCGCGATATTCTCGCGCAGAACCCGGGTGGGAAAATCGTATTCGATGTGAAATCCAGCTGTCATTTAGCATCGGAAATTTCACGTCATAAAGGTGAACCACTAATGTGGTCATCGGGACATTCGCTGATTCGCCAGAAAATGCAAGATTGCGGCGCGATCTTTGGCGGAGAACTCAGTGGCCATTTATTCTTCGCAGATCGTTGGTACGGCTTTGATGATGGCCTGTACTCTGCGGCACGTATGCTCGAAATTGTTGCGAGTCAGGTGCGCCCTAGCGCTGAGATTTTTGCCGAGTTACCCAATGGTGTGAACACGCCAGAAATTTCAGTAGGTTTCGAGTCTGAGCGCAGCCTAAAAGATTTTATGGATCAACTACTATCACGCGCAAGCGAGTTTAATCAGGCAACGGTTAACCGCATTGATGGTCTGCGTGTGGACTATGCCGATGGCTGGGGACTGGCGCGAGAATCACACACCACACCGTCACTATCACTACGATTTGAAGGCACGACACAGGTCGTACTGGAAAGAATTCAAAGTAAATTCAAACACGAACTGCTCTGTGTGCAGAGTAATTTGCAGCTACCTTTTTAGCGGGTCGTACGGCAGAAAATTTTAAACTCATCAGCTAACCCAAAAGGCTAATCA
>CAZNYF010000223.1:0-3201 GCA_964577195.1 uncultured Thiotrichales bacterium | reverse complement strand
CTGAATTATTATGAATAAAAATGAAGATAGCATTGATTCTCAGTTAGTTTTGTATTAATATTCCATGCGATCGTACTAACAAAACGGAACTCAATAAATGAAATTATCTAATTTATCTTTGCTTGTCACTGCTAATCTATTGGTGCCTACAATGGTTTATGCTAATGAGACACAAAGCGAGAATGGCCTAGACGGTGATCAATCCAATGAAATTGAGCACGTTATTGTTATTGGGCAAGAGGCTGAGAAAGGCATTACCCGGGCCTTTAAAACCCCTGAATTATTGATTGATGTTCCTCAGTCTTTGTCTGTTATTTCAGCTGAACGGATCAAGGAGCAGGGTTTTCGAGGTATTGGTGATCTTCTGCAGTACACGCCAGGTGTTTCTGTCGGCCAAGGGGAAGGCCAGAGGGATCAGATTACGATTCGTGGTCAGAATACGCAGGCAGACTTCTTTATAGATGGCTTGCGCGACGATGCTGAGTACTTTCGACCCTTCTATAATTTGGAGCGTGTAGAGGTGTTACGTGGCTCCAATGCCCTTATTTTTGGTCGTGGTGGTGCTGGTGGCGTTGTCAACCGTGTAACCAAAACGCCCGTCTATGACGAAGAGTTTAGTGACTTGTCTGCCGGTATAAATAGTTTCGGTTCTGGCTTTTTCACAATAGATAACAACTACGCCATCAGTGAAGATTCAGGCTTTAGAGTCAATGTATTCGCTGAATCTTTGGCCAATCATAGAGACTTTTTTGGGGGAAATAGGTCCGCGTTCAATCCAACATTTTCGACAGAGCTTGGCGAGGACACTTCTCTTCTTATCTCGTTTGAACATGTAAGCGATGACCGTTTGGTGGATCGTGGTGTTCCTTCTCTAAATGGACGTCCTTTAGAAGGATTCAGGGATACATTTTTCGGTGAACGTGATATTAACCTTGCAGAGCTTGAGGCTAATATCCTTAAGACCCGAATCGATCACGATATTTCAAGCCAATGGAGCGTAGATGCTACGGTACTGTATGCCGATTATAACAAATTGTACCAAAATCTTTTCGCGGTAGGGTTTGATGATGTGGCGGGTACAGTGACATTGGATGGTTATTCTGACAGGAGGGACAGGACAAATTTAATCTCACAGGTGAATGTTGTCGGAGAATTTGATACAGGTCCCTTGGCGCATACCCTATTGTTTGGTTTTGAATACGGTGACCAAGGTACAACCAACACAAGACGAGACACCTTTTTTACCGATAGTGCAGACGACCGAATTACTTTCGCTTTTTCTGATCCCTTAGCGATCCCTGCAGTAGGTTTTCCAGAGCTTAATCGAAATCGCAGAACTCAAGTTCAGTTTCAGTCTCTTTTTGTTCAAGATCAAGTTGATATCGGTAAATATATTAAAGTTATCGCTGGAGCTCGCTATGACAGATTCGATATCGATGTTATTGATCGTGTCGAGGTTGCCGATGGGGCAGCGGATGGCAATGATGGCTTGCTAGGCCGGGTTGACGAGGAGATATCGCCTCGTATTGGCTTGATTTTGAAGCCTCGAGAAAATATATCCTTATATGCAAGCTATAGCGAAACTTTCTTGCCTCGCTCTGGCGGCCAGTTCCTGACTCTCTCATTGACTAATGAAGCTTTGGCGCCTGAGGTGTTCATCAATAGGGAAATCGGTTTCAAGTGGGATGTTAATAATGCCCTCAGCCTTACCGTATCAGCATTTGAATTAGAGCGTGAGAATCTCACCACGGTTGACCCTCTTGATGCAGGCAATACCCTTATTTTAGCTGGCAGTGAAACCAGTGGTATTGAGATTCAGTTAAACGGTGATATTACAGAGAATTGGTCTGTTAATGTCGGTTACAGCAACCTGGATTCAGAAGAAGTAGGGCGCGATCCCGCTGCTGGTCCTAATCGTACGTTAGCTCAGACACCAGAGGATATGTTCTCACTATGGAGTCGCTATAATATCAACCAGAAGCTTGGTTTTGGGGCAGGTTTGATCTACCAATCTGGGCAATTTGCAACGATTAGTAATAATGTAGAGCTACCCAGCTTTACACGAGTCGATGCAGCGGTATTCTATGCCCTGGGTAACAATACAGACATACAGTTAAATATTGAAAACTTGTTCGACGAGGAGTATTTTCCGGCAGCGCATAATGATAACAACATTTCAACGGGTCAGCCGATTAATGCCAGGGTAACGATTAGCAAACGTTTCTAAGCTAGTCGCTCCTCATGACGGTAGCAGTTTCAGAGAAAGTAGCTTTTTACGCGACAACAATTTATTGAAACTGCTGTATCGGGGCATATAAAATGCCAACAAAAAGTGGGCGATGCCCATTCACAACTGAAAGTTAACCTATATCAGCTGGCCCTCTTCCTCGAGGGCCAGCCTGGTAGTGTCCTTGGCCTGTGATGACATAAATCAAATGCTTTTACTTTAGCAAAAAAATTTATAACCATCTTAAATCAAGAATAGGATTTACTGCTGACCTGCCCTAGAAACAACTTTTCTCTTCAATGTGTCGGATGACCGCGTTTCTGGAGCGGGTGTAAGCAAAGATATTTTGCTAGAATCAGCACCAAGATTAGATTTTACCTAGCAACCGGGTATCAACGAGCGTTTAAACCTTAAGGAGTCTCTGATGGATTCAGGGGTGACTGCAAGCTGTAATCATTTAATGAGAATTCCACCTGGTTTAAATCATGACAAATCACTTTTATGGTGCATAGAAATGAGTTTTTTAAAATATACGTTACTTGTTTTTAGCGTTTTCGTTATATCAAGTTTTACGTTGGCTGCGACCGTTGATCAGATTGAAAAAGCAGGGATAAAGAGAGCAGAGGCAGGCGTTACTGCACAAGTAACTATAGACAAACTTGCTGGTGAGACACAAGATATTGTCTCAAAGTATAAGACAGAACTTAAAGTGCTAGAGGGTTTGAAACTTTACAACCGTCTCCAGCAAAAACAAGTGGATAATCAGAACAATTATCTAAATGACCTAAGTGAGTCGATTGGAAAGATTGCAGTAATCGAGCGTCAAATAGTTCCATTAATGATTAGCATGATAGATTCACTAGATCAATTTATTGGTCTTGACGTGCCATTCTTAGTCGAAGAGCGGAATGATCGAATAGCCAACCTAAGAGACACTTTAGAGCGCCCCGATGTGTCGGTCGCGGAAAAGTTTC
>CAZNYF010000222.1:0-3202 GCA_964577195.1 uncultured Thiotrichales bacterium | reverse complement strand
GAAAGCAGGGCACGCGGTTTCATTTACGAATAATACCGTTTGAATTATTCGTGCTTTTTGGTGGAGGACGGTTGAGCAGTTCTCAGTGTCAGTCTCCCATTGCACAGCTATGGTCTTGTATATGCTCTATGTGGATTAATATTTGTTCGAAGGTAAAAACCATAAGTACAATGATTACCGAAGTTTATGAGGCTGGGACTAGTGAAGCGGGTCAGATGTTTTTGAAATGGAGAGTCACTCTTTTATACTTCAGCTGTAGAACGACAAACATTAATTTATCATGAACAGTATTTTAGTAGACACTGGAGCGTGGTATGCCTATCTTGACGAAGATGACCCTGATCATCATTCAGTGCGACGATCAGGCGTTCTTTCGAAGAGTACCGAGTAACTGTGATCAATCTCATTGGAGATTTTTTTTGGCTAAAGATTAATAGTGGTTTACCGATTTCAAAACAGAGATTGCAATGTGGAAAATACCTTTATTTGAATTAAATTATGACACAGCAGAGTCTTCTGCGGTGATGGCTGTGCTCGATAGTCAGTGGTTGACGATGGGTGAGCAGATTAATTCTTTTGAGCATGAGTTTTCAAATTTTCTTGGTGGCTCGGTTCATTCCATTGCGGTGACTAATTGTACAGCGGCGTTGCATATGGCAATGCTTTTGGCTGAAGTAGGCAAGGGGGATGAGGTGATTATCCCTGCGTTGACATTTATTGCGGATGCGAATGTGGTTGCGATGACAGGCGCAACGCCGGTATTGGCAGACAGTGTTTCTTACGATGATTGGAATGTCTCTGCCGAGACCATTGCTGAAAAAATCACAGCTAAAACTAAAGCAGTTATTGTGGTTCATTTTGCGGGTTATCCTTGCGAGATGGACGAGATTATAGCGCTTTGCGATGAGCGTAATTTGCTGTTGATAGAAGATGTTGCTCATGCACCAGGTGCTACTTATAAAGGGAAAGCTTGCGGTACTTTGGGGGATATTGGTTGTTTTAGTTTTTTTACCAATAAGAATTTATCTATTGGCGAGGGCGGCATGTTTGTCACTACTGATTCTGATATTAATCAAAAGGCGCGTTATCTCCGTTCACATGGTATGACGACATTAACGCTGGATCGTCATAAGGGTAGGGCGATTAGTTATGACGTTGCTCAGCCTGGTTTAAATTATCGAATGGATGAAATGCGCGCTGCGTTGGGTTTGGTGCAGTTGAGAAAATTACCACAGAATAATCAGCAACGCGGTGAGCTGGTACAGCGTTACGGTGATCTGTTGGCTGATGTAAAGGGCGTATCCGTTCCCTTTCTTGAGATGCACGATATTGAAGCGTCTTATCATATTTTTCCAATTTTACTGGATGCTTCGATTGATAGGATTGCAGTAATCGAGGCGCTGAAGAAAGATGGCATTCAGTCGAGTATTCATTATCCCTCTTTTCGAGAGTTTACTGCTTATAAGGCAATGGACTTTCCAGCAACGCCGATTGCGGATGAAATATCCCAACGAGAACTTACGCTGCCTTTGTATCCGAATATGACTTTTACGCAGCTCGATTTGGTGGTGGAGAGTTTAATTTGCGCATTGTCGTAAGTGTTCGTGTGCTCTTAGACAGTTGTGCGTAGAGAGATTGGGTTGCTAATGCTGGGATACATGTATAGACTATGTTTATACATTGGGTAAGGTTACATCATGACAGAAGTCATTCTGGATATTAAACGGTGGGGAAATAGCTTGGGGATGCGTCTTCCCTCGGCTATCGCTAAAGAGGCAAATTTACACTTGGATCAAAGTGTTCGCTTGACTGTTGAGGATGGAAAAATCATTGTTGCGCCATGTGGTGACGTTGGACTATCGTTGGAGGAACGTCTCTCTCGTTTCGACCAGGATAAACACGCTGGTGAAGCCATGCAAACTGATGGTGCTATTGGGGTTGAGGAGTTGTGAGTTGGATTCCTGAGCGGCAAGAAGTGATTTGGATTGATTGCAGCCCGCAAGCGGGTCAAGAAATGTGTAATGTTCACCCTTTTTTGGTACTTTCGCCAAAGGACTTTAATGATAAAACGTCGTTGGTTATTGGTTTGCCAATGACGACTGCTGATTATAATAAAGATAACCCGTTCGCTATTGCCGTTGGTGAAACAATGAAAAAAGGCGTAAAAAAAACGAGTTATATACTCTGTCATCAACCAAAATCTTTTGATTGGCGTGCGCGTAAGGCTTCCTCTCATCCAGCGAAAAGTTTGGGGAAAATTGAGTTTTCAGAAGTTTGCATCGTGCTTAACCAGATCGTCATGCTCTAGCTCAGCTAAAGTTGCGAGCCTATTATTGGGGTTGCGAATATTGGTAGGGTTTTCATATATTCGAGTACCCAGTTTTCTTCTAATGAGTAATACCTTATTTAAAGAATCAGAGGGGTTCACGTCGAACAGTTATAGTAGCTCTATGAATGCTATGAAAATGGGTTTTGCAGAATCATTCCTGAATAAAATTGTCCGTTGTTCAGATCTTCGGAAATAATTGCGTTACATTTTGCAAGCTCTGCCGCGCTGATGATGCAAGCATCCCAGAAGTTAATTTGGTAGGTTGCTTTTAATTCAACACTTCTTCTTATTAGAGCAGGACTTTGCTGAATCACTTCGAGTTCCTCTAAAAGGATCAATTGTCTGAGGATGCATCACGAGCATCATTGGCATAAATGATGACGTTGGTGTCAATAAATTCTTTGTTCATTTGACACCTTAGCGATCATAGATGGCATCTCTGGAAAACTTGAATTTTTGATCTGAACGACCAGGCATGGTATTCGCTAAGTGTGCAAATTCATCCGCTGATTTTTCTGCTTGGTGGCTACCTGTAACGCGGAGTAAATAATCCCTAACTAACTGGTTTAAAAATGTGTTGTGAGCCTTTGCATATTCACGCCCTTTTTTGATTAATTTTTCATCTGCTGACAGTGTAATGTTCATAGGCTTATTAGCTTATGTGTGGCACGTGTGCAAGTATAGGGCAGTACTGGCTTTTGGGGAAACGAATGCCCTTGTATTGGGGCGTGAGTCTATTTCGCGGTTATGGCTTCGCAAGCTCAGCACATCCTACTTAAAAAACGCAAAATACCGTAGGATGTACTGAGGAACGAAGCGCATCAATTGGGCAGCCAAATAGTTACGATGATTTTAGGCTCTAATATGACAAAA
>CAZNYF010000221.1:0-3209 GCA_964577195.1 uncultured Thiotrichales bacterium | reverse complement strand
TCAACTTTTCCGTGGCTGGTTGAAAGTGTTGAAGCAGAAGGTAAGGCCAAGGCCGCTGCGAGTAAAGATTTTTACACCATGCCGATGAAGGGCAATGCCCGGATTGTGCATATTACAGATGTTCATGGTCAGCTCAACCCGGTTTATTTTCGGGAACCTAATGTGAACCTTGGCGTTGGCGATGCTTACGGCCGCCCCCCCCATGTGGTTGGACGTGGCTTGATGAAAAAACTAGGTATGCCTGAAAGTGGCCCCGAAGCGTACGCTTACACGTATCTTGATTTTGAAGCCTGCGCCAGAAAGTTCGGCCGTATGGGTGGTTATGCGAACATCAAAACGCTGGTTGATAGTCTGCGCAAACAAGCGGGTGGTCGCGAAAACACCCTCACCTTGGATGGCGGCGATTTATGGCAAGGCTCTGGCACCTCGCTGTGGACTCGTGGTATTGACATGGTGGAAGCCTCCAATATTCTCGGTGTTGACGTGATGGTCGGGCACTGGGAATTTACTTACCGTGACAATGAAGTGCTAAATAATGTGTCGCTATTTAAAGGCGATTTCATCGGCCAGAACGTACGTGTTAAAGAGGACGCATTATTTGGCGATGAATATGCCGAAATGGTTGAGAAGTATGATGGTAACGGCTTGTTTAATGAGGAAAGTGGCCATGCCTTCCAGCCGTATGTAATTAAAACAGTCGGTGGAAAGCGCATCGCGGTTGTTGGTCAGGCGTTCCCGCGTACCGGTAACGCCAATCCGCCAGAGTTCTTCCCTGACTGGTCTTTCGGTCTGCGTGAAGATGACATGAAAGATCTGGTAAAGAAAATTCGTACCGAAGAAAAACCGGATGCAGTTATTTTACTGACGCATAACGGTATGGATGTCGATATTAAAATGGCAGAGCGTGTGCCAGGATTAAACGCGGTATTTGGCGGTCATACCCACGACGGAATTCCTGTGCCAATCAAAGTTAAAAATGTCGACGGTGAAACTTGCCTGGTAACCAATGCAGGTTCCAACGGTAAATTTGTTGGCGTAATGGATTTCGGAATCGAAGAAGGCAAAGTTAAAAGCATGGACTATCAAATGATGCCCGTGTTTGACGACAAGATCGAAACTGATAAAGAAATGCAAGCCTATATCGATCAAATGCGCGGCACTAAATACGATGAGAAAATTATCGAAAGCCGTGTAAAAGAACGCTATTACCTAAAAGACCGCGTCGGCAAATCTTACGATGAAATTCTCAGCGAAAAGCTGGCGAAAGCAGATCGCACACTTTATCGCCGTGGTAACTTCATGGGTACCTGGGATCAAATTTTATGTAACGCATTACGTGAGGAATACAAGGCAGATATCGCCATGTCAGCCGGTGTGCGGTGGGGAACCTCCACACTCACGGGCGATTGGATTACGATGGAAGATGTCATGACCCAATGCTCCACCACCTACAGCGAAACCTACATGAATGAAATGAAGGGTGAGCAGCTAATGACCATACTCGAAGCGGTTGCAGACAACCTTTTTGATCCTGATCCTTACCTGCAATCCGGTGGCGATATGGTTCGTATCGGCGGCCTTGATTACACCATGGCTCCCAATAAAAAACTTGGCGAAAGAATTACCGATGCGCGTTTAGACAATGGTGAAAAAATTGATCCAAAGAAAACCTACAAAGTCGCTGGCTGGGCTGTCGTTGGTCAAGCACCGGAAGGTCGTTTAATGTGGGATGTTGTGCGCAGTTATATTGTTAAAAACAAGGGCAAAGATGACGTTTTGAAGCTGCCTAAAATCAATCACCCAAAATTAGTTGGTGTGTCAGACAATCCTGGTCTGGCGGATTATCCGGGTGAGGTTGGTTAACAAAGAAGGGAGGATGGACCTAAATATAGCCCAGTCATCACGCAACTTGATGAGCCTAAATACTTTCACTGGCGTGCTCACATGTTAGCCGGTTTTATTTTTACGAATGACAAAGTATTTGAACTGGAAGAAACCAGTGCTGGAACCCGATTAGTGCATCTATCTGATTAGCTTATCCATTTTAAAAAATAGAGTTGTGTTGTTGATTCTCTCAATAATTCACTCAAATACAGTTTGATGGATTTAGTTTCCTGTTTTAGCCAAAACAGGAAATTAAATCACTATCAGTTCTACTCTTAAATCCCCCGCATCTAGCCGAGCAGTATTGACTACAATGATCCTGCGCGCTTAGCGTTAGTCAGTATGTCCTGAATCTAATAAAAATAAATTCAACTTCATTACCGGGTTACCTAAAGCAGAGTGTGTTTCGGCACGTTAAATACGAATTTAGGCTTATACAAATTATCGTTTAAGTAATTAAGATTAGAGGATTTTTTCTGTAACTAATACTTGTTCCGTATTTTTGGATAAATCCTGAATTCACCTACAAATATTGCGAACTCCTTCACAGGTTCCGTGTCGATAATACTAACTTTGATTTAAAGTAAACACTGATTGAATCAGGTTTTGTTTTATTTGCCAAGCTTGTCTGAGTTTACTCGGGCTCATTGTTCTTAAATATAAGAGGTAATTACACACCATGAAACTCAATAAAACGACATTAGCAATTGCTATATCCTTGGGGATGTCTGGTACTGCATTTGCAGGCGGCAATAGTTTGATATTAAATCAAACCAATACTGATCAAGATCCGGCTAATCGCGAATCAGCTACGGTGGTGCAAATTGGCAACAACCTGGAAATGGACGTTGATCAAATCGGATCAAATGACAACGTTGATCTTCGCCAAACCGGTGATGATCATTCCATGCAAATGGTTCAGGAAGGCAGTAATAACAATGCAGTTGCCGACCAAATTGGTGGCACCAATAATACCATGAGCGGCAACCAGATAGGTGCAGATAACCTGGCTGAAATGGGGCAAGGTCATAGAGCTAGTGACGTGAATGATGCTGTCGATAGTGGCGCGAATAATTCCATGCGTTTAACCCAGCAAGGCGACTTTAACTCGGCCCTCATGAGCCAGTCCGGTGGTGGCACCGACGCAAACCTCATGACGGTTCGTCAAATCGGCGACGATAATAGTGTCGAGGCCGGTCAAGATAGTGCGAATGATTCCGACATTGATATTTTGCAGACAGGGAGTAGCAATATTTCCAACGTCTACCAAACCAATGCAGCTACCAGCAGTGTCGAGGTTACACAAACCGGTGATAGCAATAACC
>CAZNYF010000220.1:0-3252 GCA_964577195.1 uncultured Thiotrichales bacterium | reverse complement strand
GTACCCACTCACTTGCATACTCTCTCCAATGATCTCACCGGTAAAAGCATTAAAGCTGCAATCTAACGTGCTGGTACCATGACGTTTATAATCATGAGTCATCGTATCGCAGCGCCCGGGTTTCATTGTTTAAACTAGTTGAGTACGATCAATAATTCTGGAACGAAGCTTAGTCTGCTCCTGGGTGTTTTTACCGCTATGACTGTTCCCTCGGGGTAGTTCTTTCTCTATACCAGTATGGCGTTTTGCGCATAGCGGCTACGCCTTTTCCCATTTAACTACTGCAGGTATGAATAAAACCATTAAGCCAATTAATTTATTGTAATATTATTTCAGTTTGGCGAAATCAAATTTGCAACGACATGGTGTCAAATTTTAGTGGCATTTCAGGGGGTCAATTGCCATCTAGCTCATTTTTTAGAGGGTTAAGAGTGAAGAGTTTCATTACTTGATCGGTAGATCGTTACCTTCCGTCCAAGTGAATCGCTCGAACGTAGCGCAATGTGAATAATGTACTGATTCGTTGTGATTTATGTGGAATAATCACCATTATAGTTGCTTGATGGTTAATAAATCACAGCCTTGTTTGGGGAAATACTTTTAGTTCTCCAATTAGAAACTTAAGGAAGTAGTCGCTATAAAAAATAGAGTAGAAAGCCAAAACATTAAAACAACAATAATAAAACAACAACAATAAAGGAAAAATAATGAACAACATCAATTTAAAATCATTGAGAACTCTGGCACTTGGAGCTACTGCAATCGCAATCATCGGCAATTCGGCGTTTGCAGCAAATCAAGGTGCTTTAGGCGGTACCTCTAGTGGTGATTTAACCATCAGCATGACAACCGAAGACCAAATCCAGATTTCAAATTTAGAAGATATCGCTTTGGCAGATAGTGGCAGTGGTGATTTTGTCGGAAACTCGTCTGCATGTATATATCGTAACGGTACAGGCGCGTACACATTGACAGCCATCGGAAGCGGCGCATCAAATGCGTATACTTTATCCGATGGTAGCACCAATTCGCTGGCTTATGCGCTGACATACGACGATGGAACAGGTGCTCAAACCATGAGTGCAGCAGCAGCCTTGACGGGTAGAATTAACGCTGACACGGCTTCAAAATCTTGTGCAAGTGGAAATAACGGCTCTATTGATGTCACTGTTGCGGCGGCAGATTTGGATGCGGTGCCAGCAGGTACTTACACTGGTACGTTAACACTCACCGTTTCACCGGAATAAAAAGAAAAAATTTCGAGATAACAACAAAAATAAAGAATACTGAGTGGAAGTACAGATCCTGAAGAGGGTTTGAACGGAAAATTGTATAAAATGCAGCCGATAATTTTGTCGGCTGCATCTTTGTTGAAGGAGTTATTGTGTTATCTCGCAAGTTTGTCACGCAGGCTATTGTTTGCTTATGTTTTGCACTGGTTCACCCCGCGCATGCTGCAATCGATGGAGCATTCGGATCAGAATCCTCGGGTACCGTAATCATATTGATGAGTAGCAAAGATCTCATCAAAATATCAAATCTTAACGACATCATACTGGTACGTAATAACGCCGGTGACTTCAATGGTGGTACCGACGCTTGTATCTATCGTAACGCCACCGGAGCCTATACCGTCAGAGCCTACAGCAGTCGCGGAACAGGCGAATTCCTAATAGATGATGGTGGTGCCAATGCTTTGAAATATGCAGTAACCTACAATGACGGCACAGGCGCTGTTGCGCTTAAAGCGGGAGTGGCGTTGACCAATCGGCTTAACGCAAATACCCGCTCCCCTCGCTGCACGAGTGGCAACAATGCGGCAATTTCTGTGAACATTTCAGCTCAACAGGTCGACAGCAAACCCGCAGGAAACTATGTCGGTGGACTAACTGTAGTCGTTTCGCCTGAGTAGTCAATTTTTCCTGAATTAGTTTTACGCTCAATTACAAGGCAAACTTTCCAAAACTACGACTTCATCCTGAAGTGAAATATTTGGGATGACAATTTCGCAAGATTGATTGTCTTCGTTTTCCAGGCGCAGTATTTTCTCACCAGCCAGCTCGACTTGAAACCAACCTGTTTCATCTGTAGACGCGAATTCTTTGAGGTTGGTAAATCGAGCGTTTCTCACCGGTGCCCCATCTGAATATTGAGCTTGTGCTATTAATACTATTTGTTTATAAACGTCCCATCGCTGTTTACTGACGGTACCGGGCAATACGGTCAAAGTCCGGGGTTTCTCATCAAATTTAAAAAATCCCAATCCTGTTTCGCGTACGCTTAATTTGTAGCTCTGATAGGGTGAAAGTAGAACGGTCGCTTCCTTACCTTGCCCTACCGTGGCGAGCACGCGATCATCGATAATGACATCAAATACTCCATTAGAATTTCCATCAATGCTGACAATCACTCCTGATTTCTTGCGTGCAGATGAGCCAATCGCAAGTGTTTTACCTACATTTAACAGAGTTGATTCTATGCCTAACAAATAGTTAACAGGAAAGTCATTCTCACCAAGATCCGTATTTATTTCTGCTGATATATTGCCTATTGAGGATTCACCATTTAACCCCATGCCGGCAATTAGATTGTTACTGTTGAATGAGGTAAATCCTCTGCCAGTTAGATTAAATTTCTCTGCTTGGGCTAATTTCTTGGCCGAGCTGGTGTTCATGACGAGTTGAGACTTATCAGCGGCATTTTTTGCTAAACCAAAATTAATAGAGTTTCTAAACTTCTTGTGGTTATGGCTGATACTAATTGATGCTGAGTAACTGACCTCCCCGTTACGATAGTTTATTGATGATGAAAGGTCCGCCTGGATGCCTGCTCGACGGAGTATTGATTTACGGTAGCCTAAAAAATAATCGTCTTGCTTTATGTTTTCAGAGTTCGTTATTTGCCGAAAGCTACCTACTAGAGAACCCTCAAAAAGCTTCCCTGAAAAGCTTAAATTAATTTCTTCTCCAGGCTGTATTGCAAACGTATCTGTGTCTTGTGATGCGGTTTCAAAGCCATCATTTAAATTTCTATAGCGGAAATTGGCAGAGATTTTTGGTAGTTGAAAATGAAGGTTATAGCTGTTCCCGACCCATTTTTTATTGGCAACTATAAAGTTAAAATTTTGCCCCGATCTGGGCGTTAAATGCGTTAGTCCAACTTGAGCAAGATCATCAGAATAATTGGTTTTAACATATTGAAATTCGGTGCCTAAATTATTATTCAATCTCAATCTAGATCCAATATTTATCA
>CAZNYF010000219.1:0-3299 GCA_964577195.1 uncultured Thiotrichales bacterium | reverse complement strand
CGTTTCCACTGGTCTTCGCGAAGCATTCCTCGATTCATCTTTTCAACTCAAAAAATGCAGAATGCACCTGCCCCTTGTTAATTTGAGTACATTCCCTGTAGTTAAATTAGAACTGAAACAGGATAGTCTGAGTCTGATAAATAAAAATGAGAATAGTATTGATTCTCAATTATTTTTGTATTAATATTCCATGCGAGCGCACTAACTAAACGGAACTCAATAAATGAAATTATCTAATTTATCTTTGCTTGTCACTGCTAACCTATTGGTACCTACAATGGCTTATGCTAATGAGACACAAAGCGAGAATGGCCTAGACGGTGATCAATCCAGTGAAGTTGAGCACGTTATTGTTACTGGACAAGAGTCTGAGAAAGGCATTACCCGAGCCTTTAAAACGCCTGAATTATTGATTAATACGCCTAATTCTTTGTCTGTTGTTACGGCTGAACGGATCAAGGAGCAAGGTTTTCGAAATATGGGTGATATTCTGCAGTACACGCCAGGTGTTGCTGTACAACAAGGTGAGGGTCAAAGGGATCAGATTACAATTCGTGGCCAGGGCACGCAGGCAGACTTCTTTTTAGATGGCATACGTGACGATGCCGAATACTTTCGACCTTTCTATAATGTGGAGCGTGTCGAGGTATTGCGAGGCTCCAATGCCCTTATTTTTGGCCGCGGCGGCGCTGGTGGCGTCATTAATCGCGTGTTGAAAACCCCTGTCCATGAGGAACAATTTAGTGAGGTGTCTGGTGGCTTTAATAGTTTTGGTTCCCACACTGTCGCAATAGATAGCAACTTTGACCTTGGCGAAAATCAGGGATTCAGAATCAATGGATATTCTGAATCTCTGGCAGGTCACAGAGATTTCTTTGAAGGAAATCGATCCGGGTTCAATCCAACCTATTCGGCGGATCTTAGTCATGACACGTCTATTCTTGTCTCGTTTGAGAATGTAAGCGATGACCGCCTAGTGGATCGTGGTGTTCCTGCTATAGATGGGCGTCCTGCAGAAGGGTTTAGAGATACATTTTTTGGTGACCCTGAAATTAACCGTACACGCTTTGAGGCTAGCATCTTTAAGGCTCGAGTCGATCACGATATTTCAAGCCAATGGAGCGTAGATGCGACGTTACTGTATGCGGATTATGACAAAATATACCAAAACATTTTTCCGGTAGGTGGGTTTGATCCGGTCGCAGGTACAGTTCAAGTGGATGGTTATCGCGATACAAGAGACAGGAGGAACTTGATTACACAAGTGAATGTTGTTGGGGACTTTGATACCGGCCCCTTGGCGCATACGCTATTGTTGGGCTTTGAATACGGTAAACAAAATACAACCAACATAAGACGAGATACATTTTTTACCGATAGTATGGATGACCGGATTACTTTCGCCTTCTCTGATCCTTTGGTAGTCCCTGCAGTAAGTTTTCCGGTGCGTAATCGGGATCGCAGGACTGAAGTTCAGTTCCAGTCTTTGTTTATTCAGGATCAAATTGATATTGGTGAACATTTTAAAATTATCGGTGGAGCTCGTTTTGACAGATTTGATATCGATGTTAATGATATCGCCAATGGTCTGGTACTAGGTCGGGTTGACGAAGAAATATCGCCTCGTATTGGCCTGATTTTTAAGCCTAAAGAAAATATATCCTTCTATGCAAGCTATAGCGAAACTTTCTTGCCCCGCTCTGGTGGTCAGTTCTTGACTCTTTCATTGACTAATGCAGCCTTAGAGCCTGAGATGTTTGCCAATACGGAAGTCGGTTTTAAGTGGGATATTAATAATGCCTTCAGCCTTACCGCCGCGATATTTGAATTAGAGCGTGATAATCTCACCACGGTTGACCCTACTGACCCAGGCAATACCCTTATTTTAGCCGGTAGTGAAACGACGGGTATTGAGCTTCAGTTGAACGGTAATATCACAGAAAATTGGTCTGTTAATTTCGGTTACAGCAGGATCAATGCAGAAGAAGTCGGGCGCGACCCCGCTGCTGGTCCTAATCGTATGTTAGATCAAGCGCCAGAGGATATGTTTTCCTTATGGAGCCGCTATAATGTCAATCAGAAACTTGGTTTTGGCGCAGGTTTGATCTACCAATCTGCGCAATTTGCATCGATTAGTAATAACGTAGAATTGCCTAGCTTTACACGGGTGGATGCAGGGGTATTCTATGCCCTGGGTAAAAATACAGACATACAATTAAACATTGAAAACTTGTTCAACGAAGAGTATTTTCCGGCAGCGCATAATGACAACAATATTTCAACAGGTGCACCGATTAATGCCAGAGTGTCAATTAGTAGACGTTTTTAGGCTAGTCTGCCGCTCATGACGAAAGCAGTTTCAGAGAAGGTGGCTCGCTGAATGACAATAGCTTATTGAAACTGCTGTATCCGGGCATACAAAATGCCACAGCAAAAAATGGGCAATAGCGACTCACAGCTGGAACCTACCTACATCAGTTGGCCTTCTTCCTTGAGGGCCAACTTGATGATATTCTTGAGCTGTAGTGACACAAATAAAATACTTTTATTTTGGCGAAAAATTTATAACCACCCCAAATCAAGAAGCAGGGTTTATTATAGTATCTTCCCTAATAGGCAACGTTACTTCTTCAATGTGTCGGATGACCGCATTTCTGAAATTGGAGCAGGTGAAAACGAAGATGTTTTGCTAGAATTAGTGCCAGTATAAAACAATCATGACTTGTTCAGAGCTTCCTTAAGGAAGCTTTGATGTGTCAGGGGTGACGACAAACTGTAATGGTTTAATAAAATCCCATTTGATTTAAATCATAATAAATTACTTTTATGGTACATAGGAATGAGTTTTTTGAAATATACGATACTTGTTTTGGGCGTTTTTTTTATATCCAATTTCACCTTGGCTGCTACCGTTGATCAGATTGAAAATGCAGGGGCAAAGCGAGCAGAGGCTGGTGTTACTGCACAAGCAGCCATAGACAAGCTCGCGGGTGAGACGCAAGATATAGTCTCAAACTATAAGACAGAACTTAAAGTGCTAGAGGGTTTGAAGCTTTATAACCGTCTGCAACAAAAACAAGTCAATAATCAGAACAATTATCTCACTGACCTCAGTGCGTCGATTGGAAAGGTTGCAGTTATTGAACGTCAAATAGTTCCCTTAATGATTAGCATGATAGATTCACTAGACCAGTTTGTTGGTCTTGATGTGCCATTTTTAGTCGAAGAGCGAAATGATCGAATCGCCAACCTAAGAGACACTTTAGAGCGCCCCGATGTGTCGGTCGCGGAAAAGTTTC
>CAZNYF010000218.1:0-3364 GCA_964577195.1 uncultured Thiotrichales bacterium | reverse complement strand
CAAATAAAGGGCCAAGCTTTTAGGGTCAGGTCTAGAAACGAAGCCTATTTTTTGATATACTCTACTAATGGTCAGACCAGTAAGAATAGAGTTTTCAGGTGCGCTTTATCACGTCACTTCTCGCAACGTATGCTCTGTAGATATAGACACTGCCTTGGAAGAATCAGATTTTCTCATCGGCTTTGTTGACCACGAAGAATTTAAATCTGTAGATTTGGATATCCTCAAAGAAAAAAAGTGGTTGATGTTCGAGCTATGTGGAGATAAATAGTGTTTCAGCCGGTATTCTGGGGCCAAGCAGATGAAACTCGAGTCTGTACTGGTCAAATAATTTGGTCTGTATGACTTTTACCTGGTCAGTTGAGGAAATTTACAACAGTTGATAAAACCTTATTTCTGATATAACGCAGATATCGAAATGTAGTAAATGTGTAATGGGAGATGTTAAGAAAACACCCTATTTTTTTCAGACTTTTCTTTACCTCCCGTCACGCGTGTAATATACTTATTAGTATATATATTGGTTTGTCTCTAGAGGCTCTATGAATAGTCAAGTGGCTAAAATCTTTATGAATGGTCGCAGTCAGGCAGTCCGTATTCCTAAAGAATATCGCTTCGATGTCAGTGAGGTTTATATCTCTAAACACGGAGATAATATTGTTATTTCCCCAAAGAAACCTAGCTGGGATGAATTTTTTAATAAGCCATCGGCTTTTAATGACGATTTCTTGAAAGACAGGGAAGATGTTCCACCGCAGGAACGAGATTTTTATTAATGTATATGCTGGATACCGATACCTGTAGTTTTGTATTGAAACATCGTTCAGATAAACTGCGACATAAATTCAAAGCCATTAAAGAGCTTTGTATCTCCTCAATTACTTATGGTGAACTCTGTTACGGAATAGAGAACGGTGAAGCATTAAAAAGAAAAGAACGCTGGACACAGCTGGATATGTTTATCAGAAGATTACTTGTCGAATCGTGGAATGAAGAGGCCGCCAAACACTATGGGGAAATCAGGTCTTATTTAAAAAATCAGGGGACACCAATTGGGAATAACGACACCTTAATTGCCGCTCATGCACGAAGTATCAATGCCATTATGGTCACTAATAACCTGCGAGAATTTAGTCGAGTGCCTGAGCTGAATGTAGAGAATTGGCTCTAGCCTTATCTACTCTTTAAGGGCTTGCTTGCTTGAATTCAAGCTTGGTCGATGATGAGAGAAACCAAGAATCAAATCAAGGGTCAGGTCTAGAAACGAAGCCTAATTTTTGATACGCTCTACTAATGGCCAGACCAGTAAGAATAGAGTTTTCAGGTGCGCTTTATCACGTCACTTCTCGTGGTGATCGGCGTGAGTTAATTTATGAAGATGATGCTGACCGAGATATGTTTCTCGATGTTTTTGGGCAGGTCGTTGATGATTTTAACTGGCTTTGCCACGCCTATTGTCTGATGTCTAACCATTATCATCTGGTGATTGAAACACCGGACGGTAATTTATCCAAAGGGATGAGGCAGCTTAATGGTGTTTTTACACAGGCATCGAACCGGCGGCATGGGCGGTCAGGCCATTTGTTTCAGGGGCGTTATAAAGCGATCCTGGTGGATGCTGATGCCTATCTGTTGGAATTGACTCGCTATGTGGTGCTGAATCCTGTGCGCGCTGGAATGGTGGATGATCCTGGTGGTTGGCTTTGGAGTAGTTATCGGGCAATGGTGGGTGCTGTTTCGGCTCCTTCGTGGTTGGCAACAGACGGGCTGCTTGCGCAGTTTGGTCGATACCGTAAAACAGCTATTTCTCGTTACGTTGAATTTGTCGAGGAAGGTATTGGCCGAGAATCGGTGTGGAAGGATTTGAATCGACAGGTTTTTCTGGGTGATGATCGTTTTGTGACTCGAATGCAGGAGAAAGTTGAGGGGTTGTCTGAGGATGTGAATATCCCCAAAGCTCAGAGACGCCCTCCCGCCGCACCCTTGCAATCGTTTCTTGAAACCGCTGGTGGTCGTGACCAAGCTATTGTTGCCGCTTATGCGACTGGAGAATACAGTTATCAGCAGATAGGGGCGTTGTTCGGATTACATTTCACGACGGTGGGGAAGATTGTGCGGTCTTCGCGAGGCCGTTAAATACGATCTGTTTATGTAAATCTCCGCCGATGCTTTGGCTGTTAGAACGCATCCCGGCTATTCCAAGGGATCAAAACGGCACAGCCATTATTTCACAGCAAAAAACCTGAGATCCACGCGCCCGCAAATCTAGCCCTCTCAGACAAAAGACCTACAGACCTGCGATAGTCAAGCCTGTTAATCTTCCTGTCATGGGGAGAAAAGACATTATCAGCAAACATGTACTCAAGCATCTGGCAGCTGATATTGCCAACCTACTGCTAGATCTGGACATTGAAGACGACAGTGTTGAGCTGCTGGGTACAGAACAACAACGCATTGAGCTACGCCAGGCCGATTTGGTCGCCAGGGTTAAGCAACGTCATAGCGAGCAGACCTTTATCCTGCATATCGAAATTCAGAATGACAATGATCCGCAAATGGCGTTGAGAATGATGCGTTACTACACCGATATCCAGCTGGCCTATCCACAGGAAGCCATTCGGCAATACCTGATTTATATCGGCAAGCCAGCATTGACGATGCTGGAAGAACATCAAGCGCCTGACTTTCAATACCGCTACCATATCCTTGACATGCACCGGGTAGACTGTAGTTTGTTACTGGCAAAAGACACCCCGGACGCATTGGTGCTGGCGATACTCTGCGACTTCAAGGAGCGACCGGTACAGGATGTGGTAAACTACATCGTAAGGCGGTTAAATGAACTGCTGCAAAATGACGAGCGCGGTTTCAGAAATTATTTCGAGATGCTCGAAACCCTGTCCGACAACCGTTATCTAAAGAGCAATCTTGATGAGGCTAAAGATATGCTGACAAAAATTGATATTAAAAAACTACCCTCTTATCGCTGGGGGGTTGATGATGGTCGTGAAGAAGGTCTTGAGAAAGGTCGTGAAGAAGGCATAAAAGAAGAAAAAAGACGCATGGCTATTCAGTTGCTACCGTTGATGGAGAACCAGTCCATTGCGAGCACGACGGGGCTTTTGCTTGATGAGGTAAAATCCCTGAGGGAATCTGCTGAAAAGTAACCAGAGGAGCTCCTGCCGCGAATGATACGCTTCGATCCAGTCGCTCCAGCGCTCATCCCTTGAGGACACACAGGATGCAAGCCCCTTGCAGAGTCCACAGAGTCCAAGTCCACGCAAGTCCACACACCTTTGATGGCAGCCATTGCTACTTTTGCTTTGAACTCGGCTGAGTGATTTCTACGTTTCTTGCTCATGTC
>CAZNYF010000217.1:0-3376 GCA_964577195.1 uncultured Thiotrichales bacterium | reverse complement strand
ACCATACTTATAGATACGGTTAATGTATTCAAGAAATTAATGTCCGCGCCTCTAGCCTATCCAGCACGGTTTTCATGACCTTGTTTATGTCATTAAATTTATTTCTATTTTCCAGCATTCTGCTTTTGGTTTGGACATAGCGAGAGCCATCAAGATCACTTTCGCCATGCTCTATCAGTAGGGCTGCCGACTCCGCTGTTGTTTCGAGATGAAATTGAAAACCAACGACGCAATTATTATAAACAAAGCCTTGATTGTCACAGGCTTCGCTTGAAGCGACTCTGAGCGCACCGTTTGGAATTTCAAATGTATCTCCATGCCAATGAAATACATCCAGACCATCGGCAATAAAATCTCCCAGACTGCTGCGCTTCATTTTTTCGTTAATGTGCAGTGGAAACCAGCCAATCTCTTTGGCTTTGTTTTTTACTACTTTTGCACCAAGCACATCAGCAATCAACTGCGCACCTAAACAAATACCTAACAACGTCTTACCTGTATCAATAGCCGCTTTAATGAACACCTTCTCTTTTTTAATCCAGGGAAACTGCTGCTCGTCTTCAATACCCATAGGGCCACCCATCACAATTAACCAATCGAATTGCTCCATCTTGGGTAGTGGCTCATCTTGATACAGGCGCGTGACTGATATTTGATACCCCTTCGCAGTAAGGTACGGTTCAATACTGCCCAGCCCTTCAAACGCCACGTGTTGTATATAATGCACTCTCACTTCGAACTACTTTTTTCTTTTTGCTGTAAGTTCCAAAGATGCTGGTAGACACCTGCCGCAACAAGTAATTCATCATGCGTACCACGCTCCACAATTTCACCGTCCTTCATGACTAGAATTTGGTCGGAATCTACTATTGTGGAAAGTCGGTGTGCAATTACCAGCGTGGTGGTTTGTGAAGAAACCGTTCTCAGTGCATCGAGAATGTTTTTTTCTGAATGGCTATCCAGGCTGGAGGTCGCCTCATCGAAGAGCATAATTTTCGGCTGTTTTAGTACGACTCGTGCTATCGCAATACGCTGCTTCTCTCCACCAGACAGTTTTAATCCGCGCTCACCCACAACGGTGCCATAACCTTTAGGCAGCCCTGTGATAAATTCGTGAATATCCGCTGTCTTGGCCGCATTGATAATGTCAGCCTCACTCGCATCAGGATTAGCGTATTGCAGGTTCTGCAAAATGCTGTCGTTAAATAACACGGTATCCTGCGGCACAATCCCAATACTTTTACGCAGACTGTCCTGTGTCACGGAGCGAATATCCTGACCACTGATACTAATGGCTCCCTGGTCAACATCATAAAATCGAAACAATAAACGCGCGACGGTCGATTTACCCGAACCCGATGGCCCGACAATGGCAACTTTTTTACCGCTGGGAATTGTAAAACTAATATTACGCAAAACCTTTCGTTCCGGCAGATAACCAAAATCCACCGCTGAGAAAACCACATTAGGGTTATCCAACTGCAATGCTTTTGCATCGTCAGCATCTTTAATGTCCTGATCTTTGGAAAGCAATTGAAACACTTGATCCATATCCACCAGCGAATAGCGTAGCGCACGATAAACAACACCTAAAAATCCCAGTGGCAAAAACAGTTGCAGCATCATGGTATTAACCAACACCAAATCACCGAGGGTTAATTCACCATCGACCACACCTTTAGCAGCCAGCACCATAATAAGGGTGACACCGATGGAAATGATAATTCCCTGACCAAAGTTGAGTAGCGACATGGTTGACTGACTTTTAACTGCTGCGAATTCCCAACGATCCAACGTATTGTCATAGCGATTAATCTCGTACTGCTCGTTGGTAAAATATTTTACTGTTTCGTAATTAATCAACCCGTCAATGGCAAAACCGTTCGCTTCGGACTCCAGTGCATTCATTTCATGCCTAAAGTGCATTCTCCAGTTAGTCACCGCCAGTGTAAAAATCACATAAAGCACCACGGTTACAAAAGTAACCAGCGCAAAAACAGAAGGGTATTTTCCCAGTAAAATTGCAGCTACTAATAAGAATTCAGCGGCTGTCGGGACAATATTAAAGACTAGATAATTGAGAATCGAACTGACACTTTGCGCGCCACGGTTTAAATCCTGAGAAATATTCCCGGTTTTTCGATCCAGATGAAAGCTCAGAGAGAGTTTATATAAATGCGCCAGCACTTCTCGCGACAGGCGATGCATGGCGTGATATCGAACTTTGGCAAAAATCACATCGCGCAGTTCGTTAAATACGCTATTAATCATCCTGAGCACGCCGTATGCCATCAGCATGGCTATCGGCAACACCAATATTTGACCGTCTTTAGCATCGAGTGCATCGACAATTTCTTTAAGCACCAGCGGCACTAAAACCATCGCCAGCTTGGAAACCACCAAAGCAGCCAATGCAATGAGTACCCTGCCCCGATATTCCCACACGTAGGGGAGCATCTTGCGAATATTTTTCCAGGCACTGTCGCCAGATTCGGGCGACTCCGTACGACGTGCCACCGGATGATTTATCATAATGCGGGAGTGATTAGTGAATGTGATTTATTAAAGAGAAAATATTTATTCGCTACCAGAGTTGAGAAACTTTTGCTTTCTACTGTCATATTCACTAACTACTTCATCCATCTTTTCAGCTTCAAAGGGTCTTAGCCCACTCAGTAAGAACTTCTTTTTACCGCCACCGACAATTTCACTACCTGCCATAACATCGAATGCTACAGTTACTTCTCCTCGTTTTCCAGATGAAGTTAATTTGGCTTCGCTCAGTACCAGTTGAGGCTCAGAAATATCCAGTCGTTGAAGATTAATTTCCATACTTTCATAAATCACCATCGGGCGATCTGGATTAATCATCACATCGTGCTCCTGCATTAATGGCACCATGATATGAGGAAAGGTCTTACCAGAAAAAGTTACATACTGATAAACAAGATCGCGAATAAGATTTGCATCCTGAGTCTCGTCACCCTCGCAATCAACCGTCAGATAAACTTTTTCATTATCGTCAATTACTGCTCTTTTCTGATCTGAATCGCGCTGTAGAAGCACCTCGGTCACGTCCGTCACCATGCCGGAAAAATGAAAACGCATAGTCTTCTGCAAACCAGATTTCACTAAGACCATCGCAAACAGTAAATCTCCCGGCACACAAAACCGCTTCGCATCAATATCGTGGATGGGATTGAAATCTCCAGCAACACCTTTGGCAAAATCGCTGGCTTGCTGGCGGGTGAAACGAATTCTCCCGGATTCTTCAGAAAAGTAGTTTTCTAACTGCATGCTTGTCACCAAAAAGAGGAAGCGCTAGTTTATCAGTATTCCCCTGAAACTCGCATAGTCTATTGGTGTCACATTTTGC
>CAZNYF010000216.1:0-3424 GCA_964577195.1 uncultured Thiotrichales bacterium | reverse complement strand
GGTTATCATAATAACCATCCTGAAGATTGGGCCTTAAACTGTGACGGACTTAACAAGTTGGTTTTTTAATTTAGACAAACAAAACATTACAGGCCTCAACCAATCGCGACCTTGGGTAATACAGTACTATGTTAACTGGATGCCACAATATAAAAGTCCCAGGTATTTTTCTAACGATGGTTTGTGCGTATTAGCCTTACCTCAATAGATCACAATGAGACACTTCACCTTCTGTGGCGATTGTATAATTCGAGTTTGTATATGTTTGGACGAAGATCTGTTCTGATCAATGTTTTTCTACTGTCAGTCGTGGCTACTACTTTTTTAAATACTGCCATCGCCAGCAGTACTGTTCCTGTAGGGGTTAATCTGGCGAGCTTAGTCCGCTGGAATACCGACTGGCCTCTGGTTGATGAGATGAAACGAGCAGAAGTCCGTACTCGCCGTGGTGCACCTTTCTATCAGTTAACCGATGAAGGTGATTTGGTCGACTGGGATGAAAATGGCTGGCCAAATTCTCTTCCGGCGGATGCATCTAACGGCTTTAACGAAGTGGTCTATACGCTGTTTACAGCGCCGTATACTTCCTGGGGCGTTAGTCCACCACCAGCAGGCGTTTTTCAGGTGATGTATGACGGCGACGGCACGCTGGAATATCGTGGTGGCATGAGTAAACTACCCGGTGCGGAAGGTTCTTGTGGTGTTCGTTGTGATCGGGTTTCTATTGATCCTGCTCAAATCGGAGACAATGAACAATTGGTTCAACTTGCCATCACCCAAACCAATCCCGCCGATCATTTGCGCAACATTCGCGTAATCTGGCCTGGCGGTATCTGTGATGGTGATGATTTTACCTGGCATCAGTCCGATCAAACCTGTGCCGCCCCGGCAACTTACCAAAGCTTTGTACAGCTCACAGAGGCAGGCAACGAGACCATATTTCATCCTGATTTTCTGCGCGATTTGCGTGATTTTCAGGCGATTCGATTTCTCAACTGGCAACAGAGCAATACCTCGACATTGAGTAATCCTCCTTACAATACACCGCCGTATGGCACTCCCGATATCACTCACGAAACAAGCTGGGCCGAGCGCAGACAACTCAGCTTTGCTACCTGGGCCTTTGAACCGACCGAGACACCCACACAGCTTGTACCCTCGCGCGGCGCACCAATCGAAGCGATGCTTTCACTCGTCAACAAGTTAGATACCGAAGCTTGGTTTCACATTCCCTTTGATGCGTCCGATGATTACATTCAGCAATTCGCAACGCTGGTAAAAGATTCTCTCCAGCATAATCAACAAGTCTATATCGAATACGGTAATGAAGGCTGGAATGGCGGCTGGCCATTTAATCGTGGTGGAAATTATCTGGCTGCAAAAGGGGATGATTTTTGGGCGGATGAAGGAACACCTTTTGACCGGCAAATGAACTACTTTGCCAAGCGAACCACAGAGATTTGTACTGTCTGGAAATCAGTCTGGGGAGTGAACGCTGATCAACTGACTTGTGTGATGGGGTCACAGGCAGCGGCTCCCGGACTCACCCAATCGCTGCTTGATTGCCCGCTTTGGGCAAATTCCGCGCTCAATACTTCCGGTGAGAATTGCGCCTCAGTCGATGCCGTCGCCATAGCACCCTATTTTGGTGATGGGATTGGTCGAGCGGAAAATGAGGGACAGCTCATCACCTGGACGCTAAATGATTTATTCACAGAAATTAACGATGGCGGAGTACTGACCGCAACCATCCCCGCCATCCCCAATAGCAACGTACCGCTAGCCATAGACTTTTATCATTCTGCAGAAGCCCTGTTGCTGCGGGAGATGTCCGCAAGACTCTCTGGTGAAACGCCAGAAGCCTTGCCTCCCTTACTCTTTCCAGGCACTAATCAGGGCATATTGAATTCGACATCCACACCCACCGCAGTCACCGCATCAACTGGCGGCTCTACCGTTGCCATCAGTGCGCTGGATATTGCCGATAACCGCATCGCTTCTAACATCGTCATTACCAATAACTTCGGTCTGGAGCTTCTAGCCTACGAAGGTGGTCAGCACATGCTTGCTACGGGAAGATATGACGCTTCTGGTCAAATCAACCAAACAGAATTTAACATTATTTCCAACCTGTTTATCGAGGCAAATCGCGATCCCCGCATGGGCGCAACCTATGTCGATTATCTGAATCGCTGGAAGCAAGCGGGCGGCGGGTTATTTACACTCTATAGCTCAGTCACACCTGCACTCAGCTTTGGCAGCTGGGGGCTAAAAGAATCCCTCGGACAGGCATCCTCACCCAAGCGAACGGCTGCACAGCAATTGATCGAGGGCACTTACTGTTGGGGCACAGAATGCTCGAAGAAACTGACGGATTCAAAATGGCATCAAATCAGCATTCCCTGTGAACCCGGCGTTGATAACAGCGTTGCTGATTTTTTCCAGGACGATATCCCGGCTTCATTCAGTTACGGAACCGATTGGGTACTGTTCCGCTTTGATGCTGCGTCTGAAACCTACGTAAACCCTGGTCTTACAGGCACACTGAATCGCGGTACGGGTTACTGGATAATTCAGCTCACAGGCGCTGATATAGAAATTGATACACCGGCCAGCTGCACCATGACAGCACCAGAACCTGCTGGCGCTGTCTGCACCGCCACCAAAGGCTGCTTTAAAGTACCTCTGTCAACCAAACCCACCGCCGTACAGTGGAATTTGAGTGGTTACGGGCTGGACGATGCATTGCCTTTTAATCGCTATACCAGCGGTAATGGCAACGCCGTCCCAACCTTAAAAATCTCCTCCTCTGACGTTGCTTGCAGTCTCTCGGGTTGTTTACCTGATGAAGCGGAAGCAGCTGCTATCGCCCATAATCAGCTCTGGCGCTATAACCCTCAAACTCAAGCCTATGATGTCATCGACAATGATTTGACCCTGCTTCCCTGGGATGGATTCTGGATTCCAAGCTTAAACAGTTCTGACGGCTCAAGCCCCGCGATACTTTTTCCAGATTATTGATTCTCAATACCCCTAGCCCTGCGTCTCGGGCAGCTCCATTAACGTAACCATTTGTACTGACTTAATGACGAGAAATCGGGAATATAGAGAGACTCATGTGGTGGTTTTTCCTGCAAAGAAAGCATCATCCTCTGTCTCATTGGCGTTGGATAATCGCCATTACCGCGATCACTTTTTCCAACACCGGACGATCTGATTTTTATGCTCCAGTCGATGCTCCGCGTCTGCTCAATTTCAATGTTGGAGAAGTCGAAATTCTTGATTCGGAAACCAATCCGCGCTACGGCATAGAATATCGGCACAGCCCAATTGGACGCTGGAATCTGCTACCATCATTAGGCTTTGCCATTTCAGAAAATGATGCCTCTTATTTGTATGTCGGGCTGCGACGTGATTTTAGACT
>CAZNYF010000215.1:0-3456 GCA_964577195.1 uncultured Thiotrichales bacterium | reverse complement strand
TTAAAACAGATTAAACGGTGTTTTAATGCTCAGGTTAACATCTGTCGATTGATCTGTGACGCCGATACCCAAGGATACACTCAGATTACGGTTGCTTTTTGTCACATGAGAAATGCCGATCAATAGTGAGCCAATTTGTAAGGTATCGAATGTCGCATCAATACCCGGATTGGGTACTTTGGTTTTCAGAACAATATTGTGATCGTAGCCCAGGCTGAATGAGGTGCGTGGATTCACCGAGAAACCAACACCAAAGTTAAAACCAATGGCATCACCTGGATCAATAACACCGACAGTACCACCAAGATCTCGCTCAAGATTAAACAGATAACTTAGATTGCCAAATAATACAGATGGCTCAGTGGGGTAGACCATGGTGATACTGGGTTGTACTGCCCAGAAGCCAGAGCCCGTAGGTTGTGCCAGCAGCTCTTCACCAATAACGTTTTGATCTTCCTGGTTGATAACTTGTCGGCGTTCGACTTGAAATGGATCTAAACCAGTGCGGCTTTTAATTCTCAGGTTAGCGAGATAGTACGGCTTCTTCGGTTTTACATCGGTGATTTGATAGCGTAACGAGAGTTCGATATCTCCAATACCAGAACCGTCTGTACCGTTAACCTCTTCACCTGAAACGCCAACGCCAACTTCCCGGCGACGGTTGTTTTCTTCGCGAAATGTGTAGGGGATTTTTCCTTCTATTTCGATACGGTTACTGACGCCATACCGAAATGCAGCGGTGCCAGTGAGAATGTTTCGCTGTACTTCTGATACATCGATCAAACCAACAGCCAACGCGGGTAAAACGGATAAACCTTCAATCGCTACCTTGGTTGCTGTGGAATGACTAAATGAGAATGCGGGTTCAAAAATCCAACCACCGCGAGGTGTTAAAACACCCGGCTCATCAAACAAACGCCCAATATCGCGGTTGGCTTTTTTAATCGCCTTCCTGGTTTTGGTACGTTGGGGTGTTAGGTCAATTGTCTTTGGCATGTAAGATGGGTCTATCGCAACAACCGAAGTTTGTGCCTGCTGGCAGGTGCCGAATGATTTAACTGTGAATAAAGAGTTTGGACCAATATCGACTTTGCAATCATCTATGATGAGTTGGGCGGTGGAGTTTTCAAACGTGATCACTACATCGCCAATTTCGATGGGGGTGTTTTGAACAACAACCGTATTTTCGCCATTTTGCTGCAATACGATTTGCCCTTTAATCTGCGAGAGTAATCCACTGGAGCTCAGCGCAAATGTCGGGCTGCTGCTTGCCAGTATGATTAATGCGGTAATTGGTTTTAAACCAATAAATATAACTGTGTCTGTTAGCTTGTTTCGAACATTCATTATCTACCCCTCCTGTTCAAGGTAGGATGTCTCGAAGAAAGTTTCCAAGACGGTGTTATGAATAAAACAAGGTAATAGTAGTAGTCCTTTCAGCGTAATCAATCGAAGAATGGCCGAAGTTTGAGCTACGTTTTACTTTGACAGGCCGTATTTCTCTATAAGCTTGTAGAGTGTGACGCGCGACACGCCAAGCTGTCGGGAGGCTGCGGCAACGTTATCGCGGTTTCTACGCAGTGCAGCGAGGATTGTAGTGCTCTCGACTTCCTCGCGGACTTCTGCCAGCGTTTGAATATGGTTGCGTTTGTTAGAGCGACGCTCCAATCCGATATCTTCTGGACCGATGAGCTCTTTATCGCACATGGCAACGGCACGACGTACCAGATTGACGAGCTCTCGAATGTTTCCTGGCCAGTGATGCACATTCATTAATCGTTTGGCATCTTCGGTAAAGCCTTTGATTTTACTGTCCGGTTGTTCTGAGACAAATTTATGCAGATTGATTCTCGCAATTTCGAGAATATCGTCTTCACGATCCCGAAGTGGTGGTAACTGCAGGTGTAAGACGTTAACGCGATAAAATAAATCTTCGCGAAACTGATGTTCCTCAACTGCTTTGGCCAAATCTACGTGGGTTGCTGAAATTACTCGAATATCCAGGTGCATGCTTTCGGTGCCACCAACGCGTTCTATGGTTGCTTCCTGGAGAAAACGTAATAGATTGACCTGGAGATCGAGCGATAAGTCGCCGATTTCATCCAGAAAGATGGTGCCATGATTGGCGGATTCGATACGTCCAATCTTTCTTGCACTGGCACCGGTAAATGCGCCTTTTTCGTGGCCAAATAATTCTGAGTGGATCAGGTTGTGGGGGATGGCTGCGCAGTTAACTGCGATAAAAGGGCCGCTGGCGCGATTGGATAATGCATGAATACGCCGAGCAGCAATTTCCTTACCCGTACCAGATTCACCATTGATCATGACCGGAGCATCGACCCGGGCCATTTTTCCGATTTGTTTAAAGATGGGTCGCATCACCGAGCTGCTACCAATCATGTCATGTCGTTCCAGAAACTCTGGACGCGGCATTTCCGTGGTTATTGCTGTAACACCCATATTAGCGCCTCACACTATTTAAGTAGCGGACACGTGTAGACGCCTGAATAAATTTAGTCACCGAGTAAATATCGGCAACTGTAAAATTCAGGTGCTTGAAAGTGTTACTAGAAATGCCGTTATAAGCACGGTATTCCCCAAGTGAGTACATAGATTGCCCAACTGTTTTAAAGTTATTCTGAGCTAGTACATCTAAACAAGCTGATATCCGCTGAAATAATCAGCCTTCTAATATCAAAATGCTTCCCTGTGTTACCAGTTGCTTAACGCATACTGATAATGAATGATCTGATTCTTGCCTGTATTACCACAGCGCCCACTGTGATTAGCAATTTTTGAGTCAGTGATTCAATGCCACTAGCCAGCCCGAATTACTCCGTGCTGACGTTTATTAGATTCGTCTTGGGGGAGAAAAACTGTGAGCGAAATCACGAAAGAATGTCTGCCCGCCCCTTTTTAGGCGATAACTGGTAGTGAAGTAACAGTTTTGCTAAAAATTAGCGCACAGATTGGACGTTGCGAGCAGCTGGTGAAGAGTATTAAAGAGGGTTAGCGTTCCAGTAGCGGCAACTTATTGGGTTTGCCTTCCCACTCTGCTGCGTCTTCGGGGGCATCTTTCATGGTGGTAATCACCGGCCAGTCAGCAGTCAGTTCTTCGTTGAGTTGAAGAAAATGAGCTTGATCTTCAGGAAGATCTTCTTCGTCATAAATCGCCCCGATGGGGCATTCTGGCTCACAGAGTGTGCAATCAATGCACTCTTCAGGGTCAATGACTAAAAAGTTTGGGCCTTCGTGAAAGCAATCAACAGGACAGACTTCGACGCAGTCTGTGTATTTACATTTTATGCAATTATCGGTAACAACAAAGGTCATTCTGGCAGCTCCATTAATATTTATAGGGCGTCTCTAAAAATAGAAGTGTTGCTGAGGGAAATCAGGAATAGTGTATTTTTTATGCGGAAATGAGGCGAATACTGGGTGTATTTAACGATTTTT
>CAZNYF010000214.1:0-3486 GCA_964577195.1 uncultured Thiotrichales bacterium | reverse complement strand
CTCTAGCGGAAACAGCACATCGCCCTCGGACAACGGAATAACATTGGGTTGCAACGGCCATATTTCCACCGTAATGACAGCAGACCAGCGTTCAGCCAGTGCATTTTGCGCAGCATCTTCCAGCTTGGGGCGAAGTCCGATGAGCAATCGACCTTGAGTTAAAGTAGCCGGTGGTGTGATGGTTAAATTACCATTTGTACGGTCGATCTCGACAAAGCTACTGATATCATTATCAGATATAGATTCATAGGAATTGGCATCTGTCTGAATTTTTACGACCAGGCGGATTTTATCAAAATCGACCGCGCCCAGATCCTCACCGTTGATATCAATTTTTTTAGCGTTAACAGTATAACTCTCGCCAGGAGAGCCAATAATTATGTCTTCACTGATTCGGGTGGCAAACCATTCTGGATCAGGGTCTTCTGCTCCATCAATCAATGCGAAGACCGCATTAACTCGCTGCTGCTCCTCACTTGAATCCAGGTTTTGGCTGTATTCGGTTTGAGAAAAAGCCTCATTGGTCATGGGTGGTTGCTGGCTTTCAAGTTGGCTTCTCGTTACTTCAATCAGTGCATCCAATGACTCACTGCTGACCGTTGGTATGATTTCTATGCTGATTTCAGCGAGCTCAGAATCATCCGTTCCATCATTCACTTTGAACGTAAAAGTATCGGTGCCTATAAAGTCTTGGTTAGGAAGATAAGTTAGTGCTGGTGGAGTGCCTTGTATTTGTCCATTGTCGGGTTGATCCACAATGCTATAACTCAACGTATCACCATCACCGTCAGCCCCGGACAGCGCTATTGGCGTGCTGGTTGATTCTGTTGCTTGAATAGACTGCGCTGAAGCAACTGGCACCTGATTTTCATCGCCGTTAACTGTACCGTCACCGGTCCCGTTGCCTCCTCCACCCCCGCCACAACCACTGGTAACAGCGAGTAACGCCGCGATGATTAAAAGATTAAAACGCTGAGTGAAAGAGAATCTGCCGATTAGTCCATTCTCCATGGCTAGCTCCTGTAATTTGAAAGAAAGTTGTGACGGTCGTCACAAAATTATCTCCATTTATACCTGATTTGGAGAGAAATTACAGGATCATCGATGTAACTAACTGTTAATTAAAGAACTTATTGAAAAAAACTGGCCAATTAATAATTGTTCGTTTCAGAGTCTTTAATTTTCAAATGCCCATCAGAGACAGGATAAACTGGATGTTGTCGATAAGCGGTACAGAACCGATAATTAGATCCGTTTTAAGTGAACTGATGAAAAGCAACATATTGGTTTCTTTTTATTCTAAGCTCTTGCAATACCCAATATGGAAACTCATTAATTGCTTTATTAAAAAATAGAAACTAATATGTTTCTTTTCGATAAAGAACCTATTAGCTTCCTACGATGAAAACACTACTTGAACAACTTAAAAATCGCAGATTAGCCCTCGGCCTAAAACAGAAAGATATGATGCTTCGCATTGGCATATCGCGTCAGCAGTATCAGCATTTGGAGTCCAAGGGTAATCCTAGACTGAATACACTTGAGCTTATTTCCAGGGGGCTTAAAAGTGAATTGATGTTGATACCTGTCGAAAAGCTAAGCGTCATAAAAGCCATTCTCGAAGAAGGTGAGTTTTCACCGACAAACTTAAAAAACCAAGAGGCTAAGCACAGAGAGAAAAATACACTCGTAAATAACCCTTGGGTAAATATTCTGGAGGGTGATGAATGACCCTCTATAACCAGGAAAAAGATCAACTCAATGAAGTTAATGTTCTGGAACTTACCCTGCATGGCAGGCTCGTAGGATATTTGGCCGGATATCAAAATGGTCGTAATGTTTTGAGCTTTGCAAATGAATTTAAATATAATCCTACGCGCTCAACATTCAGCCTAATTACGCACCCGGCTTTCCCTTATTCAGAAAAACTCATGTCAGAACCGTGGGCGAGAAACCAGCGATTACATCCTGTTTTATCCAACCTGCTCCCAGAGGGCGCATTACGGGAATTGATCGCCCAAGGCTTAAAAACCCATATTGATAATGAGTTTCAAATTTTCTCTCATCTTGGACAAGACCTTCCTGGCGCTATCATTGCCACACCGATGGAACCCGAAGATGTTCCGATGAGTGTTCTGACCACACATGGTAAAGCCAAGGCCGTAAAATTTAAAAATAATGACCTGGAAAATAAATTTTCCTTGGCAGGCATTCAAATGAAGTTTTCCATGAAGGAGAAAGATGGCCGCTATAATTTGGCTAAACATGGAGAGCTTGGTGACTGGATTATAAAAACACCATCAACCAAACACCAATACGTTCCTTTGAATGAATATAGCGCAATGACATTGGCGGCTTTAGCAGGCATAGATATTCCAGATATCAAGCTCATTGAATTGAACAAGTTAGATAACTTGCCTCAAATTAATCTGCCCGATGAAGAATTGGCCTTTGCCATTAAGCGATTTGACCGCGAAGGCAATACACGCATTCATATGGAAGACTTTGCACAAGTTTTAGTAAAGTACCCACATGAAAAATATAACGCTTCCAATTATGAGCACATTGGAAAAGTTATTTATGATTTTTCTGGCGATGGATTAGCCGATGCTCAGCAGCTTGCAAGACGATTACTGGTTAATACCTTGCTTGCAAATGGTGATGCCCATTTAAAAAACTGGAGCCTGCTTTATCAAGATCAAGTTACGCCAAGATTATCCCCTGCATACGATATTGTGACCACTAGCGTTTACATTGAAGATGAACGGGAATACGCCCTGAATCTTGGTAAAACAAAAGCGTGGTTTTCAGTGACGGAGGAAAACTTTCAACAGTGGGCAAAGAAATCTGGTATTCCATGGCGCGCCATCAAACCACATATTGATGACACCCTGGGAAAGGCACGAGCATTGTGGCCAGAGGCCTTAAAAGATTTGCCCATGAACGAGGCGCATAAAATCAAACTCAAAGAGCATTGGCTAAAGCTTCAAGCTGATTTTCGGATAAAAGCTTAACGATAAATAAAGTTAATTCGCCGTTTCCAAGGAACGCTTGCCCATTGTCATTTTGATGTTGTCGATTAGTCGTACAGAGCCGAGGCTGGCAGCCGCGAGAATGACCACTTCAGTATCTTCGGCACTGGCGGGTTCAAGGCTCAAGGCATTGCGTACTGAAACGTAATCGGGTTTAAATCCGGCTTTGCTGAGTAAGTCGATGCTTTGCGCTTCGAGTTTTGTATAGTTGCTGGCTCCTGAGTGGAGTAGTTCTGCGATGCGGGACAATAACCGATAGAGTTTGGGCGCTCTGCGCCGATCATTTTCAGTCAGCAGGCTGTTTCTGGAGCTCATTGCTAGCCCGTCGGCTTCACGAATCGTTTCTCCGGAGATGACGCGGGTGCCAAAGTTTAGATCGGCTACCATCTTGCGCACTACTTGTAATTGCTGAAAATCTTTATCGCCAAATACGACTAAATCGGGCTGGATGATA
>CAZNYF010000213.1:0-3510 GCA_964577195.1 uncultured Thiotrichales bacterium | reverse complement strand
CGTGTCTCGTTGATAAAAAGTTTTGCCTACTCTCTGAATATGATCAAGCAATTTAGGGTTCTCGATTTCTTTCATTAGGGATAGGTCAATAGTGTATGGCAAGAGCAGTTCTTCCAACGCTCTATCCAGACGGTACAGCGTGCTGGTAGCGAGTTTAGCGCCAGCCAGTGTCAGGTCTATATCAGAACCATTATGATAGTTTCCTTTTGCTCGTGATCCGTAAAGTATCGCTTTTTCTATGTCTGGAAAATTCTCCAGTTCCGTAATGATTTTGTCAATTACGGTAGTTTTCAGTCCGTATGTGCTTGGGACTTGTTTGGCTTGAGCGCTCACGAGGCAAAGCCTTGAAGCATGGTTTTTAATTCCAGAAATCGCGGTTCAAATCGCGTTTTGATGTTAGTGACGATTCGCTTGGCAGTGTCCTTATTGTACGTGTGGCTGGTTTGGTTACGATCTTTAATCATATCCATCCAGGCTTCTCCGTCGCTTAAAATATCCAGTTTGAATGCTTCGCGAGTTGCATCGCGTGAACCGTGGATGGCCAAACTCCCTTTGGATTGCAGGTAATCTTTCAATACATTCCAGGCAAGCTCGTGTGTGTATTCAAAAGCTTGAATCAGGCCTTGTTCTTCCAGTTCATTTAAATCGTCTTTCTCGATAAATTTACTTAGCTGGGAAAGCGCTCGTTTGTAGTTGTCAAACCGTTGAATCCAGCGAGTATCCAGTTGATCATTCAAAAGGTTTTCCTCAGTCTGTGATTGTTTCCATCCTACCTTTCGTTAACGCATAGATCAAAAGTGGATTTAAATGTATGGGGCATCTTCTATTGATTGATGAAAATCTTAGGGACGAGTGAATCATAACTCCAACAATATTGCTTTAATGGTTCACACAGACCATTAAAGCAACGGTTAATACTCACTGAGTAGTTTGTTTACTCGTTCCTTAGCGTAGCGTAACCCGATAACCCACTAAATATTCAATCAAGTCTACCCGCTCACTATTGATGTGCTAATATAAAGAAAACAAATATAATCAATGGATTGAGATATATAGTTAAAGTAGGTATCAGGTTGAGGCAGGCAGTTAAAAAATCACAGATGAGTAAGCCGTTAGCGGTTCATCTTAGTCGAGGAATTCGCGAGGCCGCGTTGTTCTTGCTGGGCGCGCTGGCAATTTTCTTGCTGATTGCGCTCGCCACTTATGATGTGCGCGATCCTGGTTGGTCGCATACCGGGCAGGGGGCAACACTAAATAATGCAGGTGGCAGTATTGGTGCCTGGTTTGCTGATGTTTTTCTCTATCTTTTTGGTTATCTAGCCTATCTTGCACCGGTGATGGTGGGTATCAGCGCTTGGCTGGTTTATAAAGGCGAGCATGAAACAGGTCGTTTTGACTGGATGGAACTCAGTATTCACTGGATTGGTTTCTGTCTGACGTTGATTACTGGCTGTGGTTTAGCTGCGATGCATTTTGGTGGGTTTGATTTGCCGATGCATGCCGGTGGTTTGCTGGGTGAAGGCATCAGCGGTTCTCTTATAAAAGGGTTTAACCATATCGGTGCGACTTTACTGCTTTTGGCGACATTTCTTGCTGGATTCACGCTTTTTTCAAGCATTTCGTGGTTTGTGGTGCTGGATCGAGTTGGTGGCTGGACAATCACTGCATTTACCTGGACATGGATCAATCTGTTTACGTTGAAAGATCGCTGGGCAGTGAAGAAAGTTCGGGTTGCACGTAAAGAGGTGTTTGAAAAGGCACAGACGAAACTCAAAAAACAGAAAAAGCCTCGTATCGAACCGAAAGTCAGAAAGCCTGAAATCAGTACCCGCCCAGCCCGTGAAAAACAGTTGCCCTTATTCAAGACGCCCGTTGATGGTGGTTTACCAACTATTGATTTGCTGGATCCTCCACGCGAGCAAAATCTGGGTTATTCCAAGCAGGAACTCGAAGCCCTGTCTCGTTTGGTTGAATTGAAGCTGCTCGATTTTAAAATTGAAGCACAGGTTGAATCAGTCCACCCCGGCCCTGTGGTAACACGTTTTGAACTGACGCTGGCTCCCGGCACCAAGGTGAGCAAAATTACCGGACTGTCGAAGGATCTGGCGCGTTCTCTGTCAGTGATCAGCGTTCGCGTTGTCGAGGTTATTCAGGGTAAATCGACTATCGGTTTAGAGATTCCCAATGAATCCAGAGAAATGGTTTTTCTCAGCGAAATACTCGCCTCTAAAGCGTTTGATAAGGCGCGCTCTCCACTGACGTTGGGATTAGGTAAGACCATCTCGGGTGACCCTATGGTGGTTGATGTTGCCAAAATGCCGCATGTGCTGGTAGCCGGAACTACCGGTTCGGGCAAATCAGTGGCGGTGAATTCAATGCTGCTGAGCGTGTTGTTCAAGGCCACGCCGGAAGAAGTCCGGCTGATTCTGATTGATCCTAAAATGCTCGAACTGAGTGTTTATGAGGGCATTCCGCATTTGCTTACACCGGTTGTAACGGACATGAAGGATGCGGCCAATTCGCTGCGCTGGGCGGTGGCGGAAATGGAGCGTCGCTATAAGCTGATGTCGGGACTCGGTGTAAGAAATCTGACGGGTTATAACCGCAAGGTCAAAGAGGCAAAAATCAAGGGTGAGCCGATCAAGGATCCTTTTTGGAAGCCGAATGATTTGATCGAAGGTGATGCGCCGGAAGAGCTGGCCCACCTGCCCAATATCCTCATCGTGATCGACGAATTTGCCGATATGATGATGGTCGTTGGTAAAAAAGTTGAAGAGCTGATTGCCCGTCTGGCGCAAAAAGCACGAGCGGCGGGAATACACTTAATTGTTGCTACGCAGCGCCCATCGGTGGATGTGATTACCGGCTTAATCAAGGCGAACATTCCGACGAGAATCGCATTTCAAGTGTCTTCCAAAGTCGATTCCCGCACCATTCTTGACCAGATGGGCGCAGAAAATCTGCTCGGTAATGGTGATATGTTGTATTTGCCAGGCACTGGGCAGCCAATACGCTGCCACGGCGCATTCGTTGATGACCACGAAGTACATCAAGTGGCCGAGTTCCTGCGCTCGCAGGGAGAACCAAATTATCTTGATGAAATCACTGAAGGCTCCGATGCTTTTGATGCACCATTACCAGGATTGGAACCAATTGTTGATTCTGATGCCGAAACAGATGCTTTGTATGATCAAGCGGTTGCGGTGGTTACCGAATCTAACAAGGCGTCGATCTCTTATGTGCAGCGACGCTTGAAAGTCGGTTATAACCGCGCTGCACGGATGATCGAGCAAATGGAAGCAGCGGGTGTCGTCAGCGCCGTGCAGAGTAACGGCACGCGCGAAGTCATCGCGCCACCACCGCCGGAGCTGTAAACTGCTTTCTCGTTGGTGAGAAATTCAAGTAGGATGAGCCTGCGAAGCGCATCACTCACTGTTAGGCGTTAAAAACAAAATGACTAAATCAACTATGTTGTTCATCTTAAATTAAGCTAGTTAGCTTTAAACTCAA
>CAZNYF010000212.1:0-3571 GCA_964577195.1 uncultured Thiotrichales bacterium | reverse complement strand
TCAGTGGCGTTTTATGCGACTTTTGTATTGTGAGAAAATGGAGCGAAGCGTAATGTCACAATACAAACGGCGTATAAAATGTCCACTGGAGCTGATTGTTATGCATTTACTTTGGCCCTTTTTTCTTGTTGATTCTTTTAGCAAGAGATTTGGCTATTTTTCTTTTTTTAGAAAAAATTTCATCAAGCAACTCAATTGTTAGCTCGTATGAATCTAGTACGTCGTCGAGCGTGACATCATGATTGCTATGACTTCCTGCATTACCTAGCCACTTAACAGCTAAGAAGATGTCTTTTATGCTTTCATATTTTTGCGGAAGGAGTTCGATTCTCTTGTGTAACGATAGAAAGTTTCTCCTGCCATTATTGGTTGCAAATCGCTTTATTTTCAAATGAGTTAATAAATGCTCCAGTGCCACCCTGATATGATTTGCAGAAGAAGGAGGGTCAATAAAGATGAGTGAGAAGGATTTTTCTATTTCTTTACTGACGTTCTTTGGCATGTCTTTAGGGAAAGAAAAGGGCTTGAGATGGGGAGAAAAAATAACAGGCCTATAATATCTGACATAATCCCTGTCAGGATGGCCTTCTTCATCGTAGAAATACTCTTCTTCATCCCAGCCGATGCCTGAGCTAGATATAACGTCTTTACAAGCGGTATTTGAGCATTCTAGTATTCCGCTGTAGACAGTCTCAAAATACTCGGGCCCCCACTCTGGATGGTCATGCATGGCACGTGATTCTTTGGTTTCTTTCTCAGAAAAGGAGTCTTCAACAACGTTTAAATATCCTTTTGAGCATGTTGGGCATTGATATCTCGTTGTCCCATTTTTTGTAAATGGTAATTTAAATACTGTTCTATCCATTGATTCCTCTTACTGCATAACGTCATGATAAGTGGCTGCGACTTAAAGCCACATAACTTGGAGAACCTAAAACCTTTGTCGAAGCCAATGAACTCCGATTAGACTCCGTGTTAAGCAGTCCACTTTATTAAATTGTTCTGCTCTCGTGTGTCAAGCATTTCCAAGTCCTTTCTTCGGGGGGACACCCTAAAAAACATCAGCAACCGCTAATCGCACTACATGGTTATCTCTCAAGTAATCGTCAGTCCAATTTAGTATGAATACATTGTTTTTGTGATTCAGATGCAGTTCCTCGACAAAAATTGGATGTATGAGAAAAATACACTTCTCAAATGAATGCTGAGTCATGGTATTAAATATTGATGATCCTTCGTTGAAATAAAAGCATTCGCGGGTAGTGAGTCCTTCCGCTTCGGCCACATCCACAGGAAGCCCTAATCCCAAGAAGCCAATTTCATATAACACCCTCAACTTTTTATGAAAATCAGATACGAGGCCCTGTGGGTTCACACTAAAATCCATTTGCTTTAGCTTCTGAAACATTTGCGTGTAATCCAGCACCTGTGGTGATCTGCGAAACTGATTAACAACCTTACTAAGATTACCTATAACGTCTTTGAATTCCCCAATAAACTCGGTCTTGAGGATGTTCTTTGTTGTCACACCCACAATCCTACGCACCTGTGCAACAGTGAGTTCCTCTTGATCCGGACACGACATGGCAGCAGTCATCAACGCGGCGTAATAAGTCAGAACATCTCGTGGTCTCCAAAACGTGTGCCGGAGTACATAACAAAACAGGTCAATGGACATCCTTTGATCATTAAAGTCAAACATCAGGATCGTAGGAAGCTTCCGCACGTAGGTTCTCACAACTCTATTCAACTCCGAGAAAACATCTGCGCTTTCGTCTATTTCCTCGTCATACATATAACACAGTCGCTTCAAAAGCATCTGTGCCAGATATACGCCAGTCCAGTCTAAGTCTGTCGTACACTCAATATTGAGATACGCGTCACGGTCTGCATTGAGAACTTGTGTGTAGGAATCTCTTGGAATCGTTATGCAAAAATCCAGTTTATCAAACACTGAATCGTGCCACCCCTTACGATAGCCCTTTAGCTCCAATATTAGCATCATGAGCGATTGAATCCAGGCTGTCTCTATGGATTCAGATACATTATCCACGGAGTCCTTCTTCTTGGTATCCCTGATGCTCTCTCGAAACATCGAAAAAACTGAATCAAAGTCGTCTAAAGTTATCAGCGCATACCGATCGCAACGATGGACTACCTTTCGCAGAACTGACAGCAAGTTGTCAGTCAATAGATGCCTTAAGTAATTCTCTTCGTTTACATTGGAGTCCAGATATCGAACAACGTCAGAGAATTGCTCAAGTTTCAATGCCTCTGTTACTGCCTTATCCCAGAACTCTGAGAAGGCAACACTAGCGAGAGTGAAGTATCTACTCGCCTCTATGTTTTCAGACTGGCTAAATGTAAACCTTTTAAATCCCTCCTCAAGAGGCTTAAAATACTTTTTCTGGCTCTCATTGAATTCGTCTTTTTTCCCAAGGATATATAGTTCCTTGGCCAAACAAATATAAAACAAACCAAGCCAAGCGTACTTAAACAGTATCTGTGTTGGATTAAGTTGGGTGTATTCATTTGCATGTTTCTCAAAACGCTGGTTTATAGAAGCGAACGAACTATTGAGTTGCTCATGATCGATAAACTCGAATGTTGACAGCAGGTTGATATGATCTGCCAGTATGGGTATGCACGTCTTGTAGCGCTCATGCTCTATCTCTGGCAGTGTGTTTGCGACAGTAGACTTTCCGCTCCCCTTGCGTCCTATCAAGAATAAGGCATCCTGACTTTTTATGCGATTGTACGATCTGGTAGAAACAAATAAATGATTGAAGAACTCAGGATGTAACTTTATCCATTCTCTTGTAATTTTTGTCTTCGCAAAAAGAAGGTCAAGTAGCCTCTGGTATTTTTCTTTCGGCAGTGCGGAGCGAACTGTGATCTTGGATTCAACCGCTCTGGCAATATCCATGAACCTCGGAATAAATTCTTCCCGAAGTTTGTCCGACAAATAGTATTTTTTAATGACTTCACTCATGCGCGGGTGAAATAGCGTGAAGTCTTCATATATATCGTCTAAAAATGGGGTTGGTACGGAAGTAGAATGGCTACCCTCAAATAACACCGGCAGGAAAAGAAAGTCATCGTCCTCATCAAAGTAGCGTCTGCGTATCACCTTAAATTCTCTGAATACACCCCCTGTAGCGTTTTCTGCCCGCCGCTTGTACTCAGGTGTCAGTAAAACTATCGCAACGGGACACGTCTCAAGACGTTCCATGTAGTTCGGGATACTCTTCCCAATACCGAGAAACTTGCGGTCGAGGAGGAGCTTAATCTTGCCAGGGAGGCAGTCATGCAGGAATTGAGTGAATCCAGCAACTCGAATAACATTTGTATCTTGGTGTGCATACGAAATGAAGACGGAATTGTCATCCTGCATTACATACCTCCATACGGCTGCCTTTGGTTGTCACCATAAGGGGCAATCCGTTTCTTTAGATTCCTACAATTTCGAATCTCAATGATGTCGCTCACGTTTGATGTCAATTCAAATTAGTGCAGAACGTCGCAAATCAGCGGCGGCGCTTTTTGCCGTCCGCTGGATTTGGCTTGTTAG
>CAZNYF010000211.1:0-3599 GCA_964577195.1 uncultured Thiotrichales bacterium | reverse complement strand
CTTTGTCTTTGGGTATGGGTACGCCCTTAGCTGATTCGGGTACGGGTGCAGCAGCGAAGGTCATGGAGGCGCTAAAAAAACATGCCAATCCCAAACTAATTAATCTTAATATCATCATTACTCTCCTGTGTGATATGACGAATTTGTTAAAGATGGCTAAGCTTATTGTTATCTGACGGACACATATATAGGCTGTAGGGAAACTTATTGTTTCCCGTAAAGACCTAATATGAATATCCTGACGATGATGGAAACTTTTGCTGCTGTCATAGAAGCTGGCAATTTCACGGCAGCAGCTCAACAACTGGGGCTTTCGAAGTCCTATGTAAGCAAGCAGGTTTCACAGCTGGAGATCGAGCTAGGTACCCGATTGCTACACCGCACAACGCGAAAATTGAGCCTTTCTGATGAAGGAGTGCACTTTTACAACCACTGCAAGCACATCATGGCTGAAGCAGAACAAGCCAGAGTTGAAATAACTGATAGTCAAACCAACCTTCGAGGGAAAATTCGTATTACGGCGCCTCAAAGTCTAATCGTCAGTGATGTCGGGCAAGTATTGCTGAGCTTCCAACAGCAATATCAAGACATTGATTTGGATGTGCTTGTGAGCGGGAAATTTGTTGATCTGATTGAGGAAGGTATTGATCTAGCACTGAGAGTTGGTCAGCTAGAAGATTCTACGTTGGTAAGTCGCAGACTCGCCGATTGTTTATTTCAAGTTGTGGCTTCGCAAGCGTATATCGATAGGTGGGGCAAGCCGAACTTTCCTGAAGAACTCACGCAGCACAACTGCCTTATTTATAGTGAGTCAAAGTTAAGCCATAACTGGCCATTTCGCATGCCTAATGGCGAGTGCATTACGGTGAAGGTGCAGGGAAGATTAACCTGCAATGATGGTCATTTAGTTACTGATGCTGCGCTCGAAGGTTTAGGTATTGGTTTTGGCCCGAGTTTTTTGTTCAAGAAACATTTAGATGCCGGCGCGCTGCGTCTATTGCTAACAGATTATCAACAACCCACTGCAATATCGGCTCTCTACCCTCTCAATCGTCATCTACCGCGCAGAGTTAGAGTGTTGATAGATTTTCTTGCTGAGCATTTGACGATTTAGTCTTAAAAGAGCAAGGAATTCATTGGTGTCACTACCGGATTCAGCGCAGCAGGATATGGAGTTATATCCTTTACCTACCTGTTACGGGTATTGATATATTTTATTTCCTTATAAAACGCATAAGGTTTACAATCTCATTAGTAATATCTATCCATCTATAAAAAACTGAAGATGGGTCTACCACCACTGAGGAGAGAAAAAATGAGACTTCACCTAGGTCTGCGGCTGGCTTTGCTGAGCCTGTTTGCAATATCACTGATCGGTTGTTCTGACAACGACAATATAGTAGTAACGACCCCTGAGGTAGTAGTAACCCCTGAGGAGCCACCAGCAAATCCACGTAACGCCGCAGCGACACCGGGAGATTCAGAAGTCATTGCTGGGACTGGCTATCAACATACACTTTTCGATAGTGCCGAAGGAAAATGCCAGCACTGCCATAACGATCTTTATGACACCTGGACTCAATCGGGTCACAGCGAGGCGTGGAAGGGCGGAATTTTTCAGGGACAGTTTCAGGGGGTAATCCGTGCGCGGATTAATCAACTTGATCTGTCAAATCCTGACAACCTAAAGAAATTTAAAGGGCGGGTATCGTTTTGCGTGAAATGTCATGCTCCTGCTGCTTACTATTCAGGCGATATTAAAATTGATATTGAAAAACTGGCAGATGATCCTTCAACCTTTGGCATGTTAAAAGCTGCCAATGAAACCAATCTTGCGGGCAAAGATTTTGATATATCCCAGCCGACCTCGGTGGTTTGGTTTGATGCTTTGGGAAAGGTGTTTAAATCCACTCTGCATGTTGGCAACAAGCACAACCGTGAAGGGGTTAACTGTTCGTACTGCCATAGTATTGAAACCGTACGCATGCTCAATGCGGATGTTAACGATGAAGGTGGCGATGGCGGTCAGTACACACTGGCAAAACCGTTGCCCGGCACCAGTCTGGTGGCAGGTTCAACACTGGATTATTCCGCTGATGGTGAAAATCCACACATGAATCAGTTCTTTCGGTTTGCCGCAGCAGAGATTTATGAAGATTACGCCAATACTCCCAAAACGACTGCGGAGTTTGATCAGAATAAAAAATCGGATGGTCGTCATACGATCAAAAGTATCGTCATCGGACAGCATACCGGAGGGCCTTTCTATGGCCCGTTTGGTGTAACCGGCACGAAAAACCGTCATCCCGATGACACGGTGGATCGTTTGGCATTGGTCAAACCCTCATTCACAGAGGAGAACTCCGTGGACAAGCACTTCAACGCACAAAGCAAAGGTTTGTGTCTGAGTTGTCATCAATGTGCGATGGGAACCAAAAACAAGGACACCGGAAAATTCAATACCGGTTGCGTTGTTTGGCAGGCGAACAGTGGCTTTGCAGAGGAGACCAATCATACCGATACAGAATACTCACCTAAGTGTGCTAAATGTCATATGGAACGCGTCGCGAACAAAACCGTGCTGCACAAATGGAACAGCCCTGACGAATTGTTCACCAAAGAAGACGGTGTAACCAAGCACTTTGATCCTGATTCTGGCATAGGTCCGGTAGCTGAGAAGTACCTTAATAACCATGCTTTTATGGCGACCAAGACCAAAAATTACGGCAGTGTGAAGCTTGCTTCTGCGATTGAAGGAGGCTTGAGTGCCAGCAGAAATGGTGACGATGTCGAAGTTGACGCCAGTATTTTGAATCTGGCAGGTCACCTGTTTCCGGGCACGATGCCAATGCGACGGGCGCTACTCCGGGTTATCGCAACAGACTCAGAAGGTACTAAGCTGAACCTGAAAAGTGCTACGGGAATGTCAGAGTTTGTGGATGTTTCACACACGGTCGCCACGTTACCTGGTGAAAGCGTGGTTGAAGACAGCCAAGTGGTTTTCCGCAAAGCACCGCTTGAGCCAATTTCCTTCACCGGACAACAGCCGGATCTGGATGGCAGTACAGTTGCATCGCAACAATTCTCTAAGGCGAGTATCGACTGGACGAGCGTTCACCCTGGTGGCATGGTCGATGCGAAGCCTACCAAGCAGGCGAATGACACTTGGCGCTTTCAGGGGAAAGCGAGAATCCGCGCGATTGTTGATGCAGAGACTACTGATCACTTCACGCGTATTTATGGTTACCAGCTTGGCAAACAACTGGACGATGGGACATTCGTGATACGTCCCGGTATCGATTCCAATAACGTCGTTGCTACCTCGATGTCACCTAACGAGAAGGAAAACTACAGCATCGTTTTTGATGCCAAAGATGCGGTGGGTGAAGTGACTGTAGCGTACAGAGTGTATTACATGACCAAAGGCGCAAATGCCCAGTTTCCCACAGCGGACGATGGTTTTCTCAATGATACGGTCAATAAAGACAAGAAATTTCTGATTTCAGAGATTTTTAGTGAATCGACTGCAGTGAACTAACCGCAAACACTGTAATAGAAGTACAACAATCCTGTCGCATTCAGCGGCGGGATTTTTTTTG
>CAZNYF010000210.1:0-3631 GCA_964577195.1 uncultured Thiotrichales bacterium | reverse complement strand
TAATAAACTCATTTAATCGCTCCTGAGTGATTTTCGCTACGACTTCTATTCTCGGGCAGGCTCCCGAAGCATTAGCTTTTTCATGTAATTAACACCCGTGTTAATTTCACCGTCCGCATGTAATTCGAGCCAGCGATATGCTGGTGGGCGCTCATCGAAAGAAAATGCCTGCTGCTGCGGCTTAAATTGAATACAGGTCGATGGTGTACCGAGTATTCTCACCCCTTTCTGAACTTCATCAAACTCCTGATGGACGTGACCAAACACAATCGATTTCACCTGTTTAAAACAACTCACTAGTGCCCATAATGCTGCTCGGTTGTTAATACCTATTTCATCCAGCCAGGCACTGCCTATATCCACAGGATGGTGATGCACAAAAATCATTGCATGATGGTTGGGATATTCGGTAAGTAGGCTCTCAAGGCGCTGCAACTCTACTTTACTAAGGTATCCGGAAGGCTCTTCATCCGCCTGGCTTGAATCCATAAACACCCACAGCCAATTGCCTTTTAAGGCGTAGCCACCCACTTGAAACTGCCGTGCGGGTAGCGTTTGCAGTAATACGTTCGCATCATCATGATTTCCTGGCAAGCAGTAAACCGGCTTGGGTATCGCATTGAACAAATCCACAAATCGCTGATAGGTCATAGCCGTTGGTTGTTGTGAAATATCTCCAGTGACAACAAAATTTTCAGCTAAAGGATGATCTGATTCTACTGCATTTAAAACCGTTTGCAGCGTCTCTTCTGTATTTAGATTCAGGCAGGCGTCACACCAGCCAACGCCTTTATCTGACGCTTCAAACAGGTGTAAATCTGTTAGCTGAATAATCTTGATGGAATCCATTAAAGCTCAGTCCAATTAATCTCTTTGAGGCCTTGCGAGCGTAAAAACTTGTTGGTTCGGGAGAATGGTTTGCTGCCATAAAACCCACGATAAGCTGACAACGGTGATGGATGTGGCGATTCAATCACCAAATGGCGGTCCCGGTCTAAATACTGACCTTTTTTGCGCGCATCTGCCCCCCAAAGAATAAAGACTCGCGGCTGTTCAGATTGGTTTAATGCCTGGATAGCCTGCTCTGTTAAATGCTCCCACCCCCGCCCCCGATGAGCTCCAGCGTTACCTGCCTCAACCGTTAAAACAGTATTCAATAGCAATACGCCCTGCTCTGCCCAGCCAGAAAGATTACCGGTTTGTGCGGCATTGATCTCTACCCCTAAATCGTCTTCTAGTTCTCGAAATATATTTTTCAAAGATTTAGGCAAAGGCGCTACGTTGTCATCAACTGAAAAACATAAACCGTGCGCATGCCCTGGAGTTGGATAAGGATCCTGCCCAAGTATTACTGCTCGCACTGCATCAAAAGCGGTAACGCTAAAAGCATTAAACCATTGGGACGGAAGGGGTAATATCTCTTTTCCCTGCTCAAGCTCTCGCTGTAAAAACTTTTCCAGCATCCCTGTTTCCGGGTCTGCCAGCACCTCCTCCAAAACCCGTTTCCAGCCCGGTTCAAGGTTTTGTGCAGAAATGAGTGTCACGGAGCCAGTCTATCTACGCGCCAAACACCGTCGATTAACCGATAGGAGAACCGGTCATGCAGGCGTGAGGCTCTGCCTTGCCAAAATTCAAAACGAGCTGGAATCAAACGATAACCACCCCAGGCATCCGGACGAGCAACGGGAGGCTCCGCATACTGTGCTTCAAGCGCAGTGACACGATCTTCCAGGGTTTGCCTGTTAGCCACGACAGAGGATTGCTCAGAGGCTGCCGCTGAAATCTGGCTACCCAGTGGACGCTCAGCAAAATACGCATTACTTTTCTCTTCGGAGACTGATTCGATACGTCCCGATATTCTCACTTGCCTAAACAGCTGCCGCCAGAAAAACAATAGTTCTGCCTGAGGGTTTTCAGCAATATTCTGCCCCTGTGGGCTGCGTTTATCGGTATACCAGCACAATCCCCTGGTATCGAAATGTTTTAATAAAATGGTTCGCGCGGTCGGGACGCCCTGACGATCAGCTGTTGCTACAGTCATCGCAGTGGGATCATCGATGGATTGAGATTTCGCATTTTCCAACCAGATACGAAATAAATCCAGGGGATCGGGGGTCAGATCCTCGCGGTTTAATTCCTTGCCGGTGTAATCGCGGCGATCAGCTCGATAGTTTGATTCGGTCATTTGCGGGCGTGGTTTTCACTATGATGTTATGATTTTACCTGTTTAGGCTTTTTATTAGTACATCATCTAGCTGTAATCATTAATTATGTATTGAGTACTGATCCTAAGCGTTTCAACATCTCGGAATACACCTTAGGTGTGCCGCAAACGATATCTCCAGAACTCAAATAGTCTTTACCGCCTGATAAATCACCGACCAGCCCGCCTGCTTCCTGAACCAGTAATACGCCTGCTGCGATATCCCAAGGCTGAAGTGCAAATTCCCAAAAACCGTCAAAGCGGCCAGCGGCAACATAGGCCAAATCCAAAGATGCTGCACCAGGGCGACGAATACCGGCAGTATCGGGAATTAAAGCTTCCATGGTACGGATAAAAACCGGTAAATCTTGATCAGGACGATACGGAATCCCTGTTGTCAGCAATGCGTTTTCCATACTCTGACGCCCGGTGACTCTAATTCTTCGACCATTCAACTGGCTGCCTGCACCACGACTAGCAGTAAATAAATCATCTTTAGCCGGATCATAGACGACGGCTTGCTCTACCCTGCCCTTATGAACCAACGCAATCGAAACAGCATATTGAGGAATCCCGTAAAGGAAGTTCGTGGTGCCATCGAGTGGATCAATAATCCATTGATACTCGCCCTCTTTTATCGCCCCTGATTCTTCCGCCAAAATGCCGTGATCGGGAAACGCACGCGTCAACTGACTGATGATCTCAGCCTCTGCCAATCGATCAACTTCCGAGACAAAATCATTACGAGATTTGTTAGTAATGGTCAACGAATCAATCTTATTGGTGTGCCGGACGATAATCTTTCCTGCTGCGCGCGCAGCGCGAACGGCAATATTCAGAGTAGGATGCATAAGACCTTGTGTAGCCAATAAACCGGGGCGCTAGTGTAGTAGATATCAAGGAAAACGGATATAGAATAGTCAAAAAGCCAGGGAAAGAAACTATTTCGAAAATAGCGTAAATCACTATTGGGTCATTGCATTATTTACAACTACCGATAGAATTAGCGCGGTTAACTACCCTGAATACGGCATTGTGAAAAAACTACTCTATCGCTTTACCGCCAAACTTCCCTGTCGCCTGATTGACTCACGCGGCAAACCCTATCTGGAACGCTACTTTGTAGGGCAATTATTTGGCTATACATTTTACCTGCACCGTTTTGTTGCGGGTGACGGCGATCGTGCCTTACATGATCATCCCTGGGCTTCGTGTTCAGCCCTGTGCCTTGCCGGTGGTTACGAAGAAAAACGTTTGCGCTGGTTCGATCCGGAAGAAGGTCTGCATTGCCAAACCAAATCCCTGCGGCCGGGCAGAATTAATCGACTCTCGGCAAATACGTTTCATCAAATTACAAGCGTACAGCCAGAAACCTGGACGCTGTTTTTTCACAGCAAAAAGATCAAGGGCTGGGGTTTTATGGAAGAT
>CAZNYF010000209.1:0-3649 GCA_964577195.1 uncultured Thiotrichales bacterium | reverse complement strand
ATATTGAGCCGGCACGGTGTAGCCTTCCCACACTTCTGCTGCACGCTTTAACTTGGTACCAGAACTGTCTTTCATGTCTTCCATTAACGATTCCACAGTCACATGACCGCTACCCAGACAAGAGAAACCAATGCGTTTCAAAATTTGATAACCAATCACACCAGAAGTCGATTTAAGCATTTCCATCACCTGCTCCTCGCCTTCTTCAAATTCCGCTTCCTTGCCGGGACGGATGATATGGCTCGCCATCACCGTTACCGTCTCGCCGCTATTGATCGCATAACCGGAGGTATCGCCGCCATTTTCAAAGCCCTTTTTCATAAACTGTGTTTTGGAAACCAACTTGGGCAAATCACTTTTCACAATTCGATAAACCGGCTCTTCCGGGCCATCCAGCAACACATCACCACAGCGTGCGCAGGTATCTACCACAACATCTTCAAAAGTCTCGTGAAAATTCTCATGCGCTTCCCAGCTATCCCAGTAAGTCACCTGATCAATCCAGATGTGAGACAACTCATTACGCATATCAGAGCTAGCCGCCCAACGCATCCCCATCGGACAGGCGCCAACCTGCTTCATCAGATCAAAACCGCTAAAACCGGGGGTTAGTGCGGTTGCGAGACACATCTTTGCACTCGCCTGTTTCATCATGCGCATCAGATTGGGATCGTTTTGCACCAGAACGCGATTGATAGCAACGTATAAAGGAGATTTAGGTTCAGCGTCAAATAACGCTTTGGTATCGAGTGTCATTTAAAATATCCGAATAGAGGTGGAACCTAAATTATACCGAAGAAGCTACTAAATTGATTGTTTATAAATCTTCAGAAAAACTTTATCCATGATAGACATGGAAGGACAACTACCTGCTTCGCCACTTACTATAATCATGTCGCCATCAAAGCTTTTAAACGATGTTTCAATATGGTCACCATAGGCCGGGCTGCTGCATTAAAATACCAATAGCGACACGCTCGCTCATGCGTAACGAGTCATAATCAAGCAAATCACCAACATTTATAGCGCAAAAAGGTGGTTTGTCTTACTTGATTAAGCAGGTTCAGGAACCCAATGCGCCTGTCATTTAAGGGTAAAGCCGGGAGACCAATAGCTGTTTTCAGCTACCTCTAAGGAGGAGCAATGCCTCGCCCACATCAAACCTCCCTCAAAACTTGGGAAATTGCCCACACAGTAGCGTTCGTATAGGCTAGCGCAAACTATTTCACACAGGCTATAAACATGTCAGACAGCGATTACACAGAGATTGATTTCACCAGCGGGATGTCCGCTTTTGAAGGAAAGCACTTTCCACAGGCAATTAACTTGCTACTCCCCTATGCGGAGAAGGGCAATCCGGATGCGCAGCATCGTCTTGCGATCATGTATCAGAACGGTCTGGGCGTGGTGGTGAATCAGGTGTTTGCGGAGAAATGGATGCGGGCAGCGGCTGAGAACGGACTAGGTATTGCTCAACACGGACTCGGCTTTATGTATATGGAAGGCGATTGTGTTGATAAGGATCTGACTAAAGCCGTTGAATGGTTCTCGCGCGCGGCAGAGCAAGGATTAGCAGGCTCTTGTACCACGCTAGCGATGATGTACGAGCAAGGCGATGGCATTGAAAAGGATCTCGACAAGGCGCGCGAATGGTACGCCAAGGCGGGTTTTGAAGACCACATTCCAAAATAACAACTGAATTCATCTTATGCGCCCAGCTCACCTTGCAGCGGTACTCGACCGCGAATATAAAAGTGCCCTTGAGGGACACCATACTCCCGTGATGTTGTGGGGAGCACCGGGTGTTGGAAAATCCGACATTATCGGTCAGGTAGCCAAGCGACATGACGTGGCGCTACTGGATATTCGGCTCTCCCAAATGGAGCCTTCCGATTTACGTGGCATCCCGTTTCGTAAAGATGCGCTGGTGGAATGGGCGGTTCCAGCGATGCTGCCAGATACGAAGCGACACGGTGAATCCGGGATATTATTTCTCGATGAAATTACCTCCGCACCGCCGAGTGTCTCGGCAGCTGCGTATCAGCTAATTCTGGATCGGCGCCTGGGTCAATACAAAATCCCCGATGGCTGGGCGATTTTCGCTGCCGGTAATCGACAAGGTGATCGTGGTGTGACTTACACTATGCCTGCGCCGCTGGCGAACCGTTTCTCACATTTTGATGTTGATCTAAATCTCGATGACTGGGTTGCCTGGGCATATGCCAATGGTATTGATGATCGAATTATTGCGTTTTTGCGTTTTCGTCCGGAGTTATTATTCTCATTTGATCCGGCGCATAACCCGGTGGCATTTCCATCACCTCGCTCCTGGGAATTTACCAATCGTGCGTTGAAGAAGTTTGAAGAACAACCCAATTTGTTGCTCGGCTCATTGCAAGCCTGTGTCGGCCCCGCAGCCGGTGTCGAGCTAAATGCCTTCATTGCCACACTTGACCAACTACCAGACATCAACGCCATCCTGCGTGGCGAAGAAACCCAAACGCCCAAAGAAATCGACCTGCAATACGCCGTTGCTGCCACGCTGGTCGGCCATGCAATACGCGTTAAAGGCACAGCGGAAGCGGGTGAAGTTCACGGCCACATTCTCGACTACGCCAAGAACTTTCGCCAGCGAGAAATGGGCGTCATGCTCGTCTCCGATATGCAACGCGCCATCGGCGATGACATGTTCGATGTACCCCAGTTTGACAGCTGGGCGGATGCAGTGGCTGACTTGATGATTTATGACACTTAGATAGCTCCCTTGCTTGCACCAATTTACTGCATAACAAAGAATAGAATGATCATCACGCGCATTGAGTTGTAATGAGCAACGGTTGGGAGGAATCACTATGCATTTTCTGATCATCGGGTTATTGGTTGTCGCCATTGTTTTTGGTCCACAGATTTGGGCAAAATACACCTTTAAGCGCCACGCTGGTGATCGACAAGATCTGTCAGGTACCGGGGGTGAGCTGGCAAGACATTTGCTTGATAGATTCGACATGCAAAATGTCGCGCTTGAGGAAACCACTGAAGGTGGCGACCATTACGATCCGGCAAGTCGCACAGTACGATTAAGCCCAAGCCATTTTAATGAAAAATCGCTCACCGCAGTGGCGGTCGCGACACATGAAGTTGGACACGCAATCCAACATTTTCAGAATGATCCCAAATTAATTTTACGCACCCGGCTCGTCCGAGTAGCTCAAAGCATCCAGCGTGTTGGTGCGGGAGCGATGATGATTATTCCCATCGTAATCGTGTTGACCAAAGCACCCGCAGCGGGAGCGCTCATGTTTGCCGCCGGGATTATAAGTATTGGTAGCGCCACCGTCATTCATCTCATTACACTGCCGGTTGAGCTGGATGCCAGTTTTGGTAAGGCATTACCAATTTTGCGTGAAGGCTACATTTCCCCTGAGGATGAACAAGCTGTCAAACGTGTATTGCAGGCGGCTGCACTAACTTATGTCGCAGCATCGCTCGCAAGTCTGTTAAATGTTTGGCGCTGGATAGCTTTGCTGCGGCGGTGAATTCCTCTGCGACTCAAACGCATTTTCCAGATTGCTTTAACAAAAGGAGCAACTTCAATTTCTCCCCCTGAGAATTTCCCGCACGGAGATAGGTATGGTGGCATAAAAGACCC
>CAZNYF010000208.1:0-3747 GCA_964577195.1 uncultured Thiotrichales bacterium | reverse complement strand
CCCTAAGCCATTGCGGCTTTAGGCTGTGTAGATACAGGTCGATACCAGTTATCTTCGCGCAACCACTTTTCAAATTGCTCCGGCTTTAAAGGTCTACTGACAAGATACCCCTGCGCGATTTCACAACCCAGATCCATCAAAATCTTGTAAGAGGTTTCGTCTTCAATACCTTCTGCGATCACCTTGAGATTAAAGTTATGTGCCATATTGATGATAGATTCGACAATTTTTCGATCATCAGGATCAGTTGCCAATTGCTGCACAAACGATTTATCGACTTTCAGTTCGCTCACCGGTAACATTTTCAGATATGCCAAGGACGAATAACCAGTACCAAAATCATCAATTGCGAGCTTAATCCCCATCTCGCTGATTTCTTTCAAACAGGCCATGCTTTGCTCTGGAGAATCCATCACTGCAGTTTCTGTAATCTCAAGCACCAATGCTTCTGGTGGTACATTCCAGATACGCAAAGCACTCTGAATTTGACGAACAAGCCCTGGCTGATTAATGACCTTAGCAGAGAGATTAACCGCGATAGGCACTGCTAGATCTCCCCACTGAGCGTACTGTTTGGCCGCGTTGTTGATGGACCAAATAGTCAGCTTGCCGATCAAGCCAGATCTTTCGGCGGCGTCAATAAACTCATCCGGAGAAATCCGCCCCAGCATGTGACTATTCCAACGCGCCAGGGATTCAACACCCACGACTTTGCCGGTTTTAAGCTCCGTTTTTGGCTGGAACACGGCGGTAAGTTCGTTCCGATCCAGCGCATCCGACAAATACGCCTGGAGTTCGAGACTAGGCAGCTCCACATCAGACTCAGGCTTAACATAGACAAGTTTCTCAGCATTGCTGTCCAACGCTTCCAGCATTGCGTGACTAGCCTGTTGCAATAGCGTTGCAGAACGTATTAAAACTCGGGTAGAAAGTGATGCACCAATAGTAAGCCGAACTCTTAAACTGGTGTCACGTAAAATAAACGGCTCAAAAACAATGCGCTGAATCTTGTTGATTGCCAATTGCAGCTGCTCCGCAACGCGCAAGCAAGACAAGACGATGACAAATTCATCACGCCCATGATAAAAAATTCGATCTTTTTTGGGTAATTGGGATTCTAGTCTTGCTTGTAATTGATGGAGTAACTCTTCGACCCGATCATAACCATAGGTCACCGAAATTCTTCGGAACTGGTTAATTTCGATCACAACAAGGCCTGTAAAAACGCCAGACTCCCAGTCTTTGTTGATCGTCGTATCCAGACAAGCTAAAAGCTCATCGCGCTCGACTGAAACTAACTTCTTTCGCGAATTATTCATCATCGTAACTTCCTTGTTACTCATAACCTACAAATAATAATCATCATCCGAGATACCGTAAGCACCCGGCTCTAATGCAGTCAAAATGAACAGTCTGTTGCCTTTTTCATCTGTTTTTTCATATTCCAGATCACGCGTAATCGGCGGGGATAATTCCTTTTTCTCCTGATTCCGGACAACCAGTATTTTTGGTCGCAATCGGCGCAAATCGTTTTGCTCAAAAACGATACCCACCTCCCCCGAACTCAGTAACACCAGCGAGCCGGTGGGGTACACACCTAAACAATGAATGAACTCTTCGACCAGCTCTTGCTGAAACTGGCTGCCTTGTCGGTCATAAAGCGCATTGACGGCATAGCAAGGGCTAACAGGTTTGCGATAAGGTCGCTCGTGGGTGATTGCATCGTAAAAATCAATAATCGCAGCCATCCGGGCGAAAACCGGAATTTCCGCACCCACTAAGCCTTGAGGATAACCTTTGCCATCAAAACGTTCGTGATGTCCCTCAATAATCGCCAGGACTTCAATATCCAAACCCTCTGCTTTTTTCAGCATTTCTACGGAATGAGTAACATGCTTGCGGAGTACTTTTGCTTCTGGGAAAGAAAGCTGTCCAGGTTTTTCCAATAACCCGGTCGGAAGATTCATTTTACCAACATCCAGCAGTAGCGTGGCTAACGCCAGGGTATTGAGTTCTTCCTCATTAAGACCGAGATGACGGCCAAATAATACCGCCAGAATGGATGCCGAGATGCTGTGAGAATAGGAAAATGAATCTTTTTCCTTGAGCAAGCAGAGTAAATGCGCGGCATCCGGATTACGGATAATGCTATCAACCATGCTTTTAGTCGAATCCTTGACCGCACTCAGAGACAGGCGCTCATTTTTCTTAAAACGCTCAAAAGTCGACTGCAATGCGCCGCGTAGCTGAGAACGAACTTCTTTGGCTGTTTGAAATTCCTGCTCGACAGGACTACTGGTTTTATACTCAACAAACTCACCAGGCAATTGCAGCAGGTTGTGGGCATCTTTGGCCGCTCGAACTTCGCGAACCCGTTCGTGCCCTTTCTTAACATCCGTATTTGCCAGCTTGTGCTCAATGTCAAAATCGATACCCATCGAATCATCATTGTGGCGAGGTTCTAGCTGTCGGTCATTAGATGACTGCGGCCCGGCAGAACCGGATACGACCTGACTATGAGTAACTTGAGTCGCTGGTTTATAGGAAATTGCAGGGGTCATCGCCGGGCGAACCGAAATATCGCTGCGGCTAGGGTCGATGTAAATGTAGTCGCAGCACTCGCGAACCTCCGTCACATCTTCTGGAGATTGCAGTAAAAAGCCCTGCATCATAAATGGAGATTCTTCCCAGGGACGGTCAAGTTCGCTGACAAACATCCCTAATTTAATCTCGTTTCTCTGGATTTTTTCTTGCACAGTCTAAATGCTCTGATCAATAAACCAGTGCAAAATAACAACAGCGACTAGCGTCAACCAGCAGATTACGAGATCACTAAGATGAGTGTCACATCTTGTCAGCGGGTAACAGTTTTAATGCGACCTTGCACCTGTTTTATACCCACCATGGGAAACGCTTATGTCATGCGTTAAACACCCGCAGCTCTCAGCACCAATACCACGGCAAGCCAGATACCGAGAATAAACAGCAACGTGGCAATGATTCCTACGATGATGTAGTGAGACGCCTTGCCGTGCGTAAAATCTCGCTCACGGTTCTTGGCACTTTGCACACCAAAAAATGCCGCACCGACACTTTTTGCTACTTCCCAAAGGCCAACTTTGTTCTCTTCAGATTTAGTTTGATTCATGGGAGCGGATGTTATCCAAACGTCAGACATAAAAAAACCCTCTATTACTAAGGGCTGAATTTGGTCGGGAGAGACCACTATGCGGAATCCGCATTAATTTTCTAATTTTTAGACTGAAACTACCATTAAAGCAATTTCAGGTTGAAAGTAACTTGTTAGCATCTCTAGCGGATGTCTAATCAGTACTCTCGACCCCATAAACTGGCGCGGCTAACCAAGTGATATAACTACAATCAAACCGGATCGCCGAGTCTAGCGTGTGCCACCTGGTTAATTCAGTGAAATATTCACCTTTTTAGCCGGATTTAGGACAAATTGTGTAGTGGCAAATTTCGCAAGACGATGCGTCTATTTTTAGTTTCGATCAATCCGCTATCCTGCATATTTTTCATCAGCTTACTGACCATCTCCCGAGATGATCCAACCATGTGGGAGATATCTTTATGCGTCAGAGCTATTTTGACAACCCGTTCGCCGTCCTGATCTTCTGCCAACTTATCCAGGGTATAAATTAATCGACCAGACACATCGTTCAACGCCAGATTCTTCACAGAATGCGTTAAATAACGAATTCTCTGAGTGAGCGCACTTAAAAAACT
>CAZNYF010000207.1:0-3816 GCA_964577195.1 uncultured Thiotrichales bacterium | reverse complement strand
GCGATTAAAAATTAAGCCGCAGATGACCGCTTGAAGGCTCACCCGAAGGGCGCAACCCAACGCGTCCAGCACGGCGTTATTGCTGCTTGATATGGAACAACCATGCCTTCACAGCAATGCCTTGCTCTGAACACGTTGGGTTGCGCTCACCCATCAATATAATATTGTTGGAGTACTAAACCCAAAAAGGGATCCGGTGACGATGCCGATTAAAAACCCACAAAGTCAGTGCCCAGCCACCAATCGCCATTAAAATACTCACAACCCAGGTAATTCCGGCGGGCGCTGCACCTAGCATCGGCTCACGAATCGGCAGAAAAATATGCGTGAGCGGATTGAGCCATAAAATGATAGAGCTAAACCCCACTTGATCAGGTCGATACAGAATTGGCGTAAGAAAAAACAACAAAGGCATCAGCGATTCAATCATCGGCCCGATATCCCGGAAACGGGCGCTCAACATGCCAACCAGCAACGAAATCCACAGCAAATTAATGATTGCCAGTAACAAACCGGGGATCACCAGAAAATTCGCCCAACTCACCCCCACACTAAAAATCAGCGAGACCAGCACCACTACCAGAATATTGTGAAAATAATTGACCAGTAGTTGTGAAACCATCTGCAGCGGATGTAAAAAATAAGGCAACGGCATATTGCGAATCAAACCAGCACTTTTTGGGAATACCCCTGTGCTCGATACGATTGAACCGGATACCAACTGCCAAACCACCAAGCCACTGGTGATTGAAGGAATCACCGTCGCCTTATCCTGATTCAGCAATGCACTCCATAAAAAACCCAGCCCGGCAGCACCAATTAACGTCCCGAAAGTTAACCACAAAGGCCCAAGGAAACTGCGCAAATACCGTGCCCGTGTATCGCTCCAGGCAAAAAACAGCCATATATCCGTGCGTTTTAAACTCTCGATAATATCCGCCGTTCCCGACGATAAATTGGGCTTTTTCGCTATATTTTCTAATACTTGTTGATACACAACCACACTCTAAAGTTCTGGAATCAGTCGGTCAGCTTAGCCACCCACACAACAGAATCGAAACTTATCATAAATTGGAGAAACTGTATCCATATAGACCAATTCTAATATTTTGAATGCAAATCCTCACCATACCAACAACGCCCTGATCAGGTACACTCAATAAAGATCAAGGCAAGTAGAGGTAACAACATGGGTTTAGCCCGCAAAGACGAACATAGCCACAACTATGGCGAATACCTCACCTGGCCAGACAACCCACGCTACGAGATAATCGACGGCTTCGCCTACGCCATGAGCCCTGCCCCCGCTCGCGTGCATCAACGTCTTGTAGGCGAACTATATCGCCAGATAGCCGACGCACTCGAAGACAGCCAATGCGAAGTTAACATCACGCCGTTCGACGTGCGCCTACCCACCAGCGATAACCAGCAAGACAACGACATCAGCAACATCGTCCAGCCCGATATTGTCATCGTTTGCGACCCTGACAAACTAGATGAAAAAGGCTGCCGAGGCGCACCCGACTGGGTCATCGAAGTACTCTCCCCCAGCACCGCCTCACACGACCAAATTCGCAAACTCGCGCTCTACGAGAAACACGGCATTCCGGAATACTGGCTCGCCCACCCCACCGATAAAATCGTCACCATCTACCGCCTGGAAAATGGTAACTACGGCAAACCCTCAATTCATGAAATGAGCCGAACCCTATCCACCCATTGCTGCAATAGCGTAGAAATCCAGTGGGACAAAATTATCGAACGACTGGAATAATCCAAGCACAGCGAAACCAACGTACCCCCCCAAACCATCATCCTCATAACTACGCTACACTCGTTAGTCATGCAGCCAGCAACCACACAATCAAGTTATCAACAAAAAAAACAGCTGACCAAACGCAAGACCAAGCTGTGGAAAGAATTAAGCGCAAGCAATCCAAATCAGAAAAAACCGCAACAACTCGTCGCACCCCACAAAGTGACAGAAACCAGAATTTACTTACTACACCAGCAGATCATCGAACAGCTACGCGAAAACCCTGCCAACACACTCAAGATTGCACACAAAAATATCACCCGCTGGAAAAAACGCAATGGCGACTGGCAAGCCTACCTGGATTGGGAAGAAATACTCAAACAACCCGTTGATCAAATCATCCAACTCCTCGAATCAAACACAGATCAAGCCGCGTTAGCCCGATCCAACTCACCTTTTGCCGGAATAATTCCTCCCCCACTGCGCTGGAGCATCATTCAATCCGTGCAACCACAAAGCCAGACATGAAACGCGAAGAAATAGAACACCTGATTAGAGCGGCCGGCGCAATCACCCAGTCCGATGAGATTATCATTATCGGTAGCCAATCCATCCTCGGGGCTTTTCCAAATGCCCCAGAATCACTATTGAAGTCACGAGAAGCCGACCTGATACCCGTCCAACACCCTGAGCACTGGAACCTTATCGACGGTGTTCTCGGAGAAATGTCCCCATTTGATGAGACATTTGGATACTTCGCCGATGGCGTTGAAGAAAACACAGCCATCCTGCCAAAAGGCTGGAAAAACCGACTCATCAGAATAAAAAATGAAAACACCGCCAGCATAACTGGCCTGTGCCTCGAACCACACGATCTCATGGCAAGCAAACTCATAGCAGCACGCGACAAGGATCTCGAATTTGTCTCTGCTGCACTGACAGAAAAGCTAGTCACCGCAAAAACAATCACGCAACGGCTGAACCTCCTTCCCAGCCAAAAAAATCAAATTAACATCGCCATAGCATGGCTGAACAAACAAGCTTAAACATCTCTATTATTCAGAGCGCGCGCCAGGATTTTTGAGAGCAAGGCAATGATTGCACTATGAAGAAGAATGCATTAATCTTCATCTATACCCTACCCCATAGAGAAAATCACCATGCCGTCCCTACAAGTACGCGAATTGCCTGAAAATATTTATAGCTCACTGGTCAATCAGGCCAAGGCAGAACATCGCAGCCTGGCTCAGGAAGCGGTAGCTGTGCTGGCCAAAGGGTTAAACATATCCCTCTCAAACAAAAGCCGAAGAGCACAGCTGTTAAAAACCATTGAAGCCAACCATATCGACGCACAGGTAAAGCAAATTGATCCCGTCAAATTATTACGCGAGGATCGGGCACGTTGATTGTCGTACTAGACGCTAGTGCAGCAATCGAGCTAGTTTTGCAAAGACCTTGTGCGAAGCAGATAAGTGAAAAGCTACGCGATGCTGACTGGGTCATTGCGCCTAACCTTTATATTTCTGAAATCACCAATGTATTTTGGAAATATCAACAATTTGCCAATCACCCTTATGATGAATGTGAAAAAAATCTGGAACAGGCAATGGCCTTGCCAGATGAATTTGCAACTGAAACCGACATGGTTCGTGAAGCCTTTAATGTGGCCTGCCTGTATAACCACCCAGTCTACGACATGCTCTATCTAGTACTTGCAAGAAGACACAGCGCAATCTTATTAACCCAGGATAAAAAGCTCAGCATCGTGGCAAAAAAAGCTGGCGTCAGAGTATTGCAGGACTAACAAAGTGGAATGAACTAGATTTGACTTACTGCGAAGTAAATTGCAGAAATGTCCATACACAAAGTTAGCGAGCAGAAATGTTAAGCACTTTCCTAATTTGGGTAGCAAAGTAATAAAGGGTAGCGTCCTAATGCCCTTAAGCCATATAACACCTTATAAAACGTAGCGCATCTTCCGCGATCGATGCGCTTCGCAGCTCAGCACATACGGTTTTTGGTGGTTGCTATGCTAACTTAACGGCATTGGGTAGCGTCCC
>CAZNYF010000206.1:0-4009 GCA_964577195.1 uncultured Thiotrichales bacterium | reverse complement strand
CATCTTCCACAGAATGAAATGTTAGGGCGATGAATGTCACAATTACGAAATTTAGCCAGCTTCAAAGATTTTATACTTGCAGATTCTCTTTGCAGAGAATTAGCTGGTGGCTTCTAATCCACCTTCGAGGGCGCGCGCATGGAGACCGTATTTTTTCATTAGATAAGCACCCGCATTGCTTTTTTTACCATCATTGCAGTAGATAATGTAGTGATAGGCTGGGTCAAGTTGAGTTACTTTGAGGCGTAAAAAAAGTAGTGGCAAGTTAATGCTATCATCGAGATGATGTTCGCTAAACTCACCAGGTTGGCGTACATCAATCCATTTAGCCTTATTGCGACTAACGAGATCTGCGGCTTCCATAAAGTCTACGTTATCAGAATTGGGATGCTGGATGATTTCGTTAAAGTCTTCTTGTGAAAGCCGCATTATTTTTGCATCTTCAAGAATTTGTACTGATGCATTTCGTGGTTCACCAGAGAGTATCGCGTCTTCACCAAAGGTATCTCCAGAAACCAGTTGTGCAACGGGTGTTCCCTGCGGGGTTCTTGGTGTATTGCGCATCACTGATGCGCGTCCCGAGGCAACAATAAAGAAATCATCGCCAGGATCTCCCTGAGCTACAACTTGATCACCTTGATGGTACCTTTCTGTCTTCAAGCGCCTAAAAAGTAGCTGTAGCTGTTTTGCTGGCAGGTTTTGAAAAATAGGGTTTTTGAGCATACGCCCCATCCAATCACCCGATGGAATGTCAGTTTTGGCATTAATTTCGGAAACTTCGTAATCGCCTGATTGCTCCCAACCGAGAACCATTTCAAAAGATTGGCTGTCAATTTGCAGAAGAATACAGTCGCTCTTGGTGGTTGCAGTATTTTTTCTGGGTTGAAAATGGTCAAGCGGCCGTAGTGCTTCAGGAGACTTCGCTTCGATCAGTTTGGGCACTGACATGCGCGAGCGAATGGAAACACTACCCTGTAATAAATAATAATGCGATTTGTCTTCATGACTCTCGATGAAGACTTTTTCACCTTTAGCAAAATGTACAATCTTCATGGAGTCCTGCAAAGCAGCAAAGTTCTTTTTGCTGAGTGAGCCGACAGGAGTCAGTTGAGAAATTTGTGACTCAAATTGCGCAATATCCATATTCTTACTCTAGCTGTAAAGCGGGTATGAATCGGTATTATCTATTGGGGTTCAACTGCAATCCGTGAGCTTTTACGCTGATTGGTGTAAACCGGCAAAGTCACTGGCAGAGTGTGATGCGCGCATCTTAAAATAGCGCTGGCATTGAGTGAATGCTTAAGATTCCGGGATTTGCAGTTTTTGTCCGGGGCGAATGAGGCTGCCACGGATTTTGTTATTGGCTTTGATTTTAATAACCGGAATACCGTAGTGCTTAGAAATATGGCTCAGTGTTTCGCCTTTTTGAACGCGGTGGGTGAGTGCGGCAATTTCAATCTTTTCAGCAATCTCTGATTGGATGGTTTGATAGTAAGCTGCTGCTTCTTGAGGAAGTAGAATTGTGGTTTTCTTCTCGGGAGGAGTGATGCCTCGGCGGTGTCCCGCATTCATTCCAAGAACCAGTTTTTTGTCCAGCTTCAGGTGTTGAGCCAGCCGCGTGAGTGAGGTTCTCCCGGAGACAGATACTGGCTCGAAATATCCAGTATGTTTGACCGGATGGAGTGCGATGTTATAAAGGTCTGGATTCTCAAGAATAGAAACAACGGCTAGAAACCGAGGTACATACTTCATCGTTTCCTTAGGTAGTTTCAGGCTCCAGTAATCTTCTGGCAATCCACGTTTTCGGTTTTTCTTAATGGCGCGGTTAACGGCATTCTCGCCAGCATTATAGGCAGCCAGACTCAGCAGCCAATCACCCTCATAGAGATTATTCAGGTGTTGTAAATAGGCAATCGCCGCCTCAGTCGCTTCGAGCGGATCGCGTCGGCCGTCGTACCACCAATTACGTTCGAGGCCATATACCTTGCCGGTTGAACGAATAAATTGCCATAGACCTTCAGCACCAGAATGAGACTTGGCAGTTGATTTATAGGCGCTTTCTACGACAGGTAATGCAATCAGTTCTAACGGTAGAGAGGCTTCGTTCAAAGATTTGATGATGTGGAATAAATAGGGTTCTGCGCGTTTAGTTACCGTATTCAGATAAGTCGGGTTTTTGACGTAGCGTTTTCGTTCCTGGTGAATGCGGGGATGATCAAAGTCATAGCTCAAGCTAAGATTGTTCTGTAGCACTTCCCAGATAGAACGATTGGAATCAGCTACAGCAGCAGACTCGGTCTTCTCACTACTGGGTGTAGCCGCTTTTAGAAAGATAGCAGTGCTTGATTCTTGCTGTTGCTGCTTCTTCGTCTCGGAAGAGGCCTTATCCGGACTAGGTGGAGATAGGTCATCTGTGCCAGAGGGTGAATCAGAATCTACTGCGGATTCAGGCGTAACTTGCAAAGGGGCAGTCAGGTTTTTAGCTGCAATAATGTTGTCAGCCGGAGCATCTGATACAGGTGTGTTAACCGTCGCGCAACTGGATAAAATAGCTACGAAAAAGAGGCTCAGAGAGCGAATAAAACCGGACATTGATAATGATTCCCTATTTCGAAGCGGCTTACTATACCTTTGAGTGAATAGATTTACATTATTTAGGCTCAATTTCATGTTATTCGCAAGATCTGCATGTTGTGGGTAGAGGTATTCGCCTCAAAATTCATAATCTAGGCGTATCACTTGAGGTGATCCTTTAATGTATAATCAGAGCCAATGGCTTTGATCAAAGCGTATTGAGAGGAAAGTGCAGCGTGGCTGATAATTGGCGAGAGAATTTGAATACCTGGTATGCCACGCCGCGCGGCAAGGTTTTTTCCCGTAAGCTGGTAGAAAGACTCGATCCTTGGGTTCAGGGGATCTTTGGTTATCACGCGGTGCAGCTGGGACTTTGTAATACCGTTTCCCTGCTGGAGCAGTCGCGAATTAATCACAAGGTCGTGGCAGATTTCCCCGACTGTGGCGATCTTGTCTGTGAACCCGAAGCACTTCCTTTTGACGCAGATTCAATTGATCTTCTGGTTGCGGCGCACGCGCTTGAATATTCCGATGATCCACATGCTTTCTTGCGTGAAGCCGAACGCGTGTTGGTGCCGGAAGGGCATCTCATTGTTGTTGGTATTGATCCTTGGACATTATGGGGCGGATGGAAAAAGCTCACCAGCAAAAACTCTGAAATGTACTCTCAAAGCCGTGTCAAAGATTGGTTGGGGCTACTGGGTTTTGATTCACAGCAAAGTGAATTGTTGCCGATGGTGGATTTCAAGCTCCCCGGGAAACTAGCCGGGCTGCCAAAAACCGAGCAACTAGCTAATTTGCTGGTCTCCAATATTGCTGGTGGTTACGCCCTATTGGCAAAAAAGCGAGTTACCACGCTCAGACCTTTTGCGCCCTCCTGGCGGCGTGCGCCCAAACTTGTACCAGGCATATTGGTAAAACCTGCGGCGAGATCGCCAAAACGAGTCAGAATATTGCACCCTGATTTTCGTCGTCCAAAACCACGTTCTGACTAGTTGTCTTAAATGATAGAAATTTTTACTGATGGTGCCTGTCGTGGTAATCCCGGGCCAGGAGGCTGGGGAGCACTACTCCGTTTTGGTGCGCACGAAAAAGAAATTTACGGGGCTGAGCCAGATACCACTAACAACCGCATGGAACTGACTGCTGCCATCGAAGCACTCGCAGCGCTCAAACATGATCGCCATACGGTCGTGCTGACCACCGATTCCCGCTACGTTATGGACGGCATCACCAAATGGATTTCGGGTTGGAAAAAACGTGGCTGGAAAACGGCGGCAAAACAACCGGTTAAAAATGATGATTTGTGGCAGCGGCTCGACCAGCTCAACGCATCATTAAATGTCGAATGGAAATGGGTTAAAGGTCATAGCGGGCATGCTGAAAATGATCGTGTCGATGAACTTGCCAATATCGCTATAGATGAGATGGAGCT
>CAZNYF010000205.1:0-4043 GCA_964577195.1 uncultured Thiotrichales bacterium | reverse complement strand
GCCGAGACGCGTCGGCTGCTGATTGCTGCGCTCAGTGTTTCTGTTGCCATGCTGATTCATTTGCAGTGGTTGGCTTTACCGGTCGCTTTGGGTTTGGTGCTGTTGTTCCACTGGTGGCGAAATCGGCATCAGATAGATCACGGGAAGATGGTTTTTAGCCTGATTTTATCGATTGGCTTGGCGACTATTATTGTCGTTGGCGCGTATTTAGCGGTGATTTTCTGGGCTTATCCTGTGACGACATTGTCCGGTGCGGTCGATTGGGTAGGCGGCTCGCATCACCTTATTTTTCGGCCTCCCTGGACTGTGCTGAGTCCTGTTAAGACTTTGGTGGGCTTCTTGCGTTCGATTTGGGGCGGTCATTTTCTGTTTGGTTTCCCTGCTCTGGAAGAATTTTTCCTTAAACTTTTTGCCGACAAGCTTTTGGTTGAAGAAATTTATCTCGCCAAATCTATCCCCCTGGCGGTGCGCTGGTTTTGTGTTGTTGCCAGCCTGTTGGCAGCAGTGATGGGTGTGTTTTTTATATTGTCCTTACTCACCGGACGGCACACTCGTTTATTTTCCGAGGAGGTTAAACCGAGCGGTTTTCAAAGCAATTTCATACTCTCAGCCTGGATGATGATTATCGTATTTTTCGCTTTAAATTCAGTCATTGTGCCGACCAATCTGGAGCTTTATATCGGGATTTTGCCCGCCGTGATTCTTCTATCGCTGGTGTATTTATCAAAGAGTCATCATTACCGTTTTGGGCTGATTAGCTTGTGGGGGTTTGCCCTCTTGATGTTATCGACAAATCTGCTTGGTAGTATTTTGCCGCAAACAGACCGCGAGCATGACTATTGGCAGCTGGTTAATCAGTATTTTATCGAGCAAGGGCTGCCAGATGACGTCATCATTTCCGAGGGTGGTTATGTCAATGACAGCTATATCAAACTATTTAGCAAGGCTCAGTTTCAGGAAGGGCGATTGGTCACCGCAGAGCGACTCGATCACCTGTTAGCAGAATATAGCGAAGGCAGGGTGCTGGTTTCCTCCTGGGTGATTAATCCGCCGTCTGAAATCAGTACGCAGTTGCCAGAGTATGATTTATCCAACGCTCAGCAGTTGTTTAGCCAATATCGTTTAATAGAGATCGCAAAGAATCCCTACCAAACAGTTTTTCAACTCAAATCATTGCGTTAGTCTCGCTAAGACTGTTGTCGCGCAGCATCAACTATACTGCGCGATAAGAATGGGCTAGAAGAGCTTTCGGATCATCAGGAAGGCTTCCGTTCACGAACAAAGCGTTTTGTGACGTAGAACGAGGCTTGTCCTGAAGTTTGCCAACTTAGTCTCACTGGTTTCGGCTCAGTTGAGGCACAATTCACATACTTGCTTGCGGTTTTGTTCTTGAGAATGGGCGAAACGCAGGTTAAATGAACCGTCTATTTAGCTATTTACCCTGTTTTAGTGGGATCAGGTAACTCTTGTTAGAATAGCTCTTTGTTATTGTATGTACTGAATTTTACTCGTGATCAATTGCTGATATCTTAAATTTTTATGACTATTCAATTAAAACAGCCCGAATTTGTAAAGCAGCAAGGTTCAGCCCGAACGGTTTTTGGCAGAGCCAGGCAGCAGGATGCGTTGACGCATAATGACGATGCGCGCCAGAACCGTGGCAGATTATTTAAAATTTGCCCTGAATGCGGCTCTAAAAACCCGGGTAATGCAGAATTTTGCGAAGTTGACGGTGTTGATCTAGGTAATCCTGTTTCTACAACGTCTTCACCGAAAGATTCAGTGCTTGTAGAAGATACGTTGCACGAAAACCTGGAAGAAGTTGATCCTGAGATCAAGGCTGTTGATACGGGCACAGACGAAGGCGATTCTCAATTAGCGGCTGAAGTGGCTCCCAAGGTATCGATTGAAATTGCTGAGAAACCAAACAAGCTATCGCCAGAAAGAAAAAAAGGATCAATCGCCAGAATTGGTTTTATTGCGATGGTGATGTCTCTGGTAGGCGTTTCGGTATGGTATTTTTCCAATGATTCCGTTTCAGTTACACCTCCATCTGCCCAGGCACCAATGGTAATTGATCGGGGACAAGAAAGTGTATCGTCAGCATTGAATGAGACAAAAACCATACCCCGCATCGACCAGGCTGCATTGATGCAAGCAGTTGAGACAGAAAAAATTAATACCGAGATGCTGGCGTTATCACTAGGTAATCTGGAATCAAGTCTTGCTGAGGAAACCCCGCCATTGCCATTGACTGATGATCAGACGCAAGCACTTCAAGTGAATACAGGTGACCCGGATGCTGAAAAAAGTATAGACGCAGCGGATCAGAAAGCCCTAAAAGAACTACAGCAGCAACTCATCATCATACTGAAAGATGGTGGTTTTGACGGGTTTGACGTGATCGCCGATGTGGACGGCGTTGTGACCTTAAAAGGCGTCGTTTCAGATATTTTAACCAAACAAAGTGTCTTGGTTTTGGTGAGCCAGTATGATGGCGTTACTCGTGTGAGAGATAAAATTTTCCTGATTGACTAAGTTTCGTGTTATTCATATATTTAATAGAGTGAGCTTTATGAAAGCTAGAAGTATTTTAATTTTGTTGTTGATGCCCTTTGTGTTGTCTTGTTCTGTCATTAATAACTTCGGCTATCAGGTCAATCGTATACTGAAAAATCCTTTAGCAGATGAAACGCAGCTGGCTTTAAATCAGCCCGCAACAAAACAGAAGTCACTGCAATATTCTGAATCCGATTCATTGCTGATTAATTCCTGGGCGGTTTCTCCAGATCGCTTGAATTCTGGTCAAAAAGTGACCTCTAAAATTAAACTCACTGCATACTCTGTGGGTATAGATTTGCCGGTAGAGCTGAAAATTTCTCGGTCATTGATTATGGGTAAAGAGACCATTCAATTTGGCAAGCCTAAAATTGAACAACTCGATGGTGGAGATATCACACTCACCTGGAATTTTACGTTGCCAGTTGATGCGGATACCGGTGAATATATTTTAGTAACTAAGGTTGATAACGGCGAGCTTTCAGAGCAAGTGAAAAGCCGTTTTCTTGTTCGCTAGCATCTTTTCTTTAATTAACTTATTCATAGCGCAAAGCTTCAACCGGGTGTAATCCTGCAGCGCGCCTGGCTGGCAGATAACCCGATAATATTCCTACCAGAACTGAAACCAATAGCGCAGCGCCAATTGCCAGTGGTGAGGGAATCAGCGGAAAGTCTGTGATTTTCGCAATAATAAAGCTGGTGCCTCCACCCAGTAGCAGGCCAATTAAGCCGCCAATACCAGAAATAATCACAGCCTCTAATAAAAACTGCCAGAGAATATCGCGGCGGCGAGCACCCAACGCTTTGCGAAGACCAATTTCACGGGTACGTTCGAGCACTGACGTACTCATGATATTCATAATACCCATACCGCCCACAAGCAATGAAATGGAGGCGGCGACAATACCCACAATACCGACACCTCCAAGAATTCTATCTGTGGTACTCAGATAGCTCTCCATGGTTTCTGATTTATAATTAAAATGCTTGCTGTTGCGACGTTTGAGGTGGCGAATTAACTGTTGCGCTGCTTTTTCTGCATCACCTTGTTGCATCGCTTCGGCATGAAAATAACTAATGCGTTTATTGCCATTAATTTGCTGTACCGCAGGGTAGGGCAGCAGGATACGATTATTGGCATCTTGTCCGCCCGATGAACCAATGCTGGCGAGAAAGTCCCGGCTTTTACTTTTTAATTCTCCAATTACGGTAAATTTTCGCACGCCAATACGAACCTCTTTACCAATCGGATTTTTGTTACCAAACAGGTCTTTAACAGTAGTAGGGCCAAGTATTGCAACTGCTCGCGCACCACTAATTTCTTTGCTGCGGAAAGCGCGCCCTCGGACTAAAGTATCATTATTAATCTCTAAGAATTCTATACCGACGCCCTCTATTTTTGCGTTACTGTATTGATTGGTCGTTTGGATAATTAGCCTTTTACCTGGATTCACTTTTGGGCTCAGGCTTCTAATGGCATCGCA
>CAZNYF010000204.1:0-4046 GCA_964577195.1 uncultured Thiotrichales bacterium | reverse complement strand
TCTCGAAAATCTATCCCAGCATCTTATTGATCGAACTTACCGCTTGCTGTACTAGTCAAATTTCATCGCGATCATTTTAGCTTCTGGCACAGACTTCTGAATGGCTCTGGCGATCTCAATACTGGTGCCGGGTTTGGGCTTGTAAGATACCCAGAGCAGGTTGAGTTTCATGTTCAGGTCAGCAAAAACAACGATGTGTTCAAACTGAATTAAAACCGCCGAGATTCGCCCGACGCGATCCGTAATTTGAGATTTTCCCCGTTTATTGAGTCCGGGAATCAGCAACATAAAGTCGCAGACGGGGGAGCCATCAGGTGTTCTCGTGGGCGCTCTTTTCCACAAAGATTCATTTGGCGCGATACCCGCAGTCATTTTTAGCTGCGTATTTTGAATTGTTTGGACACAGTCCATCCTTTCCTCCTTTTTGTCTTTAGCACTGGATATAAATTCAATGAGTGCCCTAGCTCATCACTTCTACCGGCTAGAAAGGAAGTATAGTCAATATATTTTTATTTATATTTAATTAGACAAATCCGTTTTCAGTGAGTGTGCCAGCAAGTGGTACATCCCATAATTGGGCAATTATTTCTTCAGAGAGTTGATTGCTGAATGCCAGCCCCAGAAGATAGGGTTTTTGCTTGGTTTTCAGTGCTTTGCTGAAAGCAAAGGTCCGATCATAATATCCTCCACCCATGCCTAATCTGTTTCCATTTGAATCAAAACCCAACAATGGAAGCATCACGAGATCGAGATCTTTTACATCAATTTGCAAATTAGCGTCAGGGATGGGTTCTAAAATCCCGTAACGGTTGGGTAGTAGCTTTTGTTTGGGAATAATTTGTTGGAACGCAAGATGATTTTTTTTGTCGGTTCGCAGGATCGGTAAATAGACTTGCTTACCGAGTGATAGTAGCTGTTCGATCAATTCTGCGGTTGGGAACTCACCTCCGGTAGCGTGATAACAGGCAATCTTCTGGCAATGCGGAAACGAATCCCAATGTGTAATCAGTTGAATTACTTGATTTTCAGCGCGCTGGCGCTGCTCTGGCAGGAGAGATTCTCTTGCTGATTTGAGGGACCGGCGTAGCGCCGAGAGATCTTGTGGGTTTGACATGTTCAGTACATCAACAAGACCTGAAAAAATAAATGGGTGACTCCATCGCACCGCTGCGGCGTTCGACCTTGAACCAATAGGTTCAAGTGGGGTTCGTGTCGAAACCTTTAGGCCTCCCGTCAATGCGGTAACGCACACCAGTTTCGAGACCAGATCCCCGGGGTTAAAATTAGGCTCAAGGATAATACCCGGCTACTGGCGCATGCCACAGAGGCACCCATATCTGGAAACACAAATCTTCTTCTGATTCGCGTTTAAAATTCCATTTGCTGCAAATTTTGCAGACTACTTTCAATTTTCTCCTGCATCGCTTCTACGCGCTTGGAGACGGCGGTATTTTCACCACCAAAATCTTCTTTTTGCTGCAATAGCTCGTGGGTGAGATTCAAAGCTGCCATCACGGCAATCTGATCTGCACCTATTACTTTGCCAGAACTTTTGACTTCCAGCATGCGGCTATTGAGTAAACTGGCTGCTGCTAAAAGTGCTTCTTCCTCGCCCTCTTTACAGGCGACTCGAAATTCCTTGTCGAGTATCTTAACCGCAATCGGAACAGTTTCTTCCGCCATTTAGCTGCTCTCCATAGCCTTTAAGCGGCTGATCATCGCTTCAACCTGATTTCTGACCTTGTCGCGATTTGAGAGTAATTGACCGCGCTCGGAAACCAGCACAGAATTTTCATCACGCAGATGAGAATTCTCTTTTTTGAGTGTATCACAAGCACCGAGTAAGTCGTTGAGACGGTTCTCTAATTTTGAAATAGCGGTGTCTGCTGAATTGGTTTTGTTCTCGATCATGACCTTGATACTAGGCTGACAACGTTGAAGCGTCAAATTGAATTTATTGATATTGCGAGGTAAGGAACGGAAAATAAATGACTTTGTCATATGGCGAAGTCATTTTCCTTCTGCTTACACTATCTCAAGAGGGAGCATAGTGGTTCTACGTGACGATTGAGATCGTATAAGCAGGAGAAAAAGAACAAGTCAGATGATCAAGTTATTTATTTTCCGTTCCTTAAGGTCATAGATCAGATTGTGAGAGTTTGTTGAACGTATTAAGGTGGGGAGATGAGTTTACCTACACATAGTGAAATATCGGCGTGTTTAAGTCAGAGCAACGCTGTACACTCAGCGTCTGAGACGCATGGTTTGCTTTGCGCGTTACTGGCTCAAGATGTATCAGGCGGTGTTGACCAGTTTTTGCGAATGCTGTTTGGTGATACCGCAAATCCCAATCAGGGGAATGGCGAGCTGACAAGCTTGTATCAGGAAACGCTCAAACAGTTGCAAGATCCATTGCTTGGTCTGAAACTGTTGTTACCTGAGGAAGAGGTATTGCTAAAAGAGAGAGTTGAAGCCGCAAGTCAGTGGGCTGGAGGCTTTATCATCGGCTGGTTCAAAACCGATCAAGCCGGACGCCAGCAACTACCTAAGGAAGTCACAGAATTTGTTGATGACTGCAAAGTGCTGGCGACCACCGAGTTTCAAACAGATGCAGATGATTCTGATGATGAGGCGATCTACGCTGAACTCGTCGAATATCTGCGAATGGGCGCACTGTTAGTGCAAGAGGAAATGCAGCCGATCAAGGCTGCTCCACAAATACATTAAGGCATGACCACAAAACGACCCCCACAGTCAGAACTGAATCGCCGTCGGCGTTTGTTGATGGATATGATGGGCGATAACGCCATCGCTATTATCCCGGCAGCGCCCGTTCATATTCGCAATCGCGATGTGCATTATCCCTATCGTCAGGATAGTGATTTTATGTATCTGACGGATTTTCTCGAACCTGAATCGGTAGCGGTATTTATCCCCGGTCGCGAACAGGGCGAATTCATTTTGTTTTGCCGTGAGCGCGATGAGGAGAAAGAAATCTGGGATGGCTGGCGCGTGGGTCAGGAAGGCGCGGTTAGCGATTTTGGCGCTGATGATGCTTTTCCCATCGAAGACATTGATGACATCCTGCCAGGTCTGCTCGAACGCCAAAGCCGTGTCTACTACACCATGGGCAAGTACGCTGAGTTCGATGCCCAGCTAATGGGCTGGATAAATGATCTGCGCAGCAAGAGTCGAGTCGGACGTGCTGCGCCTTACCAGTTTATTGATCTTGAATACCTGGTGCATGACATGCGCTTGTTCAAGTCACGTTCGGAAGTTGCGTTAATGCGTAAAGCGGCGGCGATCACAATAGCAGCGCACAAGCGCGCTATGCGCGTTTGTCAGCCCGGCATGCACGAGCATTCGATTGAGGCGGAGTTACTCCACACCTTTAGAGTTGCAGATACTGAACCCGCCTACCCTTCAATTGTTGGCGGCGGTATTAATGGCTGCATTTTGCACTATATTGATAATAGCTCGGTGCTTAAAGATGGCGATTTGTTATTGATTGATGCAGGCGCGGAATACAGCGGTTATGCGAGTGATGTGACACGTACTTTTCCGGTCAATGGTAAATTTAGCAGTGCGCAAAAAGAAATATACGAAGTGGTTTTAAAAGCCCAGGAAGCCGCCATTAAAAAAGCCATTCCCGGCAATCACTGGAATGAGCCGCATGAGGCCGCGGTTAAAGAGCTGGCGCAAGGCATGGCAGATATTGGCTTGCTCAACGGTGAAGCTTCCGAGCTAATTGAAGATGGGCGCTACAAAAAGTTTTTCATGCACAAAACCGGTCATTGGCTGGGCATGGATGTACACGATGTGGGCGACTATAAAGTCGATGATGAATGGCGCGTGCTGGAGCCGGGTATGGTTTTAACTGTAGAGCCAGGTTTATATATGCCGCCGCATTCAGATGATATTGATGATCGTTGGAAGCACATTGGGGTTCGCATCGAAGATGATGTGTTGATTACCAAAGATGGCAACAGTGTGTTGACGGATGCGCTACCCAGAAAAGTAGATGATATCGAAGCGCTGATGGCTGG
>CAZNYF010000203.1:0-4127 GCA_964577195.1 uncultured Thiotrichales bacterium | reverse complement strand
TCACCTCGTCTCCATTTGAAACACCATCATTATCGGCATCCCCCTTTGGCCCATCGTTGGTAGGATCATCTTCATCAACAATGCCATCTCCATCGGCATCTGCACTCGGGAGAGATGACTCTAAAGCATCAATAATGCCATCACCGTCTCTATCCAGTGGTGTATTGATCGAACTTCCTACTTCTACTAAATCACTAACGCCATCGCCATCTGTATCAGCGTTGTCAGGATTGGTATTCAGCGTCACTTCGTCCTGATTGCTCAGACCATCGCCATCATCATCTCCGGCGGCATCCAAGCATTGAAACAAACCAATTTGAGCCAACGCCAGTTGATCGCCAAAAACATTATTGATATTACCGTCATTAATACTCAGCTCAACCGGATCTGCACCGATTGGCGTGATGATCGTACTAACAGGTCTCCATGTATCCTGCTCATTACTTGCTTCCTGAGGAATGATAAGAGGTGTTAAATTCCCTCCTTCTGCCTTTGTAGCCAATAACTGAATGCTGGGTTCAACCTGATTGGTGATACCAGGCCAGGCAACGTTGCTGGTATAGGCTACAAAGTGGTATTGAACATCTTTCTTCAAACCAGCAATTTGCTGTTTCCAGACATCCACGGACAAATTGCTGCTATTGCCATTGTAGAGCAGATAGTTGTCACTAGAGGCAACTCCTCGATTAAAATCTCCGGGGAATCCATGCTGAAATGAGCCACCACTAAATAACGTAATCCCGTTGCCAACCTTGGATTGCTGGATGGAAATGCCATGAAAGAACTCCACATCAAACACACCAAGATCGTTATTATCTGCCGCAAATGCATCGTCACCTGCATAAGGTGAGTCACTAAAGAAACTGTTGGCTAATAACTGGATTGGACTGGATTCAATCTTGAGCGGCTGATCATCACTGGGCTTTTCTCCGTGAACAACCGAAAAATCTCCGTTTTTAACCAGATTGAAGGTAGATTCTATTTGATTTGATGGGCATTGTTCGGTTGGAATACCTACAGTTCTAGGCAGTGAAATCAGTGTTGGAGTATCTAGATCATCGGAAATCCCGAGATTTTTTTCGCCGTTGGCCGAAAGATCGCCACCGGGACTCGCTTCTGATTGCACAATACTTGGACCAGCAATCAGCTCCACATCAACCGAGTAACTCACGCGTAAAATTTCTCCTGCCCCAAGTGTCGCTCCTGGCAATAACAAATCATTATTACCAACACCATTAAAGGAGGGATTAATTTGTGCAACACCAACGCCTAACCCACCACCTTCTTGCTGGATGAACACCTCTTGCGAGATGATATTAACGAGATGCCCTGAACCCAGAGGTGTTAAATCCGTACTGATCTGAACATTACTCTCAAGCGAAGAGCCGGTATTCGCCAGCCGTTCAACAAACACCAAATGCCAGTCATTCCCACGCTCAAACATGCTTTGCAATTGTTTGTAGGCAAGAATTTCAGCACTCGCAATGGTAGGCGAAATGAGTGCTGCGACAATTACGGCAGTGGAGAGAATTAATTGGGTACGGATAAAACGAATCATGGATCAATCTCCTTTTGAGTGAATTCCTATTATTTTTAGTTCAGCGCATCTCGAATAATTCTGGATGAAATAGAAGATTCGGGACCAAGGTAACCCTTCATGAATTTTTTGAGGTGTCCTCCAAACTATTACGCATGTTATGCAACAGAGTATAGGCTGCCTGACGGTACAATGCGCTAAGCGAGGGTAAATTAAAGACGAATCCAGTTAAATCCTCTACTAAGCCACCATATTTGATCACAGCCATGGCAAAATGAATTAATTCAGTAGCTTGCGCGCCAACAATGGTTGCCCCTAAAAGCTTCCCGGTAGCCCGATCTGCAACCAGCTTAACCAGGCCATGCTCCTCACCCAGCATTGGGCCGCGTACATTCTCAAAATATTGGGCAGAACCAGTGATCGGTTCAAACCCTGCTTTCTTTGCTGCGACTTCATCCATACCCACAGAGCTAATTTCTGGAATGGTAAAAATCCCGCTGGGGATCAACTCATCAACAGGATTACGCTGCTGATCAAACATGTGACAAGCAGCAACCCTGCCCTGCTCCATACCCGCAGATGCAAGTGACGGAAAACCAATGACGTCTCCGGCGGCATAAATATTGGGTACCGAGCTACGCATGTAGGCATCCACTTTTATTGATCCCCAGTCGGTGAGTTCAACACCCACTTTATCGAGATTTAGCCCATCGAGTTGCGGGGTTCTGCCGAGCGCGACAAAAACCGTTTCCGCCAATGCCAAAGTACCATCATCAAGATGCACTTCGACTTGCTTGTTACCGACTTGTTTTACACCGGTGGCACGCGCGTCATGGCGCACCAGCATACCGCTATCAATGAGTGCTTCTTCGAGGAATTGAGTGGCTTCAGTATCAACAAATCCCAGCAGTCTGTCGCGACCATTAATGAGTGTGATCTGCACGCCCAATGCCTGAAAGATAGAAGCATACTCGCAGGCAATCACTCCGCCACCGAGCACAATCATCGAGTGAGGAATATCTACAAGACTCAACAGGGTTTCAGAATCATGGACATTGATGCCATCTACAGGCAGCTCCTCAACCAGTCGAGGTCTTGAGCCTGTTGCGATCATAAAATAATCGCCCCTAATCTGTTCACCATTTTCCAGCTCAACGACTTGCTTATCTATGAACTGTGCGCTACCCAGTTTTCTCACCACTTGATGCGAGCGAAAATTGGTTTCTATTTTTTCCCCCCAGCGGGAAACCAGGTGCCGCTTTAGCGCCATAAAGCTGCGTATAGTGGGTTCTGCTGTGGGGTTTTCCAACACTCCCCGCCGCTTCCCACCGGCAAGATACAGCGCGGATTCGCGTAATGTTTTACTCGGGATTGTGCCGGTATTGACCCAGGCACCACCAACAGGACCACGATCAATGACGCAAACCGAGCGCCCATAGTAAGCCGCTTGCAACGCTGCTTTTTCGCCAGCCGGGCCGCTACCAATAACGACTAAATCAAATTTTTCCATGAACTTTGTTGCTACCATTAAATTTCTATCTCATTTTAAGGTATCTGGTTAAATAATGATGGCTGTAATAGCCTGATTGTCGATAACGAACTGTTATATGACTGAATTTATCCACAACTTTCTCAATCTTACGCTCGACGCTGCACCCTGGCTGGTGCTCGGTTTGATCCTTGGCGGATTACTGAAAATACTCATTCCCACCGCCTGGCTTGAAAAACACCTCACTGGAGACGGCATCTGGCCAATCCTGAAAGCTGCGCTGATCGGCGCACCTTTACCACTGTGCTCCTGCGGCGTGCTACCCGCAGCATTAGGGTTACGCCGTGCCGGCGCGTCACGTTCGGCAACTACCTCGTTTCTCGTTTCTACGCCTGAAACCGGGGTTGATTCAGTCACCATTACTTACGCCATGCTAGGGCCGATCATGGCAATTGCCCGCCCGATCACGGCTATTGTGTCCGCAGTCGTCGCTGGCTTGCTGGTTGGTCGTAGCGAGCCTAAAGAACAAGCGGCGAGCGCATCAAATACGCCCACAGCTCATTGCTGCGCGCCGGTGGAAGACAGCTGTTGTGAGACGCCGCATGAACAAAAGGAAACTATCCTCTCCAGCATCGCATACGTCTTCACCGATCTGCTCAAAGATATTCTGCTCTGGCTGTTGATTGGTTTACTCTTTTCAGCAGCCATCCAAACCTGGATACCCAGTGATTTTTTGACTCAATGGGGAAGCGGACTAGTCGCCATGCTAGTGATGGTTGTGATCAGTATTCCCATGTATATCTGTGCGACCGCATCAACGCCCATCGCAGCAGGGCTAATGCTCAGCGGCATCTCGCCCGGTACCATTCTGGTATTTTTGTTAGCGGGGCCCGCCAGCAATATCGGCTCTTTAGGCGTTATACGCAAAGAACTGGGGCAACGCGCAATGGTCGCTTATTTAACAGGGGTGATCGTTGTCGCGCTAGCGGCTGGGCTTATCCTGGATGTGATCCTGGACAATACTGGCGTGGATATTCAGGCTGAGATATCAGCCAGTGATCATATTTTACCACTGTGGCTAAGTTGGATTTCTATAGCCGT
>CAZNYF010000202.1:0-4207 GCA_964577195.1 uncultured Thiotrichales bacterium | reverse complement strand
TTGAAGTCGTAGCGATTATTATTGGAATCATCATCAAGCAACTGCCAACCAAAATTCAAATCAATTTTATCGGAAATTTTCCGTGTCAATTCTGCTTTTAAATTAATCCGGGTTGTTGAACGCAGTTGTTCAGTAAGATTTAAATCTGCAGTGCTGGCTAAAAATAAATCAGCGTCATGATATTCGGCAGAGCGCAAACTGGCTTCGAGCTTTTGCTGCCAGCGTTTTGACCAGTTCCAGGAAAGTTTTCCACGTAATCGTAACCAGTCACGAGAATAGCTGGTCAAGGCCGTCAATGTTTCACCATTGGCATTTACCAGGCTGGTATTCAGATCAACTCGGTCTTCTGTTCTCCAGGCTAACCCCAGACGCCATTTCAAGTCTTTACCACCGCGTATCTCTGCTCCTAATTCAGCCAGGTTACCCGCGTAATACTGGTAGGTTTCTTCTGGGCTAGTGACATCAATATAACGCCCCTTAAATACCAGTTTTATTGTATTACTGAGTGGAAAAATGTCTTTAAGTAAAAAATCTATTTGGTTCAAATATGGCTCACCATCCAGTGTGAAATGAGCGTAGCCCAACTTCCCTGTCCATTGATGATTACCTGAACGTTTACCCAAACTGGTATACACACCAAAAGACTGGACGTCGTAAATTAAAAAATCCTGATACTTTTCAGAATACAGACTGCCGCCTAATCTCCAGTCCAGTGCGCTATTTTCGGGAGACAAAGTTGTACTGCCTGCAGCTAGTATTGATATTGAAATATCACTATCATTTTCACCACTGCTGTCATCGGGATTCACAACACCATCGGCCTGCGATACATCCATTGACAAAAACCCAAAACGGCGAAGCTGATCACCCCGTTCCAATTTTCCTTGGCTACCGCTGGCGCGAAGACTTAAGTTGAGCAATGCGTTATCTGCTTCGGCCTGAACTTCAATTTCTTCATATTGATCAGCCGCTTGCTGATACCAAGACTTTGCCTTCTCATAATTGTTGTTTATTTCAGCGAGTCGCCCAAGAAAAAAAGCTGCTTCGTGGCGTCGTGGAGTGAGCAACGCTTGCTCAAAATACTTTTTAGAAATTGAGTATTTGCCCAGATGATAATAAGCCAACGCCAACGCATTTTTTAAATCTGGGTGATGGCTTTGCATTGATTCTGCCGAAACCAGCCATTGTAATGCGGTATCGTAGTCACCCGACTTTAAAGCTGTGACACCTAAACCTACCTGCTCTTCATCAAGAGAAGAAGCACCGATTTGCTGTGAAAATAAAAGGATAAAAATCCAACAAACAGTATTCTTGACAATTAATTTGGTAGTGAGTTTTTTAGTCTTCATGTTGCTTGTTTTCCCTGGCTAAGTGAATGCGCTGGAGCTAAAATCTCAGGATGTGCTGGAATAGCACATCCTGAATTTATGTTGATATCACAGGATTAGTTAGGGTCTACCTCTGCCGAATCCTCGTCCTCCACGTGGTGGGCGATGATTAGAAATAAATTCCTGAGCTGAGGCAGTAAAATCGCTTTGCAGCTCTTCATTGGCTTCCAGTACATCACTGACCGTATCTTTTTGCTCACTGATCAGACCTTTCAATTGTTCACGAATTGCTTGTAAGTCTTCTAGCGATGCACCTGCGGCACGGGCTTCTGACGCTTCAGTTCTAAGTGCTTCCAATGCTGTTTGATTAGCTTCCAGAGAAGCTGCTTGCTCATCGGTAGCCGCTTCGGTTAATGCAGTAAAAGCTTCACCATCGCGGAGTGCAAAACGCGTCACTGCCCGTTCAGCACGAGCTGCTTCACGCTGCTCTTGCAGTGCTGTTTGTAGTTCACCATTGGCATCAACTATTTCGCGAACATCTGTTCTTAACGCTTGACGGGCATCCTGTAATTGACCACGCACATCAGTAATGGCCGCAGTGTCTTGCTCTTCTGCGTTTCGTAATGTTTCAAGCTGACCACGTAAATCAGTGAGCGTATCTCTTTGCGTTTGTAAACTAGCAGTGGTTGCCTCATCGGTAAAACTAACAATTGTTTCAAATGCAGCTTCTCTGGCTTCCTGTGGCGGTCCCATCATGAAACCGGCAGACACAGGTAGAGATCCTGCCAATAGGGCTGTGAGGGTTAGTGCTTTTATTGTCTTCATTTTCTGCTCCGTAATCTTAATCATTAAAAGTGGATTAAAATGAGCGACAGACTTAATTAGGAAAAACAGGTCTGCAACTCACGAGGAGAATATTACGCAGCAGCCGTTACACAAATATTACTGAATGGCATTAAATTGTTTCAATCCGTTTCAGTTTTACCAGTCAGTCCGAGAATTCGGCCATTGGTGGGTATTGGAATAAATCAGAGGTTCCTAGTACTGTCTATATTTAACTGCCAGATATCAGAGTAGGCGTAGATTTAGCATCTGTAGAAGCGGCGCCCCGCCGCGATAGACTTTGGAGTATCTGTTAATTCTGGGTGTGATAGAGGGTGATTCAGCGTTTTCAACAGAGGCTCCCTTCTAAGCATAAGTCCTTGTCACTTTTACAAACATTGTTCGTGGCGAGGGCGCCACTCCTACAGTTGCTCTAATACTGAAAGTTTGTACCTATACTTACGCTTCTTACACTGGCCTTTGCAGCGATCAATCGTGCAAGATTCCCTTCAGAGCTGTCAATATCAGTGCAGACTTCGCTTGCTATTAACAATCAGTGAATCTAACGCTTTGGGCTTTCCGATGCCATATCCCTGTGCATAATCCACTTTCAGCTTGCGTAGCTCTGCAAAAATATCGTCGTTTTCGACATACTCGGCAACGGTTTTGATGTTCATGGTATGTCCAACGTCATTAATTGCAGAAACCATTGCCCGGTCGATACGATCTTTGCTTATCCCTTTAATAAATTTTCCATCTATTTTTAAATAATCAATTGGTAGATCCTTTAAATAAGCAAATGAACTCAAACCTGTACCAAAGTCATCCAAGGCAAAACGGCACCCCAATGCGCGCAAAGAACGCATAAAGTTTTCAGCTTCCGGAAGGTTTTGAATGGCAGCTGTTTCTGTTAGCTCAAAACATACAGCCCCTGGCGGCACCTGGTATTCATTAAACTTTTGATACACGAACTCGAGAAACTTTGGCGCACAAAAAGACAATCCAGACAGATTGATATTCATAATAATATTTTCTGCATAACCGGTTTTTTGGTACCAGCTAAAAGCTTCGTTAATTACCCAGCGATCCAGGTCTGGCATTAAATTATATCTTTCAGCAGAAGGGATAAAATGATCTGGTGTCAGGTAATTTCCTGTTTCATCACGTAACCTGAGTAATATTTCTATCTTTCGATTTGAGGGTTTTGCAGAAGGGTCAACCGGCACAATATCCTGGTAATGCAGAGAAAAGTCATTAGCCGCAACCGACGCTTTTAAACGCGTCGCCCAGTCCATTTCTGCTCTGCGCTTAGCCAGTTCCTGGTCTTCTTCGCGATGTAGGCGAATGTTATTTTTCCCATGTTCCTTTGCCAAATAACAGGCAGCATCGGCAAAACCCATCAAATCGTGTACTGACTCAACTGGAAAAGTAATTGGCACAACACCAATACTGACGCCAACATCAAAAGACTTATCTTCCCAGTTGAAAATAAAATTTTCCGCCGTATCTCTCAAAGCTCTGGCGATATCAAGTCCAATATCGACACTGCAATTCTCAAGTATTACGCCAAATTCGTCGCCACCTAATCTGGCTAGAATAGCTTCATTATCCAGACAAGCACCAAAGGCGGCGGTCAGCCGTCGTAGCAGTTCATCCCCCGCATGATGACCACAGGTATCGTTAACCAATTTAAATTGATCTAGGTCCATGTACATCAATATGTGGGTGCTGCTTGCATCACGCGTCGCTGATACCAGCGCTTCAAAACGATTTTCAAATTCCCAGCGGTTGTAGATGCCGGTTAAGTCGTCGTGACGTGCCTGAAACTCTATTTCTTTCAATAACTCTTCTTCTTCTGTGACATCACGCAGCACTAGTACATGTCCATACACATCTCCAGATTCACTTTTTATCTCCGACACATGGAAGTCGATCAGGCCAAACTCACCATTTAATGAGCGGTATTCGACCGTAATATGTTCGTTGCTGTCATCGTCTTGAAAGGCATAGTAAAACTTCAGCGGATCATTAATCCATGCTGACTTTTCATCTCGCCG
>CAZNYF010000201.1:2693-4278 GCA_964577195.1 uncultured Thiotrichales bacterium | reverse complement strand
CTAAATTTCGTAATTGTGACATTCATCGCCCTAACATTTCATTCTGTGGAAGATGTTTAACGCCACAACATGTACCATACAGCCTTGTATAGTTGACTCAATTCTCTGATGTCGTTGGGTTTATTTTTGTGAACCCAACCACCTCCCGCTATGGATCTTGCAGGCAAACTCGAAATCGCTGGTAAAACTGACCCCGGAAAAATCCGTGAGCAGAATGAAGATAAAATTGGCGAAGAAATTGAACTAGGCACTATTGTTTTAGCCGACGGTATGGGAGGCTATCACGGTGGTGAAGTCGCTAGCGCCATCGCGGTCAATACGATCCTCAATCATCTGCATGAATACCTGCCGCCCCTGCGTACGGGTACAAAAGACAAAGGATCTGGTCTAGGCAAAGAAAGCTCGGTCGCGAAACAGGCGATTGCCGAGGCCAATCTGGAAATTCTCAGTGCTGCCGAGTCGCAACCGCAATTTCGCGGTATGGGGACAACTATTGTACTAGGCTTATTCTATGACAACAGGCTGGCAGTCGCGCATGTTGGTGATTCCAGAATGTATCGATACCGGCGCGGGTTGCTGGAAACAGTCACCAAAGATCATACGCTTTTGCAGGAGCTGATAGACCGGGGAATGTTCACTGAAGAAGACGCACGAGAAAGTTTAAATAAGAATCTTGTGACCCGGGCACTGGGCATTGACCAAAAAGTCATGATAGATATACAGGAAATGATGGTGGAGACTGATGATATCTACTTACTTTGTTCGGATGGCCTCAATGATATGATTGAGGATTCTCAAATTCTTGACGCTATTCAGGTTGATGGGCCAAATCTGCAAGATATTGCTGATAGCCTGATAGACAAAGCGAATGCAGAGGGTGGCCGCGACAACGTATCTGTTGTTTTAGCGCGCCCACTGGAAGCATTTCCGGCACCACCAAAACGCTGGTTTGAGAAGGTCTCAGACTATTTTGTTAATTAAAAACTACGAGTAAGAAATGGCTAAGTTAATTTTGTCTACGGACGGTGAGATTGTTGATGAATATCCAATGGAACACGATATCCTGACCATTGGCCGGCATGAAGACAACGATATCACCATTGATTGCATGTCAATCAGCGGCTTTCATTCACGCGTCGTCGCGATTGGGAACGACTATTTTATTGAAGATTTAAAGAGCACCAACGGCAGTTATGTCAATTCTGATCAAGTTAAAATGTCACAAATCAGAGACACAGACATCGTTACGCTGGGGTCACATAACCTTAAATTTGAAGACGAACGCATTCACGAAGATGATGATACGTTCGATTTCAACGGCCACGCACATTTGATTGTTCGAGGTAAAGAAGCTAGCCCCATCGAACTGAATGGTGAAATGGTAACCTTTGGTAAGACCGGAGAACATGTAGCAGCAGTGACCAAACGAGGCGATGCTTACTATTGCTTGCACGTCGATGGTGGTAACGAGCAAACAGAAACATTACTCAACGGTAAAGCAGTTCCTACAGAAGGAACCGAGCTAAAATCACACGATGTGGTTAAAGTTGCTGGCATTGAGATGGAATTTATTAATTAGTTTCGT
>CAZNYF010000201.1:0-2593 GCA_964577195.1 uncultured Thiotrichales bacterium | reverse complement strand
ATAATTGCAACTGCGTTGGACAGGTTCAAACTACGGTTGTCCGGCTGCATTGGAATCCTGATGCGTTGTTCCAACTTTAGTGAGTTAAGTATTTCATCGGGTAGCCCTGTAGTTTCTGACCCGAATAACAACACATCGCCCTTTTCATAGCTCACCTCGTGGTAGCCACGCTGACCTTTGGTGGTACAGGCGAATATTCGGCGAGTTTGCATCGCCTGTAAAAAGTCATCATAAGTTTGATAACGAATGACATTCGTCAGATCGTGGTAATCCAGGCCCGAGCGGCGTAGTAATTTATCCTCAAGACTAAAACCGAGTGGCTCGATAAGGTGCAGTTGGCTACCGTTGTTCGCTGACAAGCGAATGATGTTACCGGTATTCGGCGCTATTTGAGGCTCATGCAGGGCGATGTGAAACATGGGTAACTTAAGAGCAGCGGCAGAAAATCAAAATTCTGCTTTGGTACTTCTACCCAGCAAGTCTTTAACAGCAGTCGCCGGAGATAACCCTTCATAAAGAATTTTGTAGACCTCAGCGCAAATCGGCATTTCTACCCCTGCTTTTTCGGCTACCTTGACGACAACACCGGCTGTTTTAGCTCCTTCAACCACTTGCTGAATTTCCTCAAATGCCTGTTCCTGAGTCTTGCCTTTTCCCAATGCCAAACCAAAACGTCGGTTTCGCGACTGATCATCAGTACAAGTCAGAATCAAATCACCAAGCCCCGCAAGCCCCATTAAAGTATCGCGCTTCGCACCCAGCTTTTCACCCAGTCTGACAATTTCAGCCAGGCCGCGGGTGATCAACGCCGCGCGTGCATTGGCACCAAAACCCAGCCCATCAGAAATACCCGCAGCAATCGCCAAAACATTTTTGATTGCAGCACCCAGCTCGACACCAATAATATCGTCCTGCCAGTAAACACGTAGATTGCCACCATGAAAAATGGAGATTAGCTCATCACGAATCGCCTCATCATTCGCCGCCAACGTCATCGCAGTCGGAGAACCAGACGCAACCTCTTTTGCAAACGTAGGCCCGGATATCACCGCACAGCGAGTTTGTTCACCCAGTACATCAGCAACAACTTCGTGCAACAACTTGCCAGTGCTGGTCTCTATCCCTTTGCTCGCCCAGATAATCCGCGCATCATCGGTCAGCCAGCCAGAAATTTTCTGCAAGAATTCACGTATTCCGTTGGTGGGAATAACGATTAAATGACGATGACTGGAAGCGACTGCTTTTTCGAGCGACGGTTCCAGCGAAAGCGCATCAGGAAACGCTATACCGGGCAGATAGGTTTGGTTAACTCGATTGCGAGCCATCTCTTCCAGCTCAGCCGTTTCTCGCCCCCAAAGCGCAACCTTGTGCCCACAGCGGGCAAGATGAATAGCCAGTGCCGTTCCCCAGGAACCGGCACCGTAGACAGATATTTCTGTAGATTCAGCTGTCAATGTTTGGTCGCCGTATCATCCTCTGCCGATTTTTTCTGCTCTTGTAAGGTCTGCATATAGAGCGCATCAAAATTAATTGGCGCAAGTAGCATTTGAGGAAAGCCTCCTTTGACGATTAAATCACTGATCACTTCACGCGCAAACGGGAAAAGTAAGTTGGGGCAATAACTGCTCAACATGTGACCCATCTGCTCATCATCATAACCCGCCGCACCAAAAATACCTGCCTGCTTGATCTCAACCAGGTACGCGATATCATCTTTAACTTTTGCGGTTAAAGTGATTTTTAGCTCAACCTCATAAATATTATCTTGCAGCTTACGATGTACCGAATTCAAATCCACATTGGTTTCTGGCTTGAATTCCTGGGTGAATATTTGCGGTACTGAAGGCGATTCAAACGAAGCATCTTTAAGGTAGATCCGTTGAATTTCAAAAATTTGTTCTGGTGTTTTCTCATCAGCAGACGCTGCTGGCTGTTGTTCATCTGACATGCAAAATCCTATAGTTTTTTATTGATCCAGGCATTGAGTTGATTTTGATTGGCTGCCCCTGCGAGGCGGTCAACTTCTTTGCCATTATTAAATAATATCAGGCAGGGAATACCACGAATCCCGTAAGGCGCAGCAGCATTCGGATACTCGTCGGTATTTAACTTACCAAATCTCAGTTGTGAATTAAATTCGGCCGCAGCACGCTCAAATACTGGAGCCATCGCTTTACAGGGGCCACACCAAGGCGCCCAAAAATCAATCAACATGAGAACCTGATCGCGAGATACATGCCGCTTGAGCGATTCATCATTCAGCTTGATGGGTTTACCGGTGAAAAGTTGTTTACGACAACTGCCACAAACACCGCCATCGGCAACACGATTACGAGCAAGGCGATTAATTTTCTGACAGTGGGAACACACTAACTGCACGGAGTCAGACATTAGAAATCCTACTAGTGCTCCGACAATGTTGCTTTGATGGGTCAGCGCAAACCAACGCGTTCAGAACAAGGCATTGCTGCGAAGCCATGGTTGTTCCATGTCGAGCAGCAATAACGCGGTGCTGGACGCGTTGGTTTGCGCCCTTCGGGTGAGCCTTCAAGCGGTCATCTGCGACCTTACTTTCAATCGCCAGAGAACCACT
>CAZNYF010000200.1:0-4325 GCA_964577195.1 uncultured Thiotrichales bacterium | reverse complement strand
GAATCATCGCCCGGTATCAAGGATCACGCTAAAATTGAAGCTTTAATGAATGAGGTAAGACGTGTCGACTGCCAACGCTGAAGACAAAATTCAGGACTATAAAATCTACCCGGATGATCGCGGTCATTTTGGTGTCTACGGTGGTTTGTTTGTCGCTGAGACTTTAATGGCTCCGCTCAAGGCGTTGCGCGAGGCGTATGAGGCTTGCAAGGCTGACCCCGAATTTCAGAAAGAATTTGATTATGATCTGGCGCATTACGTCGGTCGTCCCAGCCCGCTTTATCATGCCGAACGCTGGTCGCGTGAACTGGGCGGCGCGCAGATTTATCTCAAGCGCGAAGACCTCAACCATACCGGCGCGCATAAAGTGAACAATACGATTGGTCAGGCGTTGCTGGCAAAGCGTATGGGCAAAACCCGCATTATCGCTGAGACCGGAGCAGGGCAGCATGGCGTTGCCAGTGCCACGGTTGCGGCGCGTCTTGGGCTGGAATGTGTGGTCTATATGGGCGCTGAGGATATCCAGCGTCAAGCGCCGAATGTCTACCGCATGAAGTTGCTCGGTGCAAAAGTTGTGCCGGTGACTTCCGGTTCCAGAACGCTCAAGGATGCGCTCAATGAAGCGATGCGCGATTGGGTGACCAATGTGGACGATACTTTCTACATAATCGGCACAGTCGCCGGGCCGCATCCTTATCCTGCGATGGTGCGTGATTTTCAAACCGTGATTGGCCGTGAAGCACGCCAGCAAATTCAGGAAATGACCGGCGCGTTGCCGGATGCGTTGATCGCTTGCATTGGTGGAGGCTCCAATGCGATTGGTTTGTTCTACGAATTTCTCAATGATCGTTCGGTGGATATTTATGGTGTCGAAGCCGCCGGTGACGGGCTGGAAACAGGCCGCCATGCCGCGCCACTCTGTGCCGGTGAGCCGGGTGTTTTACACGGCAATCGTACCTATTTAATGGAAGACGAAAACGGCCAGATTATTCCTACGCATTCGATTTCAGCTGGGCTTGATTACCCCGGTGTCGGGCCAGAGCATGCGTGGCTGAAAGATGCCGGGCGGGTTAAATATGTTGCTGCCGATGACAAGCAAGCGATGGCTGGCTTTCATTCACTGACACGCATCGAAGGCATTATTCCTGCGCTCGAAAGCAGCCATGCGCTCGCCTACGCGATGCAGCTCGCACCGCAAATGGATAAAGACAAAACCATTATCGTTAATCTTTCAGGGCGCGGTGATAAAGATATTAATACCGTGGCAAAACTTGAGGGAATCACCTTATGAGCCGCATCAGTGAAAAGTTTGCAGCATTGAAAAAAACAGGGCGCAAAGCCTTGATTCCCTATTTCACCGCGGGCGATCCGAACCCACAGATCACCGTGGATTTAATGCATACGGTGGTCGAAGCGGGCGCTGATCTTCTCGAACTTGGCGTGCCATTTTCTGATCCGATGGCAGAAGGCCCGGTAATCCAGCTCGCCTGTGAACGCGCACTGGAGCATAACGTTAGCTTGAAAGATGTCATTGGCATGGTCAGCGAATTTCGCCAGAAAGACAGCGAAACGCCGGTGATACTGATGGGCTATCTCAATCCTGTCGAAGTCATGGGCTATGCGACCTTTGCCAGCAAGGCAACTGCCGCCGGGGTGGATGGCGTATTGCTTGTAGATATGCCGCCGGAAGAGGCCGAAGGTGAGCCAATTGAGGCGTTTCGTTCAGCGGGACTGGATTTGATTACCCTGGCTGCGCCCACCAGTGATCAGGAGCGGCTAGAAAAAATTGCCACGGTGTGCAGCGGCTTTGTCTATTATGTCTCTCTGAAGGGCGTGACCGGTTCGCAAAGTCTTGATGTCGACAGCGTCAAGAGGCAGTTAGTCGATGTGCGACAATATGTCCCTGGCTTACCCGTTGGCGTTGGTTTTGGTATTAAAAGTGCAGATGATGCGGCACAAATTTCAAAAGTAGCAGATGCCGTGGTCGTTGGTAGCGCCATTGTGCAAAGAATTGCAGACAATCAAAATGATCCAGCAGCAATAAAGTCTGCTGTAAGTGGTTTGTTAAGAGATATGCGTAGCGCAATGGACGCTGCAGAGGAATAGTATGAGCTGGTTTGAAAAATTAATGCCAACCCGGATCCGTACCGAAACTACGGATAAGCGCGGTGTCCCGGAAGGGCTTTGGAGTAAATGCGGAGACTGTGCAGCAGTACTCTATCGCGCTGAGCTGGAGCGAAATTTAGAAGTCTGCCCAAAGTGTGGGCACCACATGCGGATTACTGGTCGCCAGCGGTTAGCGACCTTTCTTGATGAATCTTCAGGCGAAGAAATTGCAGCAGAGCTTGAGCCGGTCGATGTGCTCAAATTTAAAGACAGCAAGAAGTACAAAGATCGGATCATTGCAGCACAAAAGGCAACCAATGAAAAAGATGCCCTGATCGTAATGAAAGGCAAGGTATTGGAAACGCCGTTGGTTGCCTGCGCCTTCAGTTTTAAATTTATGGGTGGCTCAATGGGCGCGGTTGTGGGTGAAAAATTCGTCCGTGCTGTGAATATTTGCCTGGCTGAAAAAAAGCCGTTAGTGGTGTTTTCCGCAAGTGGAGGCGCAAGAATGCAGGAAGCATTGTTCTCTCTCATGCAGATGGCCAAGACCAGCGCGGCACTCAACAGACTGCGCGAAGCTGGACTGCCTTTTATCTCGGTTTTAACTGACCCAACGATGGGTGGTGTGTCCGCCAGTTTTGCGATGCTGGGTGATATCAATATTGCCGAGCCAAAGGCACTGATCGGTTTTGCCGGTCCCCGTGTGATTGAGCAAACCGTAGGCGAAACTTTGCCCGAAGGCTTTCAGCGTTCGGAGTTTTTGCTCGAACACGGCGCGATTGATCGAATCGTAGATCGCCGTGAAATGCGCCAGGAAATTTCATCTTTGCTACGAATGATGATGCATCTGCCCCAGGGGAAACCCGCCGAGGCAGTTGATCCAAATCCCGCACCAGATGAATCGGCAGCCGCGTAGCCAAGGTTCGACAATAAAAAAATGGCTCAACAGCTGCCTCGCTTTAATACCCTTGATAATTGGCTAACTTGGCTGGAAACCGCGCACGGTAGCAAAATCGACCTGGGTCTCAGCCGAATTCGAGCCGTTGCTGATCGCATGGATTTACTCGACCCGACATTTCCCGTGGTTACAGTTGCCGGAACCAACGGAAAAGGTTCTTCTGTGGCGATGCTGGAATCGATTCTGAGTGGCTCCGGGCACCAAACAGGTGTTTACACGTCTCCTCATATTCATCGCTACAATGAACGAATTCGGGTCAATTGTGTAGAGGCCGATGATCACTCCATTGTCGAAGCTTTTGCTGCGATTGATGCAGCACGAGAAGATATCAGCCTGAGTTATTTTGAATTTGGCACGCTGGCTGCATTGCACGTTTTTCATGCAGCCAAAGTTGATATCGTTATTTTGGAAATTGGTTTGGGCGGACGTCTGGATGCTTCCAATATTATTGATGCTGATGTGGCATTGATCACCTCAATTGATATTGATCATACGCAGTGGCTTGGCGATACGCGTGAACTGATCGCAGTAGAAAAAGCTGCAATAGCACGTGCGAGCAAGCCGGTGATTTGCGCCGAGCGTAATCCACCTGAAAGTTTGCAGAATTATCTTACAGAACTGGGTGCCTTCTATTATCAATCCGGTGACGAATTTGATTTGCAAATTCACGATGGTCATTGGGATTGGCAAGGCATGGATGAGCATTGGCTATCGCTACCTTTTCCAGCGTTACCGGGAACGCATCAAATTGAAAATGCAGCTGGTGTGATTGCGGTTTGTCGAGTGTTGCCGGAGGCTTTTCGCCCTGATCGGCAAACAATTGAAAAATCTTTGCGCACAATTTCATTACCAGGACGATTTGAGCGCATTATGTGCGGGTCTGAAAATCAGCAGTACGAAGTGGTATTTGATGTCGCGCATAACCCTGCCGGGATCAATGCACTGGTAGAAACCTTGCGTAATCATCCGGTTTCCGGCCGAACGATTACGCTGATAGGAATGATGGCAGACAAAGATGTCTCGCAAATGCTGCCAGCGCTGGATGTTTGTACCGACGAGTGGATATTAACCTCGCCACAGGGTGATCGAGCATTGCCGGCACAAGAGCTAACCGCCGCGCTTACTGATATACTGCCGAGCGTAAGGATGGCGACTTTTCAGCAGGTTTCGCAAGCGATAGATGCGGCACAAAAGTTAGCCGGAAATGGAGATCGGCTAGTAGTGACCGGATCGTTTTACACCGTGGCGGAAGCGCGTGAAC
>CAZNYF010000199.1:0-4350 GCA_964577195.1 uncultured Thiotrichales bacterium | reverse complement strand
AAACCCGCCAGCAAGTATCACTGCTTTCACAATATCAATCCGTTAATTTACAATCGGTCAATCCATTGGTGACCTAAAATGTCAAAATGCCGCCAGTTAATAGCGTCGCTAGATAGTGTTATGAAAATATCGTGCCAGTCAGCCTTATTTAGAATTATTCACTAGGGCGCTGAACGCAATTGCGCAGAGTTATCTGCGGCCAAAAGCGTTGGGGCTGAAAACAGGGGAAGATTCGCCGCACAGTGTCTACGCCGCCGGGATCGACACTGCTTAATGGGGGAATGACGCGAACAAATTGAGGCTTTCCATACTCCAAATAAACAGCAACTTTATCAATACCGTCATTTAGGAACATACATGACATAACGTAATTTTCCTCAGCCTCCAGGAGCCTGTTTCTCCCAGAAACCTCCTTCTACACCGCAATCAAAACCATTCATCTTCTTTTCTCTAGATTAATAAAGACTGCTACTTGATAGCCGATAAGTCAGTTGACGCCATGCAAGACTGGCAACATAACAACAATTCAAAGTTTTATAAATTCATAGGAAATCACAATGCCTCAGACTATTAACACCAACATGTTCTCACTGAACGCCCAACGTAATCTGAATAAATCTCAGGGAGCCATGGGAATGGCGATTCAGCGTTTATCTTCTGGCTTACGTATCAATAGCGCGAAAGATGATGCTGCCGGTATGGCTGTTGCGGAAGGAATGACTTCTAAAATTCGTGGCCTGGATGTGGCTGCACGGAATGCTAATGACGGTATCTCTCTCGCACAAACAGCTGAAGCTGCTTTGGGTGAAATCACCAATAACCTGCAACGTATTCGTGAACTGGCGGTACAGTCCGCTAACGGTACTTTGGGTGATGAGGAGCGTGGCTTTATCGACTCTGAAGTAGCAGAGCTTGGCAAAGAAATTGGTCGTATCATCGACGACACTGAGTTCAATGGATCAAACCTGTTCGGCGGCAGCGCTGTAAAAATTCAGGTCGGCGCTAATAAAGGCGAACAAATTGAAATCACTTCAACCAACCTTTCTGCGCTTAAAGCGACAGCAAGCGGTTTCTCTGTAGCTTCTGTTTCTGGTGCTGAGAAGATCCTTGATACTTCTGCCGTAGCTGGAAGTATTGCCAAGAGTCTGAACACAGTCATCGATGCACGTTCGACAATGGGCGCAACCCAGAATCGTTTTGAGTCTGTCATCAGCAATATCAATAGCTACAAGGAAGGCCTACAAGCTGCACGTTCCAGAATTACTGATACGGATTATGCCGCAGAAACTGCTAACCTTGCCCGTAGTCAGGTACTACAACAGGCTGGTATAGCGATGGTCGCACAAGCAAACCAGATTCCTTCTGGTGTATTAAGACTGTTGGGTTAACCGCTCGCCTGAGTAAGTCAATAGTTGGGGAGCTTCGGCTCCCCAATTTTGTTTTTATCACTCGCACTTTTCTACACAAAACCTTTCATGAGTATTTTTTAACCAGCCTGGCGGGCAACAGTATTTATGAGAATCACATCATATATCTACACTCATAGATAAAGAATAATCAGGATGGACAATAACCAATATATCAATAGTTTGGATTATTGAATTTAGCTCGCCAACAAAACGCAAGGAATGCACTATGTTGAATGCCAATTACATGGAAGAATTCAAATGCATCGGCTCCGAATGCCCTGATAGCTGCTGCCAAGGCTGGCGAGTCAGTATTGGCAGAAAAACATACAAGCAATATAAAAAGTCTAATCACTCTGAGCTAAAAGTTAAATTTCAAAAAAATATTGCCCTTACAAAAAAATCAAATCGAAGTGAAAACAATTTCGCCTATATCAGGCTTGATGAAAATAGTTCCTGCCCATTTCTCACCAAGAAATCGCTATGCGACATCCAAATCAATCTGGGTGAAAAATTTCTTTCTCAAACATGCCACACGTACCCCAGAGAATACAATTTAATTGACGGCACACTGGAAAAATCAGCAGCACTTTCTTGCCCCGAAGCAGCAAGACTCGCATTACTACAAAAAGACGGGATCAGTTTTAAAGAAATATTAGATGATGACTATAGCAATGGAAAAGTTGCTATAAGCAGAACATTAAGCACCCGATCATCATCTTCAAAAAAAGATATCTCTCCGTATTTCTGGGAGCTACACCTCTTCTCAATTGAAACGATGCAAAATAGAAAATTCAAGATTTGGCAACGCTTGCTCACACTAGGGTTCATGAGTAGAAAAGTCACTGATCTTGCCAATGAGAGTAAGCGTGAATCAATCCCGGAAATCATAGAGCAATACCGCCAGCAAATGAACCATGCGTCTACTTCTCTCTATGAAGATGTAATACCGGTAAAACACAATACGCAGCTATCATTAATTCGTGCTTTACTAAAAGACTCCATTATCGACAGCGTTAAAAACGAACGTTTTCTTGAATGTCATACATTATTTTTACAGGGAATTTCACAAAATAAGGATTCAGAAAATCAAGTTATTCTCGATAACTTTGCCAATGCCTATACTGATTTTTATGCACCTTTTATGGAGAAACATCCCTACCTGCTTGAGAACTATCTGGTCAATTATATTTTTAAATCACTTTTCCCAATCTCTACAAATGCAGATGCCCAGCAAACCTATACCTCTTTAGTGATTAACTACACCATCATAAAATCTTACCTAGTTGGAATGGCTGGAGCTTTAAAGGAAGAATTCAATATCCAACATGTTCTCATGCTGGTTCAGTCCTTTACCAAAGTAATGGAACACAATACAGCCTATATGCAATCAATCAGAGAATTTTTACACGATAATAATTTTGATCAACTGGCACACATGGCAGTATTGCTCAGGAATGAAGAGGGTAAAGAATTAACTCCCCTGCCCATTGCTGTATAACTAAAGCCTCACCCTGTAAACACTATAGACATATCCAGCCATCAGCCAGTATCTCCCGTCTATCCTTTTGTAGACGTTTTATTTCCTATTCAATAAAGTTCATTCGTTCTCTGCCGATACTCTCAATAGATCCAATGAGAGCAATACTGCTGTGTGCAGTAACAACAAGAATAATAAACTAACAATAAAAAGGAAATAATATGCCTCAGACCATTAATACTAATATGTTTTCTCTGAATGCTCAGAGAAATTTAAATAAATCACAAAGTGCAATGGGCACGGCGATTCAACGTTTGTCCTCAGGATTGCGTATTAATAGCGCAAAAGATGATGCCGCTGGCATGGCCGTCGCTGAAGGAATGACTTCAAAAATTCGTGGACTGAATGTTGCCGCGAGAAATGCAAACGATGGTATTTCTCTCGCACAGACAGCTGAAGCCGCATTAGGTGAAATCACCAATAACCTGCAACGAATTCGTGAACTCGCCGTTCAATCGGCTAACGGTACATTGGGTTCAGAAGAACGTGGTTTCATCAACTCAGAAGTCACCGAGCTAGGTAAAGAAATTGGCCGTATTATCGATGAAACAGAGTTCAACGGCTCAAAGCTGTTTGGCGGAGATGATGTGAAAATTCAGGTGGGTGCAGAGAAAGGCGATCAAATTACTATTACATCGACAGATCTCGCTAACCTCAAAACTGACGCGGCGGCTTTTGCTGTGGACACAACAGCGAATGCTGAAAAAATTATTGCCACAGGTTCGGCAACTAATAATAGCGTGGCGAAAAGTCTCAACACTGTTATCTCTGCACGTTCCACAATGGGCGCTACTCAGAATCGATTTGAATCAGTCATCAGTAACATCAACAGTTACAAAGAAGGCTTGCAAGCTGCTCGTTCAAGAATTACCGATACAGATTATGCAGCAGAAACTGCAAATCTTGCTCGTAGCCAGGTACTTCAACAGGCTGGTATAGCAATGGTTGCGCAAGCAAACCAGATCCCTTCTGGCGTATTAAGACTATTGGGCTAAACAAAGCCTCGAAATCAATCACGTCATCGGGGAACATTCGTTCCCCGATTTATTTCCTGAGTTATCAATATACCCGTTTCAACTGTAATATTTTTATCTCTAATGAATCTCAAATAAATCCTGACTCAAATCTGATCATGCACAGTACTATCCGATGGCAAACGCCTTAAATCAGGTTAATAAATAAAACTCTTATTCTCTATCTAGTTCAGCCCTCTACAGACATGGTATTTGTGAAAAAATACCTCTGTCAAGAAATATTTCCCATTATTTTTACCAATAAATTTCCTGTGCCTACCTTTCATCCATTTAATCAAAAAACAACCTGTAATAGATAAAGATCGATACCCCTCAGCCAGTGCTGCGTCTGGTGTCAGCGGCGCCGGTCGAGGTGCCAGTATTAATAATT
>CAZNYF010000198.1:0-4360 GCA_964577195.1 uncultured Thiotrichales bacterium | reverse complement strand
CTAGGTTAAGGGCGCCAAGTGATAAGTGTCCGCACGAAACAGGAGATGCGCAGTAATTGATGCAATTAGGTAAAACACCTTCTCACGATTTTCTTATTTCCAAGCATTTTCAGCGTGCGTTGGCACTGTGTGGCGCGTGTGGGGAAATTTCTGAACCACTACCGACAGGTAAGGAAGTGGTAGAAATTCTGGCGCAGGTTTTGGAGGATGAAACAGCGTTGATAGCGGCGTTACTCGCGGATCGACGTTGTCAGGATTCGGTTTCCGTAGAGTTGGTCGAAGCTGAATTTGGCTCAACGGTGGCGGGTTTGTTGAGCAATGTACGGCTGCTGAATAATTTCCGTCCTTGCCATGAAACGACGTTATCCCGACCTTTACAGGCAGAGCGGCTACGTCGATTGGTGCTGGCGCTGGTGGATGATGTACGGGCGGTGTTGATCAAGCTGGCGTATCGTTTGGCGCGATTACGTTTGCTTTCGGGCGAATCGGATGAGTTGCGCCATTGCATTGCTCAGGAAACGCTCGATGTGTTTGCGCCATTGGCAAATCGTCTGGGTTTGGCGCAGATTAAATGGGAGCTGGAAGATCTTTCTTTTCGCTATCTTGAGCCCAAAGCTTATAAGGAAATTGCCAAAGCACTGGAAGAGCGGCGAGTGGATCGGGAAAACTATGTCGATACATTTAAACAAGCGTTAAGTCAGTTCCTCGCGGAGGTAAACATTGATGCTGGCGTGAGTGGTCGACCAAAACATATCTATAGTATTTGGCGAAAAATGCAGCAAAAGGATTTGGGTCTGGATGAGTTGTTTGATATTCATGCGGTAAGAATTTTGGTCGATAGTGTTGCTGACTGCTACGCGGCACTGGGGATAATTCACACGCAATGGAAAACCATCCCCAAGGAGTTTGACGACTATATTGCGAACCCCAAACCCAACGGATATCAATCGTTACACACGGTGATTATTGGCCCGGATTCCAAGCCTGTAGAAATTCAGGTTCGCACCCGCGAGATGCATGAATTTGCCGAACATGGGGTCGCGGCACATTGGCGTTATAAAGAAGGCGGTGGTGGAGATGAAACGCTCAACGAGGTGATCGCATCGCTACGTCGATTGGTTGATGACACCAGCGGCGATGCGGCATTACTGGCAGATTTTAAGTCGGAGGCATTTCCCGACAGGGTTTACGTGCTGACTCCGGCTGGCGATGTGATCGACCTGCCCAAAGGCGCGACACCGTTAGATTTTGCGTACCACATTCACACGCAGGTCGGACATCGCTGCCGAGGTGCGAAAGTTAACGGCAGAATCGTCACCTTAACCACACCGCTCGAAAATGCGCAGCAGGTTGAAATTTTAACTGTCGGTGAATCGCGCCCTAGTCGTGACTGGATGAATCCTGGCAGTGGTTTTTTGGTCTCGGCAGGCTCCCGAGCCAAAGTGCGCCACTGGTTTCATACTCAGGACAGGGAAGAAAATCTGGAAGCCGGGCAGCGAATTTTGGAGCAATCAGCCAAACGCTTTGACAGCAAGTTGGCGTCTGTCGACGATTTAATTAAACGCTTCAAACAAGACAGCGCAGAACATTTATACATCGCCATTGGACGCGGAGATATTCGCCAAAGCCAGGTTGATGCGTTATTTCGGGTTGAAACTGATACGGATGAATCGGCTGCCGCTAAAACAGCGAGTAAAAAACCGCAGCAATCAACAACTTCCGTAGAAGTAGTGGGGGTTAAAAACTTAATCACCCGCGTAGCTAAATGCTGTCAGCCAATTCCGGGTGATAATGTTATTGGCTACATCACGCTGGGGCAGGGCGTTACGATCCATCGGCGCGATTGCAGCAATATACAGGCGCTCACTGATGAAAAATTACTTCGTTTGGTTGAAGTTGACTGGGGAGAAGCTGAGTCGCTGTACCCCGTTTGGCTGGAAGTCACCGCCTATGACCGCACTGGCTTGCTCAAGGATATCACCCAGATTGTTGCCGATTCAAAATCCAACGTGACCCGGCTGGATACCTCGACCAATGTCGAATCCGGTCAGGTTTTACTAAAGCTGAGAACACAGATTCGTGATCAAGAACATTTGGTGTCGCTAATCCAAAGTATCGGGCAGATTCGCAATGTCTTCAACGTAAAGCGATTTGACCTGTAGCCGGCTTAAACCTAGAAAAATCAGTTGAATCGCGAAAGTCCACGCAAGCTATTGACGCACCTGGCAAACCAGAAAAAGCTCTCATCACCAATAAGGTGACTACGAGTTTTTCTGATTTGCTATGCACGCCAATATCTTACGCGTCTTTTTCGCGCTCAACTGATTTTTCTAGGTTAAAGCGGAGACGGCACAGAGTGTTTGTGTTTGTGGGGCATGCCTGATTCGCTGCGCTTGATCAGGCCTACCGCCACAATTTTTTAAACTATTTTTTCTCTGGCTGATTGATTTCTACGGTGCCTTTTTTTGCCAGTGTCGCGACATAATCCTGTACGGCTTTACCGGCGACAACTTGCTTTAAACGCGACTTGGATTTCTCAAAACTAGGTACGTCGCGCTTGCGTTGGTCTTCCAGCAAAATCACGTGCCAGCCAAACTGTGTTTTAACGGGGGCTTCGGTGAATTTACCTTTTTTGAGCGTTTTAAGCGCGGTACCAAATTCAGGCACCATCGTTGAAGCAGCAAACCAGCCTAAATCACCACCGTCTTTACCCGAGGGGCCGGTGGATTTTTCTTTTGCCAGTTTTTGAAAGTCAGCGTCTTTTTTCAGCTGCGAGATGATCTCTTTGGCTTCGGCTTCTTCTTTTACCAGAATGTGTCTTGCCTTGTATTCATTTAAGTCGGTATTGGCGAGTTGCTCGTCATATTCTTTCTTGAGCGCTTTATCGCTAACGTCGGCTTTTTCTACCTGAGCGGCGAGTAGGGTGTTGACCAGGATGTTGGTTTTTTGAGCTTCGAGCTGCTTTTTAAAGTCATCATCTTCGTCGAGCTTCTGTTTGACGGCTTCCTGTCTGAGCAGCTCTCGATTGATAACGGCTTCAACTGCAGCATTCATAGATCGGGGGCGGGCTTCGGCAGGCTGGGTGTTCATATAGAGATTCAGGTCATCAGCGGTAACTTTGACGCCGTTGACGGTAGCGAGTAGCTGATTGTCTGCTGCCTTTTCGGCAAAGCTAGTGCTGGCCGCAGCGGCGAGTAATAGTGAGGCAACGATAGGGGTAATTTTAAACATAGAGATATCTCCAGAGTTTTCTAAGGAACGGAAATTTAATAACATTGCGTTCTGGCTAAGTTATTTTTCTTCTGCTTAAACTATCTCAAGAGGACTATAGTTGTTCTACAAGACGATTGAGATCGTTTAAGCAGGAGGAAAAGGACGCGTCAGAATGCAATGTTATTGATTTTCCATTCCTAAGGGAATACTTTCTTAAATGGCTTAACGGTGACATTTTGATAGACACCCGCCGCGATATACGGATCTTGATCTGCCCATTGTTGGGCAATTTCCAGCGAATCAAATTCGGCAACAATCAGGCTACCACTAAATCCGGCTTCGCCAGGGTCAATCGAATCAATGTGGGGGTTAGGGCCTGCTATTACAAGTCTACCCTCATTTTGTAATGCTTCCAGTCGGCTCAAGTGTGCTGGTCGAGCAGCTGTTCTGGCGCTAAGGCTGTTTTCTACGTCCTCGCCAACGATCATGTATAGCATCTATTTTACCTGAAAATAAAAAGGCGCTCATGATATCAGGGATTTATGAGCACACGCTGAATAGAATGCCTTCAGGGTACTCAGGACGCTTGTTTTTCTACCCTTGCTTGACCACGCTTGAGTAGCACGCTTATACTGGTTATAACAAATGTTATAACTTTCTTAAAGGTTGTCGTTATGCTAAAAGTTAAAGTTACTGCTATAGGGAACTCTATGGGAATTCTCTTACCAAAAGAAGCACTTACCAAGCTAAAAGCTGGAAAAGGAGACATACTGTACCTTGTGGATAATCCTGAAGGACTCACATTGACGCCCTACCAGCAAGACTTCGAGGCTCAAATGGAAGCGGCTGAAACGGTGATTAAAAAATACAGGAATGCTTTCCATGAACTGGCAAAATAGTGGTTGAACCAAACTGGGTTCTGTATGAGACTGCTTTTTCGGTGCATCAGATGCTCCTGTCTGAGCATGGTGGTGGTACTGGGCTTCGTGACAAAACTTTACTGGAATCGGCTCTCTCACGGTCGAAACAGCGTTTCGAATATAGTCCTGAGTCAACGATTTTTGAACTCGCGGCTGCATACAGCTTTGGCCTGGCGAAAAATCACCCTTTTATAGATGGCAACAAAAGGATTGCGCTTGCTATAGGT
>CAZNYF010000197.1:0-4367 GCA_964577195.1 uncultured Thiotrichales bacterium | reverse complement strand
GGAATATACCTATGCCCGCCGAGGTGCAGAAAAACTCTGGAATTTAATTAATGGCTCCTCTAAAAAAGGCTACGTTAACAGCATGGGAGCCATTACTGCGGGTCAAGCGATGCAACAGGCTAAGGCCGGGTTAGAAGCGGTTTATCTTTCTGGCTGGCAAGTCGCGGCAGACGGTAACACCTCTGAAACCATGTATCCTGATCAATCCTTGTATGCCTATGATTCTGTTCCAACCATGGTTCGGCGCATTAATAACACATTTAAACGTGCTGATGAGATTCAATGGTCTCGCGGAATTGACGAAGACAACAAAGACTACATCGACTATTTCTTACCCATTATTGCGGATGCAGAAGCAGGGTTTGGTGGCGTTTTAAATGCCTTTGAACTAATGAAAAATATGATCGTCAATGGTGCCGCCGCAGTGCATTATGAAGATCAACTCGCAGCGGTTAAAAAATGCGGCCACATGGGAGGGAAAGTATTGGTACCGACTCAGGAAGCTGTACAAAAACTACTGGCAGCCCGACTGGCAGCCGATGTTATGGGGGTTCCTACTGTGTTGCTGGCGCGTACTGATGCTGAAGCTGCGACGCTGTTAACCTCTGATGTTGACCCTGATGATGCCCCTTTTATCACAGGAAAAAGAACCGCAGAAGGTTTTTATACCGTAAAAAATGGCTTGGAACAGGCTATCTCCCGTGGTGTCGCTTATGCGCCATATGCTGACTTGGTCTGGTGTGAAACCGGAAAACCGGATTTGGGTTTTGCAAGAGAATTTGCGCAAGCTGTCCGAGCTGAGAATCCTCATCAATTATTGGCCTATAACTGTTCTCCTTCTTTTAACTGGAAGAAAAATCTTAACGATCAACAAATTGCATCCTTTCAGGAAGATATCTCGGAGATGGGATATAAATTTCAGTTTATTACCTTAGCCGGCATCCACAACATGTGGTTCAACATGTACGACCTGGCCTATGATTATGCACGTGGCGAAGGCATGAAACATTACGTTGAAAAAGTCCAGCAACCCGAATTTGCAGCCGCTGAAAAAGGCTATAGCTTTGTCGCGCACCAACAGGAAGTCGGCGCTGGATATTTTGATGATGTAACCACCGTGATTCAGGGCGGTAAATCTTCAGTGACTGCATTAACCGGATCAACTGAAGAGGAACAGTTCTGAATGCGACAGCGAATCAATCACAAACATGAATACAATTAGAACTAAATTCAAAGGAGCTTGGTTAACCGATATAGACGATACATTATTGGCGTCCGGTGAAAGCCCTGATGACAGCTGGATGGCCTCTCTAACCAGTTTCATCGAAAAATTAAAACAGCATAATATCGTTTGGGCACCGGTTAGCGGCGTTGCTTTAGCGAAGATGGAGCCACGCCTTCTCCACCACCTTCCAGAAAATATTTTGAGTCACGTGATTTATTACGGCGGTGAAGGCAGTAGTAAATCAGTGTTTAATTTTAAGCACAAATCCTGGGGCAGCATTTCGGATTTTGAAAGAAATTTTAGTGACGCTCAGGCTCTCGCATTAATCGGTGAAGAACGCTTTATAGAAATCTTGCCTGACCACAAGAAAGTGCAACAACGATTCCATACTGCCAACGCTATTCTTTCCGAAAAAAACTTTAATGGAAGTTGCCTGATAGATGAAATGCAAGCACTACTAGTCTCGACAGGAATAGAGACCCACCACGCAAAAACATTCTACCGGGGAGGCGCGCTGAGCTGGATGATGCTCGGTGACATCTCAGTCCAGCATTACAAAGGGAAACACGAAACAGCGGCACGAAAAGCGATTCAAACTTTTGCGATATCCTGGCTAAACAATAATGATCACCTCAAACAGCTGGGTAGCGAAGCTGTAAACATGCCCTATTTACACGCAACTCGTGGCATTAAACTTGTTCTTCACGGGAACGACAAAGGTCGTGCAGCAGAAGATTTAATCCGTAGTTATCTGATTCCGGAAAAAAATATTTTATTTGTGGGTAATGAGTTATTTTCTGGAGGAAATGATAATTCAGTACGTAGAACTCCAGGTATCAATATTTTATCTGTAGGTGAAAAAGAAGATTCAGGTGTTATCAATGGTGGTATACAAACAAAAGCCAATGATTATTGGATGGAATGGTTTACTGATAAAAATATGAGTGTGGGGAAAGACTGGCTAGAAACCCTTAAAGCACTGCCTAAGCAAGCAAAGTTGGTAGCGTTGATTCGCCGAATTGATGATGAAAAGCAACTTGCCAGTAATCTCTCTGATCTACATAAAAAAGTCTCGCCACTGATATCCTCAGAAAAATTGGCGTTGGTCATTTCCAACCATTTATCCGCAATGAAAAATACCCGCAACGCGCTGGTCTCACTACGGAACCTTGAATACACTCTGTTAGCACGACTGGCTGTTCTTAATGAATACCATTATGACGAAGCAAGAAAACTCGTCTGTTTATTAGTCTATGAAAATCGTCATGCAGAACAAGGCGAAGCCAGCTTCGATATGGCAGATAAAATAAAAATCTTACTGTTACCCGAACTGAAAAATATTCTAAGAACAACCTACATTGATCAATTTGATGTACCAGGCCGGATCGTTGATTCCTATTTAGTACAGGTAAAACAGCTTAGCGATGTAGCTCCTCAGCTCAACAAGTTATTTAGTGATACACCATTACTGGATTACGCAGCTGAAAAAGATCGTGCCACAATACTGGTCAACAACTGGACGATACGAATTGAGCGTTTCACCAACGACTGGTTCGATCACCTGCAAGACTGGAATGAAAAAAAGACTGAAGAAAAACTAGCATTATTTGGGGATCATAATCTCGCTGGCCTCACAGAACACTTAAATGAACACGACATTTATTACTATTTCCGCAGACTGGTTCCCCGTTTATTTAATTTTCCCCATCTCAAAGATTTAGATAAACCCACTATCGTGCTGGTTGCCGGTACCTCTGGCGTGGGTAAATCAACAGTTTCTCAACATATTTCTAAAACACTCGGTATCAGCACCTATTTTTCTACCGATGTCTCGACACGCTCTGTATTGCGGGAATCATTTCGTTACATGATTGGAGATCAGGCGACCGAACTATTTCCCGAACTGTATGGATCCTCTTTTGATGAGGATAATCTCGACTGGTTTTATACTCAATCACTACTCAGCATGATCGGTACCAGTGGCAGCATCGACAGATTAGTAAAAGAAAATGTTTCTGCTGTTATCGATGGCGTGTCGTTAATACCTGGCACGCTTGCAGACAGATATTTTGAAATTGCCAACATCGTCTGGATAGTCGTCAGCATTCACGATGAAAAAATTCATTATCAACGACTCGGAAAACGCAATGAAACGGGTGTTTCTCGCGGTGGCGCAAAACGCTATCGACAAAAAATCAAGATTATTCGGAATAACCATGATCAACTCGTTTCGATGGGAAATGAATCTTCCGCGTTTGTTGTTGATAATAGCGATACTCTACTCAGTACGCTTGATGCGGTGCTGCAACATATTAAAACACCTTACGGAGATAGAGGCATTCCAACCAACGATCCACTACGAGATAAGGCCTGCCAAAGTCTTAAAAATCGCGCTGCAAAAATAGCTAATAAATGAACGTGAATAAAAAGCAAAAAACTCCCGAGTTAAAAACTCGGAAGTCAGATTCTCTGCACTCGGCATTCCATGAAAATCCTCCATCCCTGGAGATCCTTGAGGGGATAACTACTACTGCTGAAAAATATCAGCGATGTTTCCAGCACCCGTCTGAGTGAGAATAATGGTATTGGAATCACTGAGTTGCTGAACGATAAGATCGTTATCTGATCCGGTTTGCAGACCATTAAACACGTTGCCATTACCTGTCTGCGTAATATTCGCAATATTCCCATCAGACGCGCCACCAGCAAGCGCTGCTTGCTCTAATGACACTGTATTGCTACTTCCGTTTACAGCCAGACTAATTGTGCCTCCGGATTGAGCCTGAATAAGATCCACCGAGTTACTATCACCACTAAGGGTGCTACTAATCGTGCTTGAATCCACATCAATCTGATCAATAAACACATCATTGCCTGATCCAGCTAAATCAGTATTAATGGTATTGTTTCCACCATCATTCTGAGTAATACCAACCAGATTATCGTCACCGGTAATATTGGTCACTGCATCACTACTACTGACACGTGATTGAATAAGTCGATAATTATTTAGATTTCCAGCGATATTGGTATCCGAGAAATTATCACTTCCTTCCGAATCCTGAATAACCGTTCTATTTGAATTACCAGTGATATTCAGGTTAGCAATGGAGTTGAACGAATCATCCTGATCCACATCCGT
>CAZNYF010000196.1:0-4400 GCA_964577195.1 uncultured Thiotrichales bacterium | reverse complement strand
TCAGGTCTTTCCGTGACGCAGTCATTCTAGATAATTATTGAGATTCTAGGGATTTATAAGGCGTAGTCATTCAATCAATGCCTTCAATTCGATCTTCATCGATCCGCACCAGTTTGTAACTCTGGCTCATTTCTTCTGTCTCTTTCCAAATTTTTGTCAGGTGCTGGTGAAAATCTCTTATTTTCATATTGCCCAGTTTGACATGAATCACTCTGGGAGGCGGTTCACTCATTAAAACGAAATCGGAGAAATCAGCATCTTTGGTAACAATGGTTAGGGAATTCTCTTTGGCGTATTTCCATATTTCGCTGTCTTTGAGTGTGTCGTCAATATCTTTGACATGTTGGTAGTCAGTCCCGGACCACAATGAAAACCGATTGGGAAGATTTTACATCAATGGGGTAGCCATTCATCCTCAGGCAATTTTTTGCAGCACGTATTTATGGCTCATTAATTGCGTGGCGAAATTCAAGCAAGCCTTAATGTCCTCCGCTTCCAGCGAGGGATACTGCTTAAGAATTTCTTTTTGGCTGTCACCAACGCTGAGGAACTCGAGTATGGTTTGTACTATGATTCTTTTGCCTATGATCGTGGGTTTGCCACTACAAATATCCGGATCAATGGTAATACGGTCATTCAGGTAACGGGTACTCTCAGCACTCATAGCAGCCTCCGCAGGCATGTCGATGTTCCTTTGATTGATCGTAGCGTATTCTGGGGAGTAGTCATCGAGACTATGGAAACAAGCACGACTACCTAGTACTCCAACAATGTTGCTTTGATGGGTCAGCGCAACCCAACGCGTTCAGAACAAGGCATTGCTGTGAAGCCATGTGTTCCATGTCGAGCAGCAATAACGCAGGGCTGGACGCGTTGGATTGCGCCCTTCGGGTGAGGATATGGAAGATGCGATAAGAAAAGGCGTAACGGAGCGAATGAGTGAGACCGATTGATACAGCCATTATCGTTCGTTTCCTGACGAAAGATGACAAAAGCCTATTCAAAGAAGTACAAAATTTACTGGAGCCTATCAAGGTTTGGTAGGGCTACCTTTTGCTTGATGGCGTTTAGGTCAATGCTTCATTGGCATGAATCGAACGATTCGTTTAATATGTTCGATATCAATTCACCGTGTGAGGGTATCAACATGCAAGTGTTAACCGCTAATGAAGCAAAAACTCACTTTGGCGAGTTTATCGACAAAGTACAAAAGGCTCCTGTGGGTGTGATGCGTCGAGGACGGCTGGTAGGCGTGATGGTGTCATCCGAAGACTATGAAGAAATGCGCCAATTCTATGCGAACCGTCTACAGCGTACAGTCCGGGGTGTAGGGAGCTTTGCATCTGAACAAGGCTTGACAGAAGAGAAGCTTGCAGACTTGTTAGCTGATGAAAGTTAAGCGAGTTGTTCTTGATACCAATGTTTTAATCAGCTATTCACTCACTCCCGCAGGCATTGCCGGACAGGTCTCAGAGTATTTCATTGGGCAGGGAGAGCTTGTGTTTTCCAAAGAAACGTTTGCTGAACTTGAGACGCGACTCTGGCGAGAAAAATTTGATAGATACATTACTCTTGAACAGCGCAAAAGCATTTTGCATGACTTGGATATGATCGCTCACTGGGTAGAAATCACAGGTCAGTCATGTTATTCGCGTGATCGTGATGATGATAAATTCATTGACACCGCGATAACAGGGCAAGCAGAGGTTCTTATTAGCGGTGATTCTGATCTGCTTGATTTAGGAGCTGTTGAAGGTGTTCCTATTCTTTCTCCTCGCCAATTCTGGGATAAATATCTGTGAGTAGATGCTGCTCATCCATTGGAGATGAGTGAAATCGCTCTCGCCATAAACTAGAAAAATCAGTTGAGTCGAATAATAGGGTTCGTCTTTCCATAATGTAGTCCCTCCTCTTTGACAGTCAACATCCCAAAACAATTGATCTTAGAGCCAACCCCATCGCTCTGTGGGAAAGCGACACTTGAACCTAGAAAAATCAAAAGAAACTAGGGGTTTACCATTGAATTTGGAACACCAGGGTCGCGTCTTGCAATGATGTAGTCCTTTTTAGAAAGCAGTCTCAATCTCATACTGCTTTACCATTCAATCGTGGTAATTACGCAGAATTTCTCTGCTTGTGCCTGAGCGGGCTGCACTACAAGGTAAACCTGAGCAATGCGCTTAATGCAGAAAATCGTTATTCCCGATTATCCAACGAGACATAATCTCGCCTTGGAGAGCCGATATATAATTGACGTGGTCGGCCAATTCTTTGATTCGGATCATTCATCATTTCGGTCCAGTGGGTGACCCAGCCAACTGTTCTGGCAATTGCAAACATGACGGTAAACATATTATTCGGTATGCCCAGTGCTCGATAAATTACGCCTGAATAAAAATCTACGTTCGGATATAGCTTGCGTTCGATAAAGTATTCATCTTTTAATGCGATTTCTTCCAGCGCCAGTGCAAGCTCAAATAACGGATCATCTGGATTGCCCAATTTGCCTAATACGTTGCTGCAAATATCTCTGGTGATACTGGCACGGGGATCGAAGTTTTTATAGACACGGTGACCAAACCCCATTAATCGAAAACCATCTTTTTTATCTTTTGCTTTGGCAATATACTTGCCGACATTGGAGACATCGCCAATTTCTGCAAGCATGTTTAAAACGGCTTCATTTGCACCCCCATGAGCTGGCCCCCAGAGCGATGCAATGCCTGCAGAAATACAGGCAAACGGGTTGGCTTGAGAGCTTCCCGCCAGGCGCACGGTGGAGGTACTGGCATTTTGTTCGTGATCGGCGTGCAGGATAAACAAGACGTCTAGCGCACGAACTGCCACTGGATCGGGTGCGTAGGGTTCACAAGGTGTTGAAAACATCATGTGCAACAAATTGGCACTGTAGGAAAGATCGTTGCGCGGATACACCGAGGGCTCACCGATATTATGTTTGTAGCAGGCTGCTGCGATGGTGGGCATTTTCGCAATTAATCGATGCGCCGAAATCTCCCGATGCTCGGGATCTTTGATATCCAGTGAGTCGTGGTAAAAAGCGGATAATGACCCCACTACACCAACCATAATCGCCATCGGATGTGCATCATGATGAAACCCGTTAAAGAAGTTATTTAAGGATTTATTCAGCATCGAATGGTGGGTGATAATTTCATCAAATCCTTGCAGTTCTTTTGCTGAAGGCAGTTCACCATAAAGTAATAAATAGGCGGTTTCTAAAAAAGTCCCCTGCTCTGCCAATTGTTCAATCGGGTAGCCTCTATATTCTAGAATCCCTGCCTCGCCGTTGATGTAGGTGATTTTGCTTTCACAACTGGCTGTGGACATAAAGCCGGGATCAAAAGTGGTGAGCTTGGCATCTCGATAAAGTCGGGTGACATCAATGGCTACACGGCCTTGTACTGGCGTGTGGGTGGGTAGCTCAATGCTACTGTTGTCCTGATTGTTGGTTAGCGTATAGGTCAGATCATTGTTCGACATTATTATCCCCACGTTATGTTTGATTCAATATCACTAAGTATAGGGCAGACTGATTCACAAGGCTTAATCCGAGAGTAATTTTAACTGATGGCGAAGATAGGCTTTGTCAGCGCTATTTTCAGTGAGTTTAATGGCTTTTTGGTAATGGGTCTTTGCGGCTGTATGGTTTCCTGTTCGACTTAGCATATCGGCTTTCGCTGCGTACCAGGATTGGTAATTTTTGAACAGTGGTTGTTGTTCCAATGTTGTTAGCGCAGCGAGTCCGGGCTGGGGATTAAGTGCAAACGAGAGCGCTACAGCGGCGTTCAGCTCCACCAATGGAGAGGGTTGATACTCGTAGAGCTTTTGGTACAACAAAGATATTTGTTGCCAATCGGTTTGTTTAAAACTGGCTGCGTGTGAATGCACGCCACTGATGGCTGCTTGTATCTGGTAGCTGCCTGACTTGCCTTTCATTAATGCGGCTTTTAAAAGTTTGTCTGCGGAAACAATGTATTGCCTTTGCCATAAGCTACGGTCCTGTTCTCGTAGACTCACCGCTTCCCCCGCAGCATTTATTCTTGCGGGAAAACGGGCGTAGTGAAAATGCATTAACGCCAGCAATCCGATGGCATCTGCATTGTTACCTGAAAGCTGGATGAGCGTTTTGTTCAGGTGCATCGCCTGATCGCAAAGATCTATCTGGATTTGTATTTTTTCCGATACCGAATGATAGCCTTCATTAAAAATTAAATAGATTACCGACATCACTGCTTGTTGCCAGTGTTCAGGCGCAGGAATTTCGTAGGGAATTGCAGCGAGTTTAATTTTATTTTTTGCGCGAGTAAGACGCTGGGCAATGGTTTTTTCCTGGACTAAAAAAGCATTGGCTATTTGCTTTGTTGATAAACCACATAGGG
>CAZNYF010000195.1:3135-4401 GCA_964577195.1 uncultured Thiotrichales bacterium | reverse complement strand
GGGAAGAGTTTGATATTACAATGGGGCAATCTCCAAAAGGAGAAACCTATAATGAAACTGGAGATGGAATGGTTTTTTATCAAGGAAGAGCAGAATTTCAAAATCGCTTTCCCAAAAGACGATTGTATACGACCGATCCTAAACGTATTGCTGAGCCATTTGACGTTCTAATGAGTGTTAGAGCACCAGTTGGAGACATAAATATGGCTTCTGAAAAATGTTGTATAGGCCGCGGATTATCGGCAATAAATAGCAGATATAAATCCTATGCTCTGTACAAAATGAAAAGTTTAAGTAGAGAATTTGACTATTTTGAATCTGCTGGCACAGTGTTTGGTTCGATCAACAAAACATCGCTAGAAAACATCGAAGTAATTATGCCTATGCAGAGCCTCATTAAAACATATGATTCTATTGTGTCATCAATGGATAAAAAAATATTCAATATTTATTCCCAAACTCTATCCCTATCCAAAACCCGCGACACCCTCCTACCAAAATTGATGAGCGGTGAACTGAGGGTTGTGCCATGAGCTATCGCCCACCATTTTCCATCACCCCTGGAATCATTGATTTGATTTCGGATATTGCAGGGTTGCTGGGAGAAATTAAACATTTGAATGAATCCCTTCTTGCCGTTCGCTTGCGTAAGGTGAGCAAAATAAAAACCATTACCGGCACCTTGCAAATTGAGGGCAATACGCTGGATGAACAGCAGGTTACCGCACTGTTGGAAGGTAGGCATGTGCTGGGCAGTATGCAGGAGATTGCAGAGGTTCAGGGTGCTATAGCGGTCTATAATCGTGTTGGACAGTTTGATTACAAGAACCTTGAAGATTTACTGGATGCCCACCGCTTGTTAATGGGGGAAATTTTCACCCAGGCGGGTCGTTTTCGCACAAAAGGGGTTGGTGTCTATGGCGCCCAGGGTGTCAGCCATGTTGCCCCGCCTGCACATCAGATATCTGGTTTGATGAATGATCTGTTTGCGTGGTTAAATCAAGCTGCGGAACACCCATTGGTGGTCAGTTCAGTGTTTCATTATGAGTTTGAATTTATCCATCAATTTATTGATGGCAATGGACGTATCGGCAGGCTGTGGCAGCATATTATGTTGCAGGATTGGCGGGATAGTTTTGCGCTGGTGCCGGTTGAGAGTATGGTTAGAAATCACCAGCAGGGATACTATCAGGCTTTGGAGCAGGCAGGAGAACAAGGGGATTGTACGATTTTTGTCCTGTTTATGCTGAACATGATTCGCCAGTC
>CAZNYF010000195.1:0-3035 GCA_964577195.1 uncultured Thiotrichales bacterium | reverse complement strand
CAAGTAGAACGCTTGCTTGCAGCGATGCCTGATGCCTGGCTGAGTGCGGCTGAATTGATGGCTCTTCTCAAACTATCGCATAAACCAACATTCAGAAAAAACTATCTATTGCCTGCATTGGCACTAGGGGGAATTGAGATGCGACACCCTGACAGCCCTCGTAGCCCCCAGCAGAAGTATAGAAAAAGGTGGAAACTGTGGGGATCTTAACCGAAGATGCTATTGAGCAAAACCTGATTGAGCTGTTGAAAGCACAGGGTTACGATTATCAGCATGGCAGCAAACTTGATCGCTCGTTTGATGCCGTGGTATTGGCAGATGTTTTCAAAACCCAATTAAAAAAGCTCAACCCTGATCTGCCCGAATCTGCCCGCATGGAAGCCTGCCAGCAGGTGCTACATCTTGGTGCGGGCGACATCATGACCAACAATGAAAAATTCCATCAGATGCTGACCGATGGGGTGACGGTGGAGTATTTCAAACAGGGGGAGACCGTTGGCTTGCAGGTGCGGCTGATTGATTTTGCACAGGCACAAAACAATGATTTCCGGGTGGTGAACCAATTTGTCATCAGGGAGAACAACCAAGCCAAACGCCTCGATGTGGTGCTGTTTGTCAATGGCTTGCCTCTGGTGGTTGTTGAGCTGAAAAGTGCGATTTCAGAAAAGGCGACACTGGAGCGGGCTTACACGCAAATTCAGAACTATAAAACCGCCATTCCCTCTATCTTTTTCTATAACGCCCTGTGTGTTATCTCCGATGGAGTGGATGCCAGAACCTCCAGCCTGTCTGCGCCCTTTTCTCGTTATCTGGCCTGGAAATCGCCTGACAAGGCAGAAAACGGTATCCTGCCGGAATTGCCAATATTGGCAGAACGGATGCTGACCCCAGCCGTTTTATTAAAGCTGATTCGCTTTAATACGGTATTTGAATCCGAGGAGATCAAAGACGATAAAACAGGTTTGTTGTCACTGGCCAAGATCAAGAAAATTGCCGCTTATCATCAGTTTTATGTGGTTGAAAAAGCGGTTAATGAAACCCTGCGGGCAACCGAAGAAGGCGGCGACAGAAAGGTCGGGGTGGTGTGGCATACGCAGGGCAGTGGTAAATCTCTGTCGATGGTGTTTTATGCAGGGCAGTTGGTGGTGGAACCTGCCATGGGTAATCCGACCTTGGTGATCTTGACCGATAGAAACGATCTGGATGACCAGCTTTTTTCTACCTTTGGCAACTGTGCTTCACTTCTGCGGCAAAAGCCGGTTCAGGCAAGTAGCCGGGAAAACTTGAAAGCGTTGTTACAGGTATCCGGCGGCGGGATTGTTTTTACCACGATTCAGAAATTTTACCCGGAAGATGGAATCAGTCGTTTTGAAACTTTGTCCGAGCGTAGCAATATTGTGGTGATTACTGACGAAGCCCATCGCAGTCAATACGGTTTTGCCGGCAGGGTTGATAAAGACGGTAATATCAAATACGGCAATGCCAAGCATTTAAGAGACGGCCTGCCGAATGCTTCGTTTATTGGTTTTACCGGTACACCCATCGAGCGGCAAGATCGGGACACGCAGCAGGTTTTTGGCAATTACATTGATATTTATGATATTACCCAGGCGGTTGAAGATGGTGCAACTGTCCCTTTAAGTTATGAAAGCCGACTGGTCAAGATTAAATTCAATAAAGAAGTCAGCGAAAAGATAGATGAACTGGTTGCCGAGATTGAAGACGCAACCGAAGAACAACTGGAAAAGGCCAAAAAGAAAAACGCCCGGATTAACGCCATTATTGGTCATCCTGAACGCTTGCAGGATATTGCCGCTGATATGGTCATTCATTTTGAAGCACGGCAGGCAGTCTTTGAGGGTAAGGGGTTGATTGTCTGCATGACGCGGCAGATTGCGGTGGAGCTGTATCAACAGATTATTGATCTTCGCCCGCAGTGGCATAGCGATGATCTGAACAAAGGGGCGATCAAGGTTGTTATGACCAATCAAAGTGATGATCCGGCGATTTTTCAACCCCACCATACCACTAAAAAAGATCGTCAGTATCTGGCGGCAAGGCTCAAAGACAGCCATGATGAATTAAAACTGGTGATTGTACAGTCCATGTGGCTGACAGGCTTTGACGCTCCACCTTTACATACGCTCTATATCGACAAAAAAATGCAAGGCGCGGCTTTGATGCAGGCCATAGCCCGTGTCAATCGGGTTTATAAAGACAAACCGGGCGGGCTGATTGTGGATTATATCGGCATCGGTCAGGATTTACGCTCTGCCATGCGCGATTATACCGAAAGCGGTGGTCAGGGTGATGTAACTCTTGACATTAGCGAAATTATTAATGCCATGAATGCCAAATTCGAGGTAGTCCGGCAAATGTTTCATGGTTTTGACTATAAATCCTGGTTTGATGCCCAAACGGGTGAAAAGCTGAAAATATTGCTGGCCGCACAGAATTTCATCTTAAAAGATGAAAAACTAAAAGATCGGTTTTTAACGGCGCTCACTTCCCTTTCGAAATTGTATGTCATGGCCGTTCCGAGTTTTGAGTCGGAACAAATTAAAGATGAAGTGGCTTTTTTTCAGGCAATTAAGTCAAGAATCAACAAGTTTACGCCAAGCGACGTAAAAACAGATTTTCAAGTTAATACCGCTATTCGGCAGATTGTGGATGACGCTCTGAACAGTGATGGTGTTGTGGACATTTTTGCAGCGGCGGGGGTTGCTCAACCAACACTTGATATACTGTCGGAAGATTTTTTGCTCGAAGTCAAAAACATGGAGCATCAAAACCTGGCTTTTGAATTGCTCAAGAAACTGTTAAACGATGAAGTTCAGATCAGAAAGAAGAAAAATAAAGTATTGGCCAAAAAGCTGTCTGAACTGTTGAGCAATACCATTAAAAGGTATCACAACAATCAGATCGATACGGCTCAGGTGATTAAAGAGCTTTCGGAAATCGCCAGAGAAATGAAGCTGGAAGATCACAAGGCGGAGGAACTTGGCTTAACGCCAGAGGAATATGCCTTTTATTCG
>CAZNYF010000194.1:0-4460 GCA_964577195.1 uncultured Thiotrichales bacterium | reverse complement strand
ATATTGTTAATAAAGATTGGGGCTTTGGCGGTGGCGCACGTTTTAAACAAGCCTCACTGAATGATCGAGATGATCAAGCTTCAGTGAGTGCATTTGCTACCTATAAAATCAGCAAACCGTGGGGACTCAGTCTACGTGTAAATCAGGAATTAACCGATGCGGTCGCCGATTCCAGCTTGGGTTTACAGCTTTCCTATCGACTCCCGTCTAAGTAGTTAGATCTTGTGATCTTAATCTCACGCATCTGAACCGTTCACGCTACGAGCCTTTATGGATGGATACTAAGCAAAAAATTAAGTTCTCCTGTTTGTTGTAAGTGCTGTTCTGTTCTGTCTATTCATCTGCTGCTGCTGGTGTGTCAGAATTTATGAATTATTGTGTTGACTCAAATTAACTTTCAATCTAGTTTTGTTGTCATTAGAGTCATACCAAAATTTGATACCGGAGGAAACATGAAAGCAAGAGCAGCCGTTGCGTGGTCAGCCAAAAAACCCCTTTCAATTGAAGAGGTTGAAGTGATGGCGCCAAAAGAAGGGGAAGTGTTACTTAAAGTGATTGCCTCCGGTGTGTGCCACACAGATGCGTTTACCCTTTCTGGTGATGATCCAGAAGGTTCTTTTCCTTGTATTTTAGGCCATGAAGGTGGCTGTGAAGTGGTGGAGCTTGGCGCCGGTGTGAAAGATCTGAAAGTGGGCGATCATGTCATTCCTTTGTACATTGCCGAATGTGGCGATTGTGAATATTGCAATTCTACCAAATCGAATCTTTGTCAGACGATTGCACCAACAATCTGGACAGGTTATATGCCCGATGGTACACGCCGCTTTTCTCAGGGCGGGAAAGATATATTTCATTACATGGGCTGCTCGACGTTTGCTGAATATACTGTCGTTCCAGAAATCGCATTGGCAAAAATTAATAAAGCCGCTCCGCTGGATAAAGCCTGCCTTCTCGGTTGCGGTGTAACAACCGGTATTGGCGCGGTTTTAAATACAGCGAAAGTTGAAGCCGGTTCTACAGTGGCTGTTTTTGGTCTGGGCGGTATCGGTTTATCCTGTATTCAGGGTGCGGTGATGGCGGGAGCCGAACGTATTATCGGCATTGATATTAACCCAGATAAATTTAAATTTGCGAAACAGCTCGGTGCAACAGATTTCGTGAATCCTAATGATATTGATGGTTCATTTGTTGAATATATGCAAGATACTTATAACGGTGGTCCGGATTATTCTTTTGAGTGTATTGGTAATGTACATGTCATGCGTGATGCGCTGGAATGTACGCACATGGGCTGGGGTGTTTCCACGGTCATTGGTGTTGCCGGCTCAGGTCAAACGATTGAAACACGGCCATTTAATTTAGTGGTTGGACGAACCTGGAAAGGCACCGCATTTGGTGGCGTAAAAGGTCGCACAGAATTACCGGGCTATGTGGAACGTTATTTGGCAGGTGAGATTGAGCTGGATAGTTTAGTCACGCATACCATGCCACTGGACGATATTAATAAAGCTTTCGATTTAATGCACAGCGGCGAAAGTATTCGATCAGTCATAATATTTTAAGGATTGAATGAATATGAGTATTCAACGAATTGAAAGTATTAAAGAGTTTGGTGGCTATTTAAATCGCTATACTCATCAGTCCACCGTCTGCCAATGCGAAATGACTTTCTCGGTTTATCTGCCGCCACAAGCAGAAAAAGGCAATGTGCCCGCGCTCTACTGGTTATCGGGTCTGACTTGTACGGATGATAATGTTCGTACCAAAGCGGGTGCTCAACGATATGCCTCTGAACAGGGAATCGCTTTAATATTTCCAGATACCAGTCCGCGTGGTGATGATGTGGCAGATGAACCTGATCGTTATGATTTGGGCAAAGGGGCGGGGTTTTATGTGAACGCGACAGAAGCTCCCTGGGCGGCGCATTATCAAATGTACGATTATGTTACTCAGGAATTACCCACATTACTGGAAGCAGACCTGCCACTTACTCCTGGTGTTAAATCTATCTCGGGACATTCAATGGGAGGGCATGGAGCATTAATATGCGCGTTCAAAAATCCAGATAGCTATCGATCAGTATCCGCATTTTCACCTATTTGTAATCCCGTAAACTGTGGCTGGGGAAAAGCTTGTTTTACAGCCTATCTTGGTGATGATGTAAAAGCTTGGGAAGCCTACGATGCAACTGCTTTGGTTTTATCGGGAGCTAAGTTACCCGATATTTTAATTGAACAAGGCTTGGCCGATGAGTTTTATGACGAGAAGCAATTATTACCAGAAAACTTCCAGGCAGCTTGTGACTCGGCGGGGCAATCAGTAACAATCCGAATGCAGGCCGGGTACGACCACAGCTATCATTTTATCGCCAGTTTTATTGGCGAGCATATCGCCTATCATGCCAAAGCATTATTGTCAGAATGACTCAACAACGATAGAGTTTCTGTTAGTAATCTGGCTGGGTATGTGAGCCTTTCCTTGCGCCTTGGAAAGACCTTTGCCTATATTTTTTTGTAGTTAATACTGCAATGCCAGCTAAATGGACATTGCAGCTTATGCGTGTTGAGGCTCTTTTAGACGAATCTAAGCAGCTACAACATTTTTTGCACAAGGGCCTTTTTGACCTTCACCAACATCAAACTCTACGGCTTGACCATCGTTAAGCGATGCATATCCACCATCACTTTGTATATCTGAATGGTGTACAAAAAGATCCTTACCACCATCCTCTGGAGTGATGAAACCGAATCCTTTTTCTGCATTGAACCACTTGACTGTACCTTTACTCATAACTCTTCTCTTTAACTTAATAATAATAGACGCAGAATTCTGCCGAGGCAGTATAGCTGCTCAACACTGAAACAACGATAATTACTTTAGTTTAAGTGCTTTTAAGGGGTAGCCGAAGGAAAATTAACGATATAGACGCTTTGTTTACTCTCCTGACTCGGCACGTAAATCTTCAGGAATATAAGATTTTATGTATAAAAATCAATAGTTTATAGGATATGTTAGCGTTTCGGCGTTCATCAGGATGATGTGAGCACAAAATATCAAAAGCCGGTCGTTGAAATATCTTAGGATGATATTTTTCAGATCAAGTTATCAGGAGTCGTGACATGCAAGAGCAAAAAAAGATATGGGAAACGTACGCAGCATCATGGAAGGCAGAGACCAGTGCTGAGAAACGGCAACTATTTGAACAATGCCTGGCTCCCGATTTTCAGTACAATGATCCGCTGATCCTAACTAAAGGCTGGGATGAGTTAGACGCCTATATGCTGGATTTTCACAAACAAATACCTGGTGGGTATTTTGTGACGACGTGGTTCTTTGCTCACAGTGGTAAAAGTATTGCGCAATGGGAAATGCGCGGTGGAGATGATGCGGTTTTGGGCACAGGTATTAGTTATGGAGAGCATAATGAGGATGGCAAACTGATCTCAGAGACGGGTTTCTTTGAGCCGCCTCCAACAAATTGAACGTATGAATTATTTGCAACGTGTGCAGAAAGGTATTGATTTTGTCGAAGCCAATCTGGATCATGATTTTTCATTGTTCGAGGTTGCGCAGGCAGCAAATATCAGTCAGTGGCACTTCCAAAGAATCTTCAAGGCACTGACGAATGAGACTTTAAAAACTTATATTCGATCAAGAAGGATGGCTGCTGCGCTGGATAAACTGCTGACAACGAAACAGGCGATTCTTGATATTGCGATTTGCGCTGGATTCGAGTCTCAGGAGAGTTTTACCCGCGCATTCAAAAAAGCTTTTATGATGACACCGAACGAATACCGAAAGTTGGGAAATCGCAGTCTCTTCTTGAAGAAACTTCAGTTCGATAGCGAGTATCTTCAGCACATTAACAAAAATCTCTCACTTGAACCTGATATCTACCATCAACAGGCTATGTTGCTTGTTGGTATGAGAACCTGTTTTTACAGCGTCGATTCGGATAAAAATAATATTGCTGATAAGTTGCCTCCTTTGTGGAACGCTTTTCTGAAAAGGATGGATGCAATTAAAAATTGCGTACCGGGAGTTGGATATGGCGTGATTCAACAAACCAAAGAAAATACAGAGCAGTTGGAATACTATGCCGCCGTTGAGGTCAATCAGCTTGATGAGTTACCTGAAGATATGGTTAGTATCGAAATTCCTGCTGCGACTTATGCAAAATTCACGCATAAAGGTGCAGTTAAAAATCTGGATAACACGGTCAACTACATCTACTCAAGCTGGTTGCTTCAATCGGATAGGCCGCATACCAGCGGCGCTGATCTGGAAATTTACGGCGCGGAATATCACCCAGTCTCTGACGAGTCAGTGATTTACTATGCAATACCCGTGAAGAGCTAGTAGATTGCCCATGTTAAATAAGCCGGATAAAATCTGACTATTGAACAATTTCATGTAGGAGTGGCGCCTCGCCACGAACAATGCTCGGTGAAAGCAGAAGT
>CAZNYF010000193.1:0-4488 GCA_964577195.1 uncultured Thiotrichales bacterium | reverse complement strand
TAGTGTATTTTTTATGCGGAAATGAGGCGAATACTGGGTGTATTTAACGATTTTTCGCATAAAAAAGGTGCTGTTCATGGTTTTTCTCAGTGGTACTTGTATTTTTAGAGGCGCCCTATAGCTATAGTAGCGAGGAAATGATGGATTGCAAACGGATGAATATCAAGAGTCAAGGACTAGGAGGCTGTCTTGGACAGCCTCTCAGGATTTTCTATGGCACTACTTTAGCAGATCTTTTAACTCATATAATAGCTCGTGAGCCTGGCGCGGGGTCATCGTATCTGGGTTGATATTGTTGAGGAGTTTTATCGCTGCCGGCGTTTCAATGATGGTCTCCTCTAAGGGCAGCCCAAGCTGAGGAGAGCTGTCAGATGCCAGACTTTGTGCTTCCAGCAGGGCGAGACGCTTGCGGGCGTTGCGAATCACTGTCTGCGGCAACCCCGCTAACTGTGCGACTTGCAGGCCGTAACTTTGATTGGCTGGCCCGGGTTTAACGCTGTGAAGAAAAATAATTTTGTCGTCATGCTCTATCGCGTTGATGTGGACATTGTGAATGGTTGGGTGAGTTTCCGGTAACACTGTGAGTTCAAAATAGTGCGTCGCAAACAGGGTGAATGCGCGGCTGTTGGCGGCAAGATCTTCTGCGCAGGCCCAGGCGAGCGAGAGGCCATCGAAGGTGCTGGTGCCGCGACCGATTTCATCCATCAATACCAGGCTTTTATCGGTGGCATTGTTGAGGATGTTGGCGGCTTCGGTCATTTCCACCATGAAGGTTGATCGGCCTGAAGCGAGGTCGTCGGAGGCACCTATTCGGGTGAAGATTCGGTCAAAGACCCCGATCACTGCTGCATCTGCGGGTACAAAACTGCCGATGTGAGCCATTAAAATAATCAATGCGACCTGCCGCATATACGTCGATTTACCCCCCATGTTGGGGCCGGTGACAATCAGTAATCGGCGTCCGTCATCAAGCAGGATGTCGTTGGGTACAAATGGCTCATCGAGTACTTGTTCGACGACAGGATGGCGACTGGCTGTTAGATTTAGCTCGGCATTATCGGTAAGTAGAGGTTTGCAGTAGCGGTTCCTATCCGCAGTTTCTGCAAATGCGCAAAGCGTATCGAGCTCGGCGATTGCCGCAGCTGTAGTCCGCAGCGCTGTTTGCCATTGCATTAACTGTTTCAGTAATTGTTCGTAGAGAAACTTCTCTCTTGCCAGCGATCTTTCGCGCGCCGAGAGCACTTTGTCTTCAAAACTTTTTAGCTCCGGGGTGACGTATCGTTCAGCCGCTTTGAGCGTTTGTCGTCGGATGTAATCTTCTGGCACCTTGTCAGAGAGTAGCTTTGATACTTCAATGTAATAGCCGTGCACGCGGTTGTAAGCGACTTTGAGGTTTAGACCGGTACGTTCTTTTTCCCGTTGTTCCAGATCAATGAGGAATTGATCGGCGTTGGTGCTCAGTCCGCGCAGCTCATCCAGCTCAGCATCATAGCCGTTGGCAATGACGCCGCCATCACGGATTAAAACGGGAGGCGCATCAATGACCGCATTGCCGAGTAACTCGACAACATCTGGATGTTCGCGAATGTCGGTTGCCAGTCTTCGGGCTTCGGTATCATCCAGTGGTTTGAGTGTTTGTTGTAGCTCAGGCAATTGTTGCAACGCATCCCGCAGTGTCGATAAATCTCGTGGGCGTGCTGATCCCAGTGCGATTCGGGTCAGGCAGCGTTCGATATCACCGACACCGCGCAGTTGTTCGCGCACGGTTTCATGGATTCGGCTAATCAGTAGTTGCTCAACAAAGTTGTGCCGTAGTGCCAATTGCTGTTGATTTCTCAAGGGTCGATTCACCCAGCGACGCAAGCAGCGGCCTCCCATCGTTGTCACAGTGCTATCAACAACAGCAACAAGGGTGTGCTCATGACCACCAGAAAGATTCCATTCGAGTTCCAGATTGCGGCGACTGGCAGCATCTAAAATCACAGTATCTTGTTGAAATTCAACCCTTAACCCATCCAAATGGGGCAGGGCGCTCTTTTGTGTTTCCTGAACATATTGCAGCAGTGCGCCAGCTGCGATCACTGCCAATTCTTGTTGATCACAGCCATAGCCGCTTAAATCTTTCACGGCGAACTGACGTGTTAGCACAGAGACTGCTGTTTCAAAATCAAAGTGCCAGGACGGGCGGCGGGTGATACCGGTGCGTTCTCCACCCGGTAAGCTGGAGTCTTCCGCAATCAGGATTTCAGCGGGATGCAACCGTCCAAGCTCACTGACTAATCCATCATCATTGCCCAATTGTTGAATGACGAATCGGCCCGAACATAGATCAAGATGCGCCAACCCGTAGCCGCCATCTTCAGATTGATAAACCGCACAGAGTAAATTGTCATGCCGCTCTTCGAGCAGTGCTTCTTCGGTAATGGTGCCGGGGGTAACAATGCGTACCACCTGTCTTTCAACCGGGCCTTTACTGGTTGCCGGATCACCAATTTGTTCAACAATCGCAATGGACTCACCCAGCTTCACCAGTTTTGCAAGATACTGATCGGCTGCATGATAGGGAATACCTGCCATCGCAATCGGTTTGCCATTGGATTTTCCGCGTTGTGTCAGCGTGATATCAAGCAATTTGGACGCTTTACGCGCGTCATCAAAAAAGAGTTCGTAGAAATCCCCCATGCGATAAAACATCAAAATGTCGGGGTTTTCTGCTTTGATGCGCAGATATTGCTGCATCATCGGTGTGTGGTTGGGTTTTGCCTGAGCCATAGAGGTCTAATGAACTTTAGGATAAATGTATTTAGGATGAATGTGTTTTTGTTACTTCGGCGCTAAACTCACCCGTCGCAAGCCGGGTTTTCAGTGTTGTGCCAGCACTGAGTTGATCCACATCAGTGACGAGTTTTCCGCTCTGTTCCAAGCGAACAATGGAATAGCCTCTTTCTAGCGTCGCCTGTGGATTCAGTAGTGCTAGCTGACTGGTCGCACGAGCAAGCTGACCATCCAGTGTCTGCTGCTTATTTTGCCACGCTTGAGTGAGCCGTAGCGCCAGTTGTTGGTAGCAGGCTTTCACGTTTGCCAGCATGGTCTCTGGAGATTGTCTTACCAGACGGGTTTGTAACTCACCGAGCCGTTGCCTGGCCTGCTGGATTTGTCGCATCTGTGTGGAATGGAGCCTTTTCTCCAGCTCGTCCACCCGCTGCGCTTGTTGTTGGACCTGCTGTAAAGGATGCTTTTGTTGCAGCCTCTTACTGAGCCAGTCGAGCTGATGGGTTTTATCGCGGATCAAGGTGCGCGTGGCACTTTGTAATGTGCGGTGATATCCGTTCAGGCGCTGGCGTAGCTCGAGTTGATCAGGGGTGATGATTTCTGCTGCCGCGGAGGGTGTTGGCGCACGCATGTCTGCAACAAAATCCGCAATGGTGAAATCAATTTCATGACCAACGCCGCAGATTGTAGGAGTACCGCAAGCGGCGACTGCGCGGGCGACTTGCTCTTCGTTAAACGACCAAAGGTCCTCGATTGAGCCGCCGCCGCGTGACAATAAAACAAGATCAATGTCGGTCTGCTGATCTGCTCGCTCTAGCGCATCACAAATGGCAGGAGCTGATTGTGCGCCTTGCACCGGAACCGGATAAATGACCACCTCCAACATTGGGAATCGCCGCCCCAGCACTTGCAAAATATCGCGAATGGCTGCGCCGCTGGGTGAGGTGATCACGGCAATTTTTTTTGCCAGGGTGGGTAGCGGTTTTTTCCTTGATTGATCGAATAAACCTTCTGACAGGAGTTTCTCTTTTAAAGCATCGAAGGCTTGTTGTAATGCACCTGCGCCCGCTGGTTGGAGTGTATCAATAATAAATTGATAGTCTCCACGCGCCTCATATAGGCTGATTTTTCCACGGGCGATGACTTGATCGCCGTTCTGTGGCTTGTAACGCGTACCAAAACTTCGGTTGCGAAACATCGCACAACGCAGCTGTGCGCAGTCATCTTTTAGCGAGAAATACAGATGTCCGGAGGCGGGTTTGGAAAGATTGGCGATCTCACCCTCAATTTGCACATCCGTAAACTTATTTTCAAGCAAGCCGCGAACCAACCGATTCAGCTCGGAAACGGCGTAAATTTTCTCAGAGGATAGATTGTCGAATAAATCAGGCACAGCGAATCAGATGGTTTGCACAAGCAATGATTCAATCGCGATCAATAGAATTAGTCAATGAGTTTTCACCCAGGCTCTTCATAGACGAGCTGGAAACTGATTGGTTGAGTTAAAAGTTTCATGGGTAGCCGGGTGGAATCTAACATTCCTGAAGTGAGTTTTATCTGTGTCCCTGACGCGGAGCTTTGTCTTTCGCCAAATGTAAGTTGTTAATTCCCAAAACTTTAATTTGACTGCTTCATCTTAAGTATAATTCAATACTTGATGCTAGTGCGGCTTTTTGTAGTTTTTTATCGAGTGTTGCAATTGGCATTGATTCTCTT
>CAZNYF010000192.1:0-4494 GCA_964577195.1 uncultured Thiotrichales bacterium | reverse complement strand
ATGCACTATTCCTGATTTCCCTCAGCAACACTTCTATTTTTAGAGACGCCCTCAAGTTATAATTCACTCGTCCCTAACTTACTTAAAACATGATATTTTCAGCACAAACAAGGAATCCTTAAATGCGCCTATCCAGCTCAATTCGCCAACTTACCGTGCTGGGATTTCTGATTGTCGTATCGCCTTTAATGGTTGCGTTGATTACCACCGAGCTTCAGGTCGATAAGTTAGCGGCGAACATGAAAAAGACTGTCCACGATTCAGCACAGGCGGTTGAGGCGAGCCGCTTGATCACCGCGCAGGCGCTCAACATGGGGCGTACCGCTGAGCAATACGGTGTATTACGCGACCCTACCCTGCTGGAACGTTACCAGAGCCAAAGAATCCAGCTGAACGAAGCCGTCGGGCGGTTGTCTGAACTGCCCCTGGAGCAAAGCTTAAAATCCCGCATTAACAAGTTGGCTACCCGCGAGCAAGCGTTACACCATCAATTGCAGCAGTGGGGCAAACAAGGCGGTAAAGATGCGCAAAAGCTGGATAACGAACTCAAGCTGATAGAACTGGTGCGCCCCATCCCTCAAGAGGTAACCCGGATGGTTGCCACAGACAGCCAAACGATGACAAAACAAACGGAACGGATTCAGCAAATATTATTGTGGCAAGTGCTTGCACTGATTCCACTTGCGCTTCTGCTGGCCGCCGTTTTTAGCGTGCTGATCACGCGGCCACTCAAGAACCTGGGCAAAGCCATTCGCCGCTTGGGTGCGGGAGAATTTTCTTCCCCGGTTGCAGTTTCAGGCCCACAGGATGTCCGTGAACTTGGGGAACAGCTCGACTGGATGCGCAGGCGGTTGGCTGAGCTTGATCAACAGAAATTGAATTTTCTTCAGCACATGTCACATGAACTCAAAACACCGCTAACAGCCATTCGTGAAGGTAGCGAATTACTCCGCGATGGAGTGGTCGGAACGCTTAGCGAAGATCAATCAGAAGTGGTGAGCATCTTGCGGGACAACACCCTGTTATTACAATCACAGGTCGAAGGCTTGCTGGATTTTAATCTCGCCCTGGCTCAGGATAAACCCGCTCAGCTTAAACTCCTGGACTTATCCACACTCATTTCTGAGGTGATCGCCAAACACCAGCTCGCGATGCGTACCCGCCATATTCAAATTAAGACTGATATTGCTGCGGTTAAAATTGAAGGCGAGCCTGAACAACTGCGCAGCATTTTTGACAACTTACTTTCAAACGCGATTAAGTACTCACCCGATAATGGCGAAATTAAAATCCATCTTAATCAGGAAAATCAGCAGGCATGTGTTGATGTGATTGATCAGGGCGACAGCATCGATTTAAAAGACCGGCAACAGATTTTTGAACCATTTTTCCAAGGGCCGCAGTCACCCAAAGGCCCCGTTAAAGGCACCGGCCTGGGTCTAGCCATTGCCCAGCGTTATGTACAGTTGCACAATGGATGCCTTGAAGCACTGGAAACCCTACAGGGTGCGCATTTCAGAGTTTGCCTGCCGTTACAACAGTCTGGAGATGAGGATGTTAAGAATTAATCGATTACGCATATTTTTAACCGGTATTTCTATTCTGATGTTGTCAGCCTGCATGCCATCCATTGCTAAAATGCCTAAATCGCAGCCGACACAAAAACCAACGCCGGTAACGACTACAGCAACAAAAACAGAAAATCATTGCATAGCACTAAATTATTACGAAGCACTCTCCACAATGAGTGAAGCAGAATTAATGCAGGAAGAAAAAATGCTGCGAGAGAATGTGAAAACAATACAAAACAGCTGTGATCAATTACATCTGGCCATATTGATGAGCATGCCTTCGGCTGGAATAAAAAATGAGGAAGAATCTGAACTGATATTTATCAAAATTTTAAAGCAGGAACAATTTCTAAGCGTACGGGAAAGGCAAATCACTCAGCTGCTATTAGAACAACTCCAACAGCGAATTAAAATGCAGGCTGAACAGCAATTACTCAAAAAACAATTAAAAGAAGAGCGATCAGCATCCTTAAAATTACTAGAAAAGCTCGCCGATAAAGAGTCCAAACTCAAACAACTGAAAAATATCGAAAAAAACATTAACAAGCAAGAACAGGAGATCAGCGCCCCATCAACCTATAAAATCCCTCATGACACAAAATAAAATATTATTGGTCGATGATGATCCTGGCATATTAAAACTGCTTTCTCTGCGGCTGAATGCAGAGGGTTTTAAAATTGAAACCGCCAATAACGGCAAGCACGCATTGGCTCAGCTAGAGGCATTTCAGCCGCATCTAATTATTACCGACTTACGCATGGACGGTATGGATGGACTGGCGCTATTTGATAACGTTAATGAAAAATACCCCTCGCTTCCGGTGATTATTTTAACCGCACACGGCACCATTCCCGATGCGGTAGATGCAACACGCAAAGGTGTATTTAGTTATCTGACCAAGCCGTTTGACAGCCAGCAATTAATCCTCAACATCAACACCGCATTGAGCCTGTGCTATCCCGTTAACGATGCCGATAATGAAGCAGAAGACTCAGCCTGGCGCAGTCAAATCATCAGCCAAAGCCACCTCATGGAAGAGCTACTGATGCAGACACAAAGAGTGGCACAAAGTGAAGTCAGCATCCTGATTCAAAGCGACAGCGGCACTGGTAAAGAATTACTCGCACGCGCCATCCACAATGCAAGCCCCCGAAGTGACCAACCCTTCGTACCGATTAATTGCGCCGCGATTCCAGATAATTTATTAGAGTCCGAATTATTTGGTCATCGAAAAGGAGCCTTCACCGGCGCAGAACGCAATCACACCGGACTGATTGAAACCGCCAATGGCGGCACATTGTTTCTGGATGAAATAGGTGATATGCCGTTAGAGTTTCAAGCAAAATTGCTACGCGTGTTACAGGAAGGAGAAGTCCGGCCTGTGGGTGCAACAGATGTTATACCGGTCGATGTTCGCGTCATTTCAGCAACACATACAGACCTTGAAAAAGCCATCGACGCAGATAAATTTCGCGAAGATCTTTATTACCGGCTAAATGTGGTCATGCTGGAATTACCGCCATTAAGTGAACGTCGCGAGGATATCCAGTTACTCGCCACGCATTTTCTCAACGATTTACGGCAACGCTCCAAAAGCTGCGTCGCCAAATCCTTTTCGCCTGAAGCAATGGAAGTACTGATGACAGCCCCCTGGCCGGGCAATATTCGGCAACTCCTGAATGTGGTCGAGCAAGTTGCCGTGTTAACGGTTTCACCCGTCATATCAGACACACTGGTGAGTAAAGCACTGCGAGGAAAAACCGGCGAAATCTCAGCATTTGCAGAAGCACAAAGCGAATTTGAAAGAAATTATCTAGTCCAAATATTACAAATGACACAAGGGAATGTCACCCAGGCAGCCCGCCTGGCAAAACGCAACCGCACCGAGTTTTATAAACTGCTCAACCGGCACCAGATCGAGCCTAAAGTTTTTCGGCATGAGTGATATTGCCCTCCTTAACATTCAAAAATGGCTGTTTCATCAAGCTATTCTCTGATAGATCAAAACGAAAATAACTGTCGCAAAACCAATCTTGTCTTAAATAACCTCTTTCTGATCAGCCCCATGAGTTGGAGATAAAATGAATATTTCAGCCGCATGTCAACCAAGATTTTTAATTAGCATTCTCTCTTCTTCCAATGAAAGGTAACGCCACTTACCGAGTTCGATGTTGAGCTTAAAACTGCCGATGCTGATTCGGTTCAAGTTCAAGACCTTTAAGGACGTCCCAAATTTTGGGTCTTTCAGCGCCCCAAAAAGCCGCCGAATATGTCGATTCTTTCCCTCGTCAATTTCTACTCTGAGTTTTGTTTTCGCACCACCTATGCCTATTTTTTCGACCTTAGCTTTCAGTAAACCCTGCGTGCTTTCCACTCCTTTCTTAGCCGCTGCAATATGTTCATCTGTTACGTGGCCTCTGACCCAAATCTCGTATACCTTAATGCAATTCCCGGGCTTGGTTAACGCATTGCTGATTTTGCCGTTGGTTGTGAACAACAGAAGCCCCTTCGATTCTAGATCAAGGCGTCCGACGGGCATCCATGCGTCATGGAAAGCCCAATCTGGCAAAAGGCTATACACTGTTTTTCGCCCAAGATTGTCAGATCGTGTGACCACATACCCCTTAGGCTTATTGAGTACTAATAATTTTTTGGAATCGTTCGCTGTTCTATTCATTAGGTCTAGTACCGGTCAAATCAAACTGACCCAATTTTGTGACAAAAAGGACCTGTCTCTGACGAATTGTTAATTATCGCCAGAAATCCACTACCTGACTAGTTTGCGTCTGATATCAGCCTTCCTTTTTATCGAGTGCATGATGGTTACTATTCATAGGGAGTTCCTTGACAGGAATTTCTTCTGGAATGCAGACGACTTGTAGAGAAAACTTTCAGGTTTTCAATTCTATTACAACCAAAACA
>CAZNYF010000191.1:3280-4546 GCA_964577195.1 uncultured Thiotrichales bacterium | reverse complement strand
GCAATGAGTAAGCTAAGTTTAGTTCGATGAAAAGCCATCGTTTTTCTCCTGAAGAGTTAGGGAAGATGTTGCGATGGCTGGCGATATGGCTGGCTACGCTGGATTAAAGTCTGTTCTAAAGCATGAGCACACAACGTTATCGGTCGATTCTGTCAAGGCACCGTACAATAAAAACGTAACGTAATACAATCGTGTATCTAAATACAAATCAATATGATTTGCAAGTATATCTGCTATTGGTATATCTTTGCGCAATGTATCTAATCTCTAATCGCGAGTTTGCCTTCTTAAGAGCGAACCGCTTTGTAACTTACACTCGGAGTTCCAAATGCAAGTACGCCAAAGCTTAGTCGTTATTCCCGCCTGTTTACTGCTCTTCAGTGTGATTTCTTGTGGTGGTGGGAGCGGTGATGCTCCAACGCAGCCTGATCCAACCCCGACATCGGGCTTTACTCAGAGCGGTGATCTGATCGCCAATGTTGCCGGGATTATGCGAAATAGTGCGGCACAAACAAATGCCAGCGTTGCAGCGCTAAATACCAGCGTGAATGCGTATTGCGCTACGGTGACAACTAGCAGCGCAGGCGATCCGGCTCAACGAACCGATGCTCAAGATGCCTTTAAGGCGGCGATGAACGATGTACAGCGTTCGACGATGCATGCCATTGGCCCTGCGCTGGAAAATGATCTGTTGAGGCAAATTTATTCCTGGCCAATCACGTCTCATTGCGGAATTGACCAAAAGTTGGCAGACAATAAAACTGCGCTGAATCTGGCGATCAATAGACGTGGTTTGGATGCGCTTGAGTATTTATTGTTTGTAGAGCCAACTACTGGACATGCTTGCCCGTCCGGTACTCAGCCGGAAGCTGATCTTGCGGCTTTTAATGCGTTGAGCGCTGCGGACAGGCAAGTGTTACGTTGTGACTTCATGAAGAATGTTGCGCTTGATACCGTCGCCAATGCAAAAATATTTGCAGATGCCTGGAATCCTGCGATAGGTAACTACGTGGCAACGATGACCGGTACAACAAACACTACCAAAACATTGAATGAAATCACCGACGCAATGTACGTTTTTCGCGAAGTGGTAAGAGAGTTCAAGCTGGACAAGCCTTTGGGTAGTGAGACCACAAAAACACCTCCCAGTTGTGGCGAGGGGCAATTATGCCCGCAGGATGTTGAGTCGCCCACAGCGAAAATTTCAAAAGAAAACATACGCGCCAATACGCTAGCTTTTCAAGCCTTGTATTGGGGTGGCAGCAG
>CAZNYF010000191.1:0-3180 GCA_964577195.1 uncultured Thiotrichales bacterium | reverse complement strand
GCCGAAACTTTCCGTGTCCCCTTGCCGGATGAAGCGCATGGGTTTGCCATTGATCCAGCGCAACCGCAGCGGATTGTATCTGCGCCTTCGCTACCCGGCACCCGCGCGGTAGTGATGGATGTGCAAACCGGTAAACAACTGGCGATCATCAAAAGTCGTCCCGGTAGACACTATCTGGGGCATGCCGTTTTTAGTCCCGATGGTCGGTACCTATTAACCAGCGAAAATATCATTGATTCGGCTGAGGGCATTATTACTGTGCGCGACGGTCGCGATTTTAGCTTCCTGCGGGAGTTGCCCGCCTATGGCATGGGGCCGCATGACATGCGCTTGTTACCGGATGGCAAAACGCTGGTGGTTGCCAGCGGTGGTATTCGTACCCATCCAAACAGTGGCCGACGTGAGCTGAACCTCAAAACCCTGCAATCCGCACTCCTTTTTATCGACGTTGATAGCGGAAAATTGCTGATGCGGCGCGAAACACCCACACGCCAGCTTTCGATTCGCCATATTGATGTCGGTAGCGAAGGAGAGGTGTTGGTTGCCATGCAGTACAAGGGCAAACACGAAATGCCGAAGCTGGTCGGTCTGCAACGTGGCAGCGGCGAAATTGAAATGCTGGAGATTGATGATAACGATCTTTATACTCTGCAAAATTATACCGCCAGTGCCTGTATTGCGCCCGGTGGTATTGGCGCGGTGACGTGCCCGCGCGGTGATCGTCTCTCCCTTTGGGATTTGCCTAACAAGCGATTCCTCAAGACAATTGAAATTAAAGACGTAGGTGGTATCGCCGTATCAAGCGATGGTAAAAAGTTCGTCGTCAGTGCCAACGAGGGCGAGCTTTACCAAGTTGATACCGAATCACTACAGGCCAAACCACTAGGAAGTGTTTGGCAAAATACACGATGGACTAATCACATGGTAAAAACTGTTGCCTGACTCAAAATTGTTACAGGGGTTGTTTCTCACCCTGATCGTTACCCCTCTTTTTGCTGCTGAATCTCCACAATCTCGGCTCGACACTATTACCATCACTGGCGATGCCGAAGAACGGGAACGTACCCCCGGTTCTGTGCATAAGATTGACAAGGAGACTTTGGAGCAATGGCAATACATTGATGTTCATCGGGTGCTCGAAGACACGCCGGGTGTGTATGTGCGCCAAGAAGATGGCTGGGGTCTGCGACCTAATATCGGCATGCGTGGCTCCGGTTCTGATCGCAGCAAGAAAATTGCCTTGATGGAAGATGGTGTTTTATTTGCGCCAGCGCCGTATTCAGCGCCGGCAGCGTACTATTTTCCGTTGATGGCGCGAATTCAGGCTGTTGAAGTATTCAAAGGGCCGGCGGCAATAAAGTACGGCCCCAATACGGTCGGTGGTGCGATTAACTTTGTCAGCCGGGACATTCCCGTAGGAAATGACGAAGAGGACAAAAACGGCGCGCTTGATGTTGCGTTTGGCAGCTTTGGATTTGGCAAGCTGCACGGCCATTATGGTCAGAGTAAAGAGCAGTTTGGCTGGATGCTTGAAGGCGTCCATCTAAGAGCGGATGGATTTAAAAATCAGGATGGTGGCGGTGATTCCGGCTTTGATAAAAACGATCTGCTGTTGAAATTGCGTTATAACAGTGATTTGGATGCCGATGTCTACCATCAGTTTGACCTAAAGATTGGCTATGCCGATGAGGTATCGGATGATTCCTATCTTGGGGTCACAGATGCTGACTTTGAAATTGATCCGCTACGTCGTTACGCCAGCGGCTCACTGGATGAGATGGTCTGGGATCACCAGCAATACAGCCTGAGTCACTTTTTTGATCCCGGTGGTGATTTTGTGGTGAACACCACGGCGTATCGGCGCGAGTTTTCTCGTGTTTGGGATAAGTTAAACGGTTTTTCAGCGGGTGCGCCCTCTTTGCCAGTAATATTTGCCAATCCCAATTCTCCGGTGAATCAGGGCTTTTATGAAGTGCTCAGCGGCCAGTCTGATTCCACCGCACCAAGTGAGACTTTATTGCTCGGCGCGAATGCCCGAGACTTTGTCGCGCAGGGGATTCAGAGCCAGCTGGAATGGGATCTGAAGATTGCAGGCCATCGGCATGCGCTGAATATTGGGTTCCGTTATCACGAGGATCAAATTGCTCGAAATCACAGTGAACGCGGATTTCTGATGCAGTCTGGACGGCTCGTCAGTGATGGCAATCAGAAGCGTTTTACCACGCGAAACCGTGCCACAGCAGAAGCGTTGGCAATTCATTTGCAAGACGAAGTGAATATTGGTAATTGGACGGTGAACGGGGGTTTTCGCAGCGAATTCATTTCTACCGAATTTTTTAATCGGTTAACAAATGCACGCGTCACCCGCGATGATGATATTTTTATTCCTGGCATTGGTGTGAGTTATAAAACGACGCCCCATTTGCGTCTGCTGGGGGGCATCAATAAGGGCTTTGTGCCCGCGCCGCCGGGTAGTGAAGCACTGGTCGAGCATGAAGAAAGTATTAATTATGAATTTGGCATGCGTTACACCAGTCCGGCGATTCGGGGTGAAGCCATCGGGTTTTTTAATGACTACAGCAATCTCTCAGGAAGCTGCACCTTTTCTTCAGGCTGTGCGACCAGTGATTTGGATCTGGGATTTAATGCCGGAGAAGTGGATATCTGGGGTCTGGAGACTGAGCTTGAAAAGACCTTTGCCAGTGGTATTGAAGGTCGGTTTACTTTTCCTGTCACCGTTAATTACACCTATACCCGCAGTGAATTCAAAAACAACTTTACATCACCGCGCCCCGATCTTGCTGATGTGAAAGTGGGTGACGAGTTACCTTATCTGCCGGAACATCAATTGACACTCAAAGTAGGTATGAGCCGCCATCATTGGCGAACTGCGCTGGCATTTAAGTATGTCTCGGAAATGCGCGCTACCGCAGGTACGGGTTCCCCGATTCGCACGGATCGCAGCGATTCTCAGACGGTGGTTGATTTTAGTTCAAATTACCAACTGAGTGATCGTGGGCAGTTGTACTTCACGATTGATAACGTGTTTGATGATCTTGGCGTGGTTGCGCGCAGACCATTTGGGGCAAGGTCAGGGAAGCCCAGAAGTTTTCTGTTAGGCTACAAACTTGATTTTTAATCATCCGTTTTAATCAGTTTTATTTTGCTACAAATCGTTAC
>CAZNYF010000190.1:2385-4589 GCA_964577195.1 uncultured Thiotrichales bacterium | reverse complement strand
TGCTTCGGAACCAAAGGCTGTGAGGCTTTCTACGGCTTCCTGATGAAGTTCTCTGGCGCGGTCTTTGGAGGCTTGCATGCCGATCAGTTCCGGAAAGGTGGGTTTATCGAGAGCCTGGTCAGCACCCGATTGTTTGCCGATGGTTTCGGTATCGCCCTCTATGTCGAGAATATCATCGCGGATCTGGAAGGCGAGGCCCAGGCATTTGCCATAGTGATCCAGAGATACATTTTGTTGCTCCGGCAGATTGGGTTGATTGAGCGTAGCCAAAGTGATGCTGGCTCGAATCAGCGCGCCGGTTTTGTGGATGTGCATGGCTTCCAGCTCGGCCAGGTTGAGGGTTTTGCCTGTCGAGCTGAGGTCAACGGCTTGACCACCAGCCATGCCTTGTGAGCCGGAGGCTTGAGAGAGGGCGTTGATCATTTTGACTCTGACGGCAGAATTTTCTGTCATTGCAGGATCATGGCTGAGGATATGGAAAGCCAGTGTTTGCAGTGAATCGCCAGCCAGTACAGCCATCGCTTCACCAAATTTTTTATGATTGGTGGGTTGGCCACGACGCAGGTCATCGTCATCCATACAGGGCAGGTCGTCATGCACCAGTGAATAAGCATGGATCAATTCAATAGCGCTGGCAGGGCCGTCGAGTTGATCCAAATTTTGCCGGGTCGCCAGTCCGGTGGCATAAACCAGTAGAGGGCGAATTCGTTTGCCTCCACTCAATGCTGAATAGCGCATCGCTTGATGCAATAAACCGGGATAGCGATTGTTATCAGGAATCCAGTGATCTAGCGATTTCTCGACGCGTTGCTGCCACGCCGACATCACCGCCTGTAAGGTACTGCCGCTCATTCTGCTTCGGGGTCGAAGGCTTTGAGTTGATTGTCTTTGGTGAGTATTTGAACCTTCTGTTCCGCTGTTTCCAAGAGGTTCTGACATTGCTGGCTTAGTGCCACGCCACGTTCGTATTGCTGCATAGAGTCTTCTAGCGAGAGATCGCCTTGCTCCATTTTCTCAACCAGGGCTTCCAGCTCGGAGAGGGCGGTTTCAAAGTCAGGCTTGGTGATGGTTTTCTTTTTAGGCATGAGAATCGCTGTTGCATTAAGTGAATAGTGGATAAGCTACGTGAGATGAAACTACGGGTCAATTCCAAACAACACCATGACTGATTTACCACTGCTGATTAAAAACGCCAACTGGCCACGAGTCTCTAATATTTCCCACTCTACCGGCGCGATTCGCTCTGTTCCCGAGGACTTTCAGGTGGTAGAAATTCCTGTGTTGACACCTTCTGGCGTGGGTGAGCATTTATGGATCGAGGTAAGAAAAAAGAATGCGACGACAGTATTTGTCGCGCAGACACTTGCACGTTGGGCAGATGTCTCCTTGCGGGAGGTTGGCTGGGCGGGGCGCAAGGACAAAAATGCGGTGACGGAGCAGTGGTTCAGTATTCAGCTGCCTGGTCGTCCTGATCCAAAGCTTGAATGGGCGTGGCCGGACGGTGTGCAAATTTTATCTATGGCGCGGCATGATCGAAAACTCAAAATAGGGATGTTAAAAGGCAACCGGTTTACTTTGTGTATTCGTGACTATGAAGGTCAAGCGACTGATCTGGAAAAACAAATCCAGCAGGTCAAAAAGAATGGTTTCCCAAACTATTTTGGTGAGCAACGCTTTGGCCGAGAAGGTGATAATACTGAATCATCCAGACGCTTTTTGGCGGGTACCAAACGGGTCAGGAGCCGGGATTTCCGTTCGACGCTAATTTCTTCTGCGCGTAGCTGGATTTTTAATGATCTACTGGCGCAACGCGTGGCGGCTAAAACCTGGGACACCGCACTGATTGGAGATTTGCTTATGCTGGATGGCAGCAATAGCTTTTTTCCTTATGAAGAACCGGATGAGAGTATTCACGAGCGAATTACGCAAGGTGATTTACATGCCAGCGGCCCTTTACCGGGCAGCAGTAAAGGTAAGCAAACTACGGCAGTACCTGCTGAGACCGAGCAGAAAATTTTCCAGCAACACGCTGATTTAATGAAAGGACTCACGCAAAAACGAGTGACAGCGTCACGGCGGTCTTTAAGAGTGATACCTAAAAATGTCGCCTACCAATGGTTGGAGCCAAAGACGCTGGAATTATGTTTTGAGTTACCGGCCGGTGCGTATGCAACGTCTTTATTGCGAGAATTACTAAGGGTATA
>CAZNYF010000190.1:0-2285 GCA_964577195.1 uncultured Thiotrichales bacterium | reverse complement strand
AGGGGGTTAGAATTACCCTAATCTGTTGTCAGCAATGTGATAGGTAGGATCTTCAATCATATTCACTTCAACCAGATCACCCGCCTGTGTGAACAACTCTCGGCATTCAGGGCTAAGATGCTTGAGATGCAGGTTCTTACCCGCGCGCGCATAGCGGTCAGCAAGGCTGTCGATAGCTTCCAGCCCTGAGTGGTCATAAACACGCGCGGAGGCAAAGTCGACAATCACTTCGCCAGGATCATTTTTAGGATCGAACAGTTCGCCAAAGGCATGTACAGAGCCAAAAAACAAAGGCCCATCCAGTTCGTAAATCTTTGCGCCATTCTCGTCAGTATAGGTTCCGGCTTTGATACGCTTGGCGTGCTCCCAGGCAAAAATTAGCGCAGAGACAATCACACCAATAACCACTGCAATGGCTAGATCAGCATATACAGTAACACCAGCAACTAAAATGCTGACAAAGATATCTGAGACCGGCACGCGACCAAACATGCGAAAGGTCGCCCACTCGAAGGTTCCCAGCACCACCATAAACATTACACCAACCAGTGCAGCCACCGGAATCATTTCAATGAGCCCTGAGGCGAATAAAATAAAGCCAAGCAAAAATAATGCCGCAGCAATCCCTGATAAACGCCCTTTACCTCCAGAATTAATATTAATCAGGCTCTGGCCGATCATCGCACAGCCACCCATTCCGCCAAATACTCCATTTACTGAATTGGCTACACCCTGGCCAACACATTCACGATTACCGTGACCACGCGTTTCTGTCAGTTCGTCAATCAAGGTGAGTGTTAGCAAAGATTCGATGAGTCCCACGCCCGCAAGAATAATCGCGTAGGGTAGAATAATTTTTAAGGTTTCCCATTCCAGTGGCACCATCGGGATATGAAATGTTGGTAGTCCGCCTGCAATTGATGCAGCAGGATTACCTGTCATATCACGCAGTACATCCTGAACCGTCCTTGCATCGAGATTCAAAAAGATAACCAGCAAAGTAATCGTTACAATGGCAGCAAGAGACGCTGGAATCGCCACCGTCAGTTTCGGCAGAAAGTGAATAATCGCCATCGTTAATCCGACCAGTCCAAGCATGATGGACAGCCCATTACCCGTCATCCAGGTCATCTCGCCATCGGCACCTGGCACTTGAAACTGTTGCAACTGCGCCAGAAAAATTACAATTGCAAGGCCATTTACAAAACCCAACATCACAGGGTAAGGCACCATACGAATGAATTTTCCCAGCCTGAATATCCCTGCCAAAATCTGAATTAGCCCGGTGAGTAGTACCGCTGCAAAAAGATATTCCACACCATGAGTGGCAACCAGCGCCACCATCACAACCGCCATTGCACCCGTAGCACCCGAAATCATTCCTGGCCGGCCACCTATAATCGCGGTGATTATCCCCATCATAAAAGCGCCGTATAGACCCACCAGCGGTTCCACCCCTGCAACAAAGGCAAATGCAATCGCTTCTGGCACCAGCGCTAGTGCCACAGTCAGTCCAGAAAGCACATCATTTCTGACACATTTAGGGCCAGGGCAGGTCAATTGGAACATAGTATTTCCGGGATTTTGAAGGTGCTGGAAAGCGGCGTACTATACAGGAGAATATTAGAGAATCCTAATAAATAGAGCGTGGCACGGTGTTAATCCGGATGTTTGGTTATTCGGCTATTTTTATGATGATGGCTTCACAAGCTCAGCACATCCCAGGATATATTTTTTAGAATAAATCCTGACCTAAGATGTACAAAGCTTGCCACTATTCTCGGACAGATTCCTAGCGTTTAGCTCACATTCAATGCCGCGTGAATATCATTGATCGCCAGCTTTTCGTTCTCACTAAACTGCGTCCCGCCAAAGCCTAAAATACCGCCTTCGCTGGCAGCATGGGCAACTTTATCCGCAATTTCCTTAATCCAGTCCTTGTATTCACTGGTCTCTGCGGAATCAGACTGAGATGCCAAAACTTTGTTTGCAGCACTGCATTTATCCAGCACAGCATCCATAAACTCACCGGGTGGAAGTTTTAACATGGGATTGCTAAAAGACTCGATTGAGGATTTTTCCTTGTCTTTGATTCGTGATGCTAAAACCGCCTGAATAAGCTCATTGTCTGGATAAGTCTTAATCGCCCCCAGCGTTTGCTGCGCGATGGTAAAAGACTCTTTAATGGTGCCTATACCACTTTTGCCAATCACCATCACCGCCGCACCGACCATCATCGGTACATCCAGCAAGAGTTGCCATTCTTCTGCACTGTAATCATTTTT
>CAZNYF010000189.1:0-4590 GCA_964577195.1 uncultured Thiotrichales bacterium | reverse complement strand
AGGGATTGATCGGAGTATTCCAGCAGCTCTAAAAATAACTGCAACTGTACGGTAGACATGGCTGCAAGGTTTTTTTCCGCATAGGGTTTTAAGAGTAAATCCAGTTCCAGCATGCCGCGCCGACATCGCCAGAGTATTTGTGCACGGTTCATATCGAGCGTTTCAGCATTTCTTGTTTGATTTTACCGATGGCTCTGGTTGGATTTAATCCTTTCGGACAAGCTTGCACACAGTTCATAATGCTGTGACAGCGGAACAGTTTGTAAGCACCATCTAGCTGGTTAAGACGCGCTTCTGTTTCCTGATCGCGACTGTCGAGAATAAAACGGGCAGATTGCAACAACGCTGCCGGGCCAAGAAATCGCTCTGGATTCCACCAGTACGAGGGGCAGGAGGCGGAACAGCAGCCGCACAAAATACATTCGTAGAGACCGTCGAGTTTGTCCCGCTCTTGTGGAGATTGTTTGCGCTCTACTTCGGGTTTTGGATCGTGGTTGATCAGCCAGGGTTTTGTTTTGCGGTATTGATTGTAGAAGTTACCCATATCGACAATCAAGTCGCGGATTACTGGCATGCCGGGGAAGGGACGCAGTGTTACGGGTTCTTTGAGACTTGTCAGAGGCGTCACGCAAGCAAGTCCATTCTGGCCGTTGATATTCATGCCGTCAGAGCCGCAAACGCCTTCGCCGCAGGAGCGTCTAAAACCCAGGCTTGGATCGTGAATTTTGAGTTTTAGCAACGCGCCCAGCAACATCATGCCGGGTTCGATTTCATCATCCGGCAGTTCGCACTCCTGCATCCAGGGTTTTTTGTCGTTCTCCGGGTTGTAGCGGTAAATTGAAAATTTCATCAATACACCCTCTTTTTTGGCGGAAAGGATTCTACGGTTAATGGCTTTGTGCGTACCGGTTTGTAATCGACGTTGTCAGTCTCAAGATCATAGAGCGAGTGCTTCATCCAGCGTGCATCTTCGCGCTCGGGGAAATCAATGCGGGAATGCGCGCCACGGCTTTCTTCGCGTTGTAATGCTGATGAGACTGTCGCCAGCGCACAACCCATCAAGTTTTCAGTTTCTAGTGCTTCTACTCTGGCGGTATTGAATGTCATTGAATGATCTTCAAGCTTGGCATCCTTAAAGCGCTCGATAATCGCTTTGACTTTGCTAACACCTTCGCTCATTACAGCTTCATCACGGAACACGCCGCAATGTTCTTCCATCGCTTTTTGCAGCTCGATACGTAGCTCGGCGGGGGACTCTCCGTCACTTTTATCATCCCAGCGGCTGAGCCGTGCTTTTGCTGAATCGAGACTGGTTTCGTTGAGCGGCTGGTGATACGGATTGTCTTTGAGATATTGAATCATTTGCTCGGCGGCGACACGGCCAAACACGAGAATATCCAGTAACGAGTTACCGCCAAGACGGTTTGCGCCGTGAACTGAAACGCAGGCACATTCTCCTGCGGCATAGAGTCCGGCGAAGGGTTCTTCGGGGCCAGTTTTGTGTGGAGCGACGACCTCGGCTTTGAGATTAGTGGGGATGCCGCCCATGGTGTAATGCGCAGTGGGGTAAACCGGGATCGGGTCGTGAATGGGATCAACGCCAATGAAGGTCATGCTGCTTTCGCGAATACCTGGCAGGCGTTTCATGATGGTCTTTTCGTCCAGATGGCTCATTTGCAAATAGACGTAATTCTTCTCCGGGCCGCACCCGCGACCTTCGTTCACTTCCTGAAAAATTGAGCGGCTGACGACATCACGGCTGGCGAGATCTTTAACGTTGGGCGCGTACCGCTCCATAAATCGCTCACCATCACCGTTGAGTAAAAAGCCGCCTTCGCCTCGAACACCTTCGGAAATCAGCATGCCTCGACCGGCGATACCGGTGGGGTGGAATTGGAAAAACTCCATGTCCTGCAACGGTGCGCCGGCACGTAATGCCATGCCGAGTCCGTCGCCGGTATTGATTAGTGCATTGCTGGTAGTGTGAAATATTTGTCCTGCACCACCTGTGGCGAGCAAGGTGACTTTGGCTTCGATCAGGACTGGCTCGCCGCTGAGAATATCGAACGCGTAGACACCCTGAATGGTGCCGTCTTCGCCGCGGATTAGATCAACCGCAAAGTATTCGTCAAAGAAATGGGTGCGCGCCTGAATATTTTGCTGATAGAGCGTTTGCAAAATCGCGTGACCGGTTCGATCTGCAGCGGCGCAGGTTCGAGCCGCCTGCTCACCACCAAAATTTTGGCTTTGTCCGCCAAAGGGACGCTGATAAATATTGCCATTCTCTATGCGTGAAAAGGGCACGCCAGCGTGTTCCAGCTCATACACTACCTTCGCTGCGGTCTGGCACATAAACTCAATGGCGTCCTGATCGCCCAGATAGTCGCTGCCTTTCACCGTATCAAACATGTGCCAGTGCCAATTGTCCGGGCCGACATTGGCTAATGCTGCATTGACGCCGCCCTGTGCCGCCACGGTATGCGAGCGTGTTGGAAAGACTTTGGAAACCACTGCGACGCTGGCTTCAGATTCTGCCAATTGTAGCGCAGCCCTAAGCCCCGCGCCGCCAGCACCAATAATCAAAGCATCAAATTTTCTACGAATCAGGCTCATAACATGTGAGTCAAAATAGCAAAACTCCAAAAGGCAAACAGCATCAGCACCGCGCCGATGAGCGATAACACTAGCAACCGAATGGCCAGCGGATGCACGTAGTCCATGACCACATCTCTAATCCCCACCCAGGCGTGCAGAAATAACGAGAGGTAGAATAAAAACGTCGCAGCAATGACTATTTTTGTAGCCATTAGCGATTGCCATTCAGCGTGGTTCCATCCGCCGGTCAACAGCAATGTGATCAAACAAAGGAGGATGAAAACACCTAGATAGACCGCGCTGATTCGTTGCACCAGCCAGGAAGTCATTCCATTGATTCCGCCGCTCACAGGTAAACTCTCAGCATCAAGAATAAGGCCAGAATCGGTGCTGCCAGTATTACCAACCAGGAGGTTTTGAGCGAGATTTCTTTATCCACACCGATATCGAAATCCAGCAGTAAATGGCGAATACCTGCGAGCAGGTGATGCATGAGCGCCCACAAAACCAATGCGATTAAAAGTAGATTGAGAGGATGATGGAAGGCGTTAATCAGTTGTTGAAATTGCGCCTCTGAAGCCAGACTATATTTAAGCATCCACAGAGAAAATGGTATGCACAAAAATAGCAGCACACCGGTGATACGGTGGAGAATAGAAACCACACCAGAGACAGGCAGCCGAATCTGAAATAGATTGAGAAAAACCGGCCGTTTGTTATTAGTTTGTGCCATGTTTACCTGTTGTGAGGTGCTTCTTAACAATACGCCATTGATTTAAGTATGGATACTCTGAAGCGCATATAGTTTAAGTATAATCTACAGATCCGGTTATGTTCGCCGGACATAATAATCCTGGAGAGATCAGCGAGTATGAAAAATGAATGGAAAGTCTTTCTGGCTGCCGCGGGTGCGGAATTTGAGTCTGAAAATGAACATCAGGTTACCTCTTACGGCAATCCTGATAGCGAGCGGGAAAATACATTAGCAGGGAATATTTTATGCGATTTGACGCATCTGGGTTTGATCCAAATCCAGGGCGATGATGCTGAGACTTTTCTTCAGGGACAGGCGACCAATGATATTGCCAAGATCAACGCTTCCACTTCCCAACCGGGTAGTTTTTGCAATCCCAAAGGCAGAATCATGGCGAGCTATCGGATGTTTCGTCGTGCTGATAGCTATTTTTTGTTAATGCCCGAAGAAATGATTGAGGCGATGATTAAACGTCTGCAAATGTTTGTCATGATGAGTAAGGTGACGATTGCAGACGCTTCTAGTGATTTGATCCGGTTTGGTGTTTCTGGAGAGCAATCAGCAGCGGAAATTAAATCTGCGCTGGGTGATGTGCCTGCTGAGATAGATCAGGTGGTTGAGGTGTCTGGTGTTTCGGTTATTTGTGTTGGTGGTGAGCAGCCACGATTTATTATTCTTGCTGATTTAGAAAATGCTAAACAACTTTGGGATAAGTTAACTGCACAATGTACGCCAGCAGGTGCTGCATCATGGCGGTTGCTGGACATCAAGGCGGCGTATCCAACAATTTATCTCGAAACCAAAGAAGCCTTTGTACCGCAAATGGTGAATCTGGAATTGATCGAGGGTGTCAGCTTTAAAAAAGGCTGCTACACCGGTCAGGAAATTGTTGCTCGAATGCATTATCTGGGAAAGCTGAAACGTCGTATGTACCCAATACATTTTGCGGCAGATGAGGCTATCAAGCCTGGAATGGTGCTTTATTCGGCTGAAAACAAGACGGATCAACCTATCGGAACCGTGGTTGATTCTGCCCCGTCTACTGAAGGCGGAGTGGATGCGTTGGCTGTTTTGACGATCAAATTTGCTGAGAAAGGCAGTAAGGTGTATCTCGGATCGTTGAGTGGTTTTGAGGCTGAGGTTGGTTCTCCGCCTTACGAATTAACAGCATAGAGTTTCATCCACTATTAGGGAATAGGAACTAAAATTCCGGGTTCGAGACCATTCGATCCCGGCAACGC
>CAZNYF010000188.1:0-4623 GCA_964577195.1 uncultured Thiotrichales bacterium | reverse complement strand
AAATCATGATGCCTGCATCAGATAAGACCCTCTCTCAGCTTGCCGATGTACTTGAGAGCCGTAAGCTATCTAATCCTGATGAATCCTATGTCGCCAGTCTTTATGACAAAGGGCTGGATAAGATTCTGAAGAAAATTGGTGAGGAAGCCACGGAAACAGTGATGGCAGCGAAAGATGGAGTTGCCGACAAGGTTATTTATGAGATCGCTGATTTGTGGTTTCATAGTATGGTGTTACTGGCGCATCTGGATTTACGACCTGAGCAGGTGCTGGCGGAGTTAGATCGTCGCTTCGGTGTTTCCGGCCATGCAGAGAAGGCGAGCCGAGCAGAAAGCTGATTTGTCTTGGATTTTATTTTTAGATTCAGTTCGGATGAATGAGTCTTGAAAACTTAACTTTTGGAGTTTGTTATGGGTTTTGGTGGAATTAGTCCCTGGTCATTATTGTTAATTTTATTAATTGTGGTAATGATTTTTGGTACCAAGCGTTTAAAGAATGTCGGCGGTGATTTGGGTGGAGCAATTAAAAACTTCAAAAAATCAATGACTGATGGCGAAAAAGCCGCGGAAGAAAAAAAACAACTGGATAAAGATGGCAAGGTTAATCGCGTTGTCGATGCCGAAGTCAGCAAGGATAAAGACAAGGTTTAGCCGACAGTGTTTGACCCCGGATTCTGGGAAATTACCGTTATTGCTGTGCTTGGGCTATTGATTCTTGGTCCTGAGCGCTTGCCTGTGGTCGCAAAGAAGGTGGGTTACTGGGTAGGTAAAGGTCGTCGTTATCTTTCCAGCGTGCGCTCTGATATTGAGCGCGAATTTCGTACCGATGAGCTTGAAAAAATACTCAATCAACAAAGCACCGAGATTGAAGAATTAAAAAGTCTTATTACGGACACCGCAAAACAGGCAAAAGATTCGGTTGAAGAAACCAAAAGTTTGGTGGAAGACAGCTTTAATACCGAGGCAAAACCCAAGCCAAAAAAGAACAAGCCGAAAAAGAAGCCTAAAGCGAAAATCACAGATAAACCAAAGATAAAGTCAAAAAAAATAGAAGCAAAAAAGATAGAAGCAAAACCCAAAAAAAAAGCAGATGATGAAGATCAATCGGCTGGAAAAGGCTAATGGCTGAAAAGAAGGGAGCCTCGAAACAGCAATCGGCAGATGATTCCTCCGCTCAGGAGCAGGACTCAGAAAACACAGGAAAGACTAGCAATGAGATGGGTTTTCTTGCTCATTTAATAGAGCTGCGAGATAGAGTGCTGCGCATCGTCATCGTCATTGGGGTTGCGTTTGCGGTACTTTTCCCTTTCTCCAGTGAGCTTTATACCTTTCTTTCCGGGCCGCTAATGCAGCATTTACCGGAAGGCAGCTCGATGATCGCCATCGATGTCGCATCACCATTTTTGGCGCCGTTCAAGCTGGTTCTGATGTTGGCAATTGTGATCACAATTCCTTTTTTATTACACCAGCTTTGGTCATTTATTGCGCCAGGCTTGTACAAGCATGAAAAACGTCTGGCGGTGCCATTACTGATCTCTAGTGTGCTGTTGTTCTATCTCGGTATGGCGTTTGCTTATTACGTGGTTTTCCCGCTGATTTTTGGATTCTTCACCAGCGTGGTGCCTGAAGGCGTCGAAGTGATGACTGACATCAACCGTTATCTGGATTTTGTGGTGATGCTGTTTCTGGCATTTGGAATCGCTTTTGAAGTGCCGGTTGCCACAATATTGCTGGTAGCCAGTGGTGTGACTAATCCACAGAAGCTAGGGAAAATGCGTCCTTACATCGTTGTTGGCGCGTTTGTGGTGGGTATGCTGTTGACACCTCCTGACATAATTTCTCAGGTATTGCTGGCATTACCGATGTGGTTTTTGTTCGAGATAGGTTTGCTGGCAAGTCGATATTTCCTGCCGGTAAAGAAACAAGACAATGACGAAGCGCAAAGCGATGATGTGCAAGAGAGTAATAGTGCTGGCGTAGCACCCAGTGCTAAAGAAACCGCAATCTCTCAAGCGTTGATTGATGCGCCGTATCGCCCGCTGACTGATGCAGAAATGGAAGCAGAACTGGATACTGCCATAGATGATGAAGACGCTGACGACATCGAAAACGATACCAGTGAACATGATAGCGAAAGTGATGACGATAGTGACGAAGGTGATGATAGTGACGACGATGAAGAAGACGAGGACGATAAGGAAGCGAATAGCTAGCCGAGTTCAGCTTAAGGCGGAGAAATATAGGGATGTGCTGGCACCTCATTGTTGATAGAATCCGCAGTTGTTTGTAATACGCTCTGAGTTGTAAAAAATATAATGAAAGGAAAACGTCACGTACCCCGTCGCAGTACAATGTTAATTATTCTTGATGGGTTCGGTCTGAACCCTGCGAAGAAAAATAACGCCGTTTACGAAGCTGATACTCCTCGGTTAGATGAATATTTTGGTCGTTATGCACATACCGCGATAGCTGCTTCCGGTCGTCAGGTAGGTCTGCCTACAGGTCAATTTGGTAACTCTGAAGTGGGTCACTCAATTTTAGGTTGCGGCTCCATTTTGCGTCAGGATCTGGTGCGTATTGATGATTCTATTAAGGACGGTAGTTTTGTCGAAAACACCGTCTTACTGGATGCGATTCATACGGCTTTTGAGGCTAATCGGCCACTACATCTGTTGGGGTTAGTGTCTGATGGCGGCGTACACAGCCATTGTGATCACCTCATGGCCATGATTAAGATGTGTCGTAAGAATGATGTGATACCGGTACTTCACATGATTTCTGACGGCCGCGATACAGGGCCCAAATCTGCGCTTAAATACCTTCCTCCATTGCAGAAAAAACTCGCTAAAGCAGGCGGTCATATCGCTACCGTTGTGGGTCGATTTTATGCGATGGATCGTGATCGTCGTTGGGATCGAACCAAGGTTGCCTGGGATTTGATCGTCAACGGTGTGGGTAAAAAGATTGACGATGTCTCTCAAGGGATTATGGATTGTTATGATCGTGGCATCACCGATGAGTTTCTGGAGCCTATGCTGGTAAAAGGCTCGGAAACCATGAAAACGGGTGACCCTGTTTTATTTTTCAATTTCCGTAACGACCGTCCAAGACAGCTTTCCGAAGCATTGGCATTTGAAGAATTTGAATATTTTGATCGTGGTGAGTTCGAGCCAATTGAACTGACTTGCCTGACAGAATATGACACCAAGCTACTCGCGCCGATTGTGTTTCCGCCTGAGCGGCCAAAGATAACGCTTACCAAAGCAGTCAGTTTTGCGGGCTATAAACAATTTCATTGTGCTGAAACTGAAAAATATGCGCATGTGACGTATTTCTTCAATGGTGGGCGAGAGCAACCTTACGCGGGTGAAGATCGTGTGATGGTTGCATCCCCTGCGGTGGATACCTATGACGAAGCACCCGAAATGAGTGCTGAAGAGGTAGCAGATGCCACCATCGAAGCCATTGAATCAGAAGAGTACGGCTTTATTATTGTTAACTTTGCCAATGGCGATATGGTGGGTCACACGGCGATCGCAGAACCGATCATCAAAGCCATCGAATTTATGGATACACAAGTGGGTCGAGTGCTTGATGCTGCTGTGAAGCATGAATATTCAGTGGTGCTGACCTCTGATCACGGCAACTGTGACGAATATATTGATCCTTTTACGGGTGATCCGCATACCCAGCATACGCCTTATCCTGTGCCGCTAGTGGTTATTGACCCTTCTTACTGGCACCTCGAAACCAACGGCGGTTTGAGCAATGTCGCACCTACAGTGTTGCAGCTCATGGGATTACAGATTCCTGAAGGCATGCAGAGTGAATCGCTGTTGCTAGGGGAGATTGGAGCGATCAAGTGATTGTGCTCTACCCCGGTACGTTCGATCCCGTCACTAACGGCCATGTTGATCTGATTCGACGCGCAACCCGTTTGTGCGATCACGTCATCGTTGGGGTTGCCGAGAGTAAGCGAAAAGCCCCTGTATTCAGTCTGGAAGAACGCGTTGAGATGGCAGAAACTGCGCTGTCAGGAATGCAAAATGTAGAGATTCGCTCATTCAATGGATTGACCGTGACCTTCGCTCAGACCTGCGGTGCCAGAGCAATTTTGCGAGGATTACGCGCCGTTTCTGATTTTGAGTACGAATTCCAGCTTGCCAGCATGAACAGAAATCTGGCTCCCGATATCGAAACACTGTTTTTAACGCCCTCCGAGCAACACGCATTTGTTTCCTCAAGTTTGGTAAAGGAAATTGCGCACATGGGCGGAGATGTGTCACATTTCGTAGACGGGCGAGTCAGCGATGCGCTGAAACGCTTATCCAAGAACAAGTAAGGGTTATGTGACATGGCAATGCTAATTACTGACGAATGCATCAATTGCGATGTGTGCGAGCCGGAATGCCCCAATGAGGCGATTTATCAGGGTGATGAGATTTATGAAATTCATCCTGAAAAATGCACGGAATGTGTTGGTCATTACGAAGAGGCTCAGTGTGTAGAAGTTTGTCCGGTTGAATGTATCCCGTTTGACCCTGATCACGAAGAGACTCGCGAAGAGCTACAAGCTAAATACGAAAAACTGACCGCGTGACTTTGAACCTAGAAAAATCAGTTG
>CAZNYF010000187.1:0-4686 GCA_964577195.1 uncultured Thiotrichales bacterium | reverse complement strand
CTGTATTTTTTGAAAATCAGGGTGCCGTTTGTGCCGCCAAAGCCAAATGAATTAGACATGGCTAAGTTAATTTCTGCATCGCGCGCCTGAGTCGGCACGTAATCAAGATCGCAATCTTCGCTTGGATTGTCGAGATTAATGGTGGGGGGCAATACGCTGTCACGCATAGCGAGGATGGAAAAGATTGCTTCAACACCACCTGCTGCACCCAGTAGGTGACCTGTCATAGATTTTGTCGAACTGACTGCAACCTTATGTGCGTGATCTCCAAAGGCTGTTTTGATTGCTAGTGTTTCGCCAAGATCTCCGGCGGGTGTGGAGGTTCCATGCGCGTTGATATAGTCGATATCCTGGGGGTTGATGCCTGCATCATTCATCGCATTACGCATGCAACGAGCAGCACCTTCACCACCTTTGGAGGGCAGCGTCATGTGGAACGCATCACCGCTCATACCAAAGCCAACAATCTCACAGTAAATATTCGCGCCGCGTGCCTTGGCATGTTCCAGTTCTTCGACCACTACAACGCCGGCACCATCACCCAGCACAAAACCATCGCGATCCTTATCCCAGGGGCGACTGGCAGTTTCTGGTGAATCGTTACGTTTGGACAACGCACGAGCTGCCGCAAATCCGCCTAAGCCTAATGGCGTTGAGGACATTTCTGCACCCCCGGCAAACATCACGTCCGCATCACCATAGGAAATCATCCGTGAGGCATTGCCAATATTGTGGGTTCCGGTTGTACACGCAGTTACCGTTGATACATTGGGTCCTTTCAGGCCCAACATAATCGACAGGTTTCCAGAGATCATATTAATAATGCTGGAAGGTACAAAAAACGGGGAGATTTTGCGGGGGCCATTGTCTAACAGCGCAATGTGGTTACGCTCAATACCGCCAATACCACCGATGCCGGCACCAATGGAGACACCCATTCGCTCTGCGTTTTCTTCGGTAATTTCAAGACCAGAATCAGTGAACGCGTCTATCGAAGCGGCAACACCATAATGGATAAAAGCATCCATCTTTTTCTGATTTTTGGGGGTAATGTACTTTTCGAGATCGAATCCCTGCACGGTACCTGCGAATTTGACTGAAAACTCCGACACATCGTAGTCGGTAATGGGCCGAATACCACTCTTACCTGCAGTGATATTAGCCCAGGCAGTGTCCACGCTGGAACCAACGGGGGAGACGATTCCCAATCCGGTAATAACAACACGACGCTTGCTCATAATTAATCAGGGCTTATCAGGAGCGGCCATTTGATAAAGACCACTCCCGAAAAAACTAAGCCTGATGCGCGTTGACGTAATCAACAGCTAGTTGAACAGTCGTGATTTTTTCAGCATCTTCATCGGGGATTTCGGTATCGAACTCCTCTTCAAGCGCCATCACAAGCTCAACGGTATCCAGTGAATCCGCGCCGAGATCATCGACAAAGGAAGAAGCTAATTTAACTTCCTCTTCCTTAACACCTAACTGCTCAACAACAATTTTTGACACGCGGTCTTCTATACTACTCATAATTCAATTTCCATCAGTAATTATTAACAAATTCGGGAATCGACAGCAAAAAAACACTTAAAGATTCTGCTGCCCAGCCCTGAAGTGGGCGTATTGTAGTGAAATACGCCGTCCGGTGCTACTAGTACGCATTTTCATGTAAAAATTACGACTTAGGGCATGTACATTCCGCCATTCACGTTCATGGTCTCGCCAGTGATATAAGCGGCTTCATCCGAGGCAAGGAACGCAACAGCATTGGCGATATCCTGCGGATCACCCAAACGACCCAGCGCAATCTCTTTTTGTAGCGCCTCGCGTTGCTCATCTGGCAGCGCCTTGGTCATGTCGGTATCGATAAATCCTGGCGCTACTGTGTTGACGGTGATGCCTCTAGAGCCAACCTCTCGCGCCATCGACTTGGCAAAACCGAGCATGCCAGCTTTTGCTGCGGCGTAATTTGCCTGACCAGCGTTGCCCGTTAAACCAACGACTGAAGCAATATTAATAATCCGACCCTGACGTTTTTTCATCATGCCGCGCAGGCAAGCTTTACTGAGGCGAAAAACCGAGCGCAAATTGGTGTTGATCACATCGTCCCATTGATCCTCTTTCATTCTCATCAAAAGGTTATCGCGGGTGATTCCGGCATTGTTGACCAGAATTGTAATCACACCAAAATCGTCTGCGATGTTTTTCATTAAGGTATCAATGCTGTCCAGATCACCGACATCAAGCACCAGGCCTTTGCCTTGATCAGAGAGATACTCACTGATCGAATCTGCGCCGCCTTGAGTCGTTGCTGTACCTATAACGGTCGCTCCGCGCGCCGCCAAGATTGCTGCAATCGCTTTCCCAATGCCTCGGCTGGCACCGGTCACCAACGCGATTTGTCCTGACATACTCATGTTTTCTCTCCTTCACAATAGGCCAATGCTGTTTCCAAACTGGCGGGGTCCTGCATGCAAACGGCATCAAGACCTCTTCTGTCGATTCTTTTAGCTAATCCCGTTAACACCTTACCAGGGCCAAACTCTATCAGCTTGGAAGCGCCCGATGCTTGTATTTGCAGCACCGATTCAACCCAACGTACCGGGCTATGCAACTGACTTACCAGCGCCTGCTTGATCTCTTCAGGGTTCGTCAACGCTGTCGCGCTGACATTATGGATGACTGGAATTACTGGCTCGCGAATGTCGATATCAGCCAGCCTTTGCGCAAGCTGCTCAGCAGCTGAACGCATCAAAGAGCAATGCGAAGGCACGCTCACAGGTAACATGATCGCACGCTTGGCGCCCGCTTCCTTAGCGGCTTCACAGGCGCGCTCAACCGCTTCGCGATTGCCGGCAATCACCACCTGTCCGGGAGAGTTAAAGTTGACGGCAGAAACTACTTGCCCCTGCTCTGCTCCAGCGCAAACAGCAATGACTGCATCATCTTCAAGACCCAGAATCGCAGCCATCGCACCCTCGCCCGAAGGCACAGCGGTTTGCATTAATCTGCCACGTTCTGCAACCAGCTCGACAGCTGCTGAAAAATCTAGCGCATCCGCACAAACCAGTGCTGTGTACTCACCCAGGCTATGACCCGCCATGATCGCCGGCGTGCAACCATTGTTCGCCTGCCAAACACGCCAGGCAGCAACACCCGCCGCTAACATTAAAGGCTGAGTGTTCTCGGTATTGTTTAGATCAGCCTCGGGACCTTGCTGGGACATCACCCATAAATCTTTAGAAAGCACCTCAGAGGCTTGTGCAAACGTCTCAGCAACCAAAGGTGATTCCGATGCCAGATCGGATAACATGCCCAGTGATTGAGATCCTTGACCGGGGAATACAGCAGCAATTGTCATTGTTAATTAATGTCCAAGGGTAAAAAATCGCTAAGTGTAGGGCTGGAGCCAACTTATGGCAAATGGAACCCTGTACGTCTCTGATATCAACGTATCGGTTCAACTTTAACTGCCAGGGAGTCTGTGAAATCCAGCCAGACTCGATCTGTTGTCAACGTAATGCAATCCAAGTGCTTTGCCGTCATCAAGCAGGCTCTGTCACCCAAAGACAATCCTTTTGAAGCAGTCATTGTGCGAATACCACCCGTTGCAATGGCAACATCCTCATTGTAGTCCTGACTGGGTAAGTCCAATTCCTCAATCAAAATCCGGATTTCATCCTCCGGCATACCTGCTTTATTCAAGACGGTGACCACTTCTGCAAGATTGACGGTCGAAATGACACTCTCTGCAAAATGGCGAGAAACCACTGCGGCTCCAGGCTCGTCATTCAGCAATGCCAACAAAGCAGATGCGTCAAGCACATACTTATAGCTCATTGGCTAGCTCTTGCTTCCTTTCTTGAGCCAACAACTCAACTAGATCAACCTCTGGTTTCAAGTATTTTTTGACTCTGCTCTGTGCCTTTTTGATTGATTCATCTATAGGTGATATTTCAATATGTCCCTTTTTTAAAGTGAGCATGACTCCATCACCCGGGTTGAGGCCCAGATTTTTTCGAAATTGTGCAGGTAAAACCAATCTTCCAGATTTATCAATATTGGCTAAATAGTTCATGCGTCATTATAACGGCAAATTAAATTATTTACCGTAAATAAATAAATGGTAATATCTTAAATCTGGTTACCAGCGCTTGGGCTGAAAAAATAGAAACTAAGAGTAAAAACATCAATTTTGTCAAAAATTGATCGATTCCTGACTGATAATCTACGTAAAAACTTGTTTTATCGAGCTACATAGTGATAATTGCCGCCTTCGATAGTGAGTAAAACTTAAAAATGGCAAAACAAGACGTTATAGAAATGCAGGGAATTGTAAAAGAAACTCTGCCCAATACCATGTTTCGGGTTGAACTCGAAAATGGTCATTTGATTACTGCCCATATTTCAGGGCGTATGCGTAAGCATTACATTCGGATTCTGACCGGTGATGATGTCACGGTAGAAATGACTCCGTATGATTTATCCAAAGGAAGAATCACCTACCGTAGCAAGTAATCCCCACCTTATTTAGGTACGGTCGCGAAGACACTTGCTCGTCACCCTGCGCGCAGAATTAGGAAATGAGTCCTTAGGGACGAGTAAACAATAACTTAAACAACCTGACTTGCCTGAATTGTCCCAGCTTGAATGCTCTCAATCGTTGCGTAAAATAACTATGCGCCT
>CAZNYF010000186.1:3112-4712 GCA_964577195.1 uncultured Thiotrichales bacterium | reverse complement strand
TTATAGTACTCAAGAAAACACTCCCAGTTTTTCGCTTTTTGGCTACCTGGAATAATGCTGCTTCTTTTTTGTTTAGCAAACCGCTGTTCTAACAAAATGGGGTCAAAGCGTTCAATAACACCTTTAAATGCAGCACGAATACCCGCGAGTATTGCTACCTGGTGTTCAGCAATGCCTTCAAAACCTTCGCGTACGGCAGCCACCGGTTTTTTATAGGCATTGCCTTCTTTAATAAACATATTTTCCAGCGCATCATCAATATTTGCTGAAAATTTTAGTGGATTATTCTCCACAGGCTGAATCGTTGTCACGTTCATTCTAAATTCATTTTTAATGGAACTCCGCGAACCGAGTACCTGCATAAGACCCGTAACCATTTCTCTGACCACCGCGCCAACAACTTTGTTTATCTGATTAATCTCTTCATCAACTAAATTCGCGTCATTCAAGCCCATCGCTTTGATTAAAGTCAAATCCACACTAACCTCTTTCTGCACTTTATTCTTTTTAGCATTCATCTGCTGCTGCAAAATTTTAAGTTCAACTTTAAGCTTTTCATTTTCCTGTTGTAAAGCCAACGTAGCCTGCGAGTCATTAGCGTCGAATTGCCCTGTTGCGTGCAGTACTTCCGTAGGTGCTGGTGCTGGTGTTACTGCTACCGCTGGCATAACTGGCGGTACGGTTAGAGGCATCGATGGTTTAACCGGTGGCGGGCTACTTGGCAAAGTGACCGGCGGTGGCGACGGTGTAGATGCGGGTGATACCGATGCAGAATCAGATAAGAAATCATCATCCCAATTATCAGGAATGCCGCCACCACTTTTCTCAGGCACAGAGTTCGGCCATGATACCTGCTCATTTAACGGGTTAGCCTGATCAGAATGCGTCGACCCAGCGAATGGATCAGAACTCGGCGTAGATTGAAATGGATCGTTCGCTACAGATGATGCACTGGCAAAACCCTGTGGCACACTTGCGCCTCCACCCTGCGCTTTATCCAGTGCAGCTAAAGGATCGGTTTCTTCTGAAGCTGTACTGAAGAGTGAATCAGAACTGGATATATGGCCACCACCAAACGGGCTATCATCCCGCGCTCCAAAACCACTGGAAGAAGGCTGAGGTGAGAAAATGTCATCATCTGAAACGTGTCCCGCAGCCGGGCTAGATGCAAACGGATCAGCGCCAGTGCCTTGCGCTGCCATACTAACCGAAAATTCATAGTCACCCAACAAAAAGACATTACCTTCATTCAACGCCAACTTAGTCCCTTTACCCATGGGATGCACTGAACCGTTAAAAAATGTTCCATTGGTGCTCAAATCAGTAATATAAAACTGTCCATTTTCGCAACTAATCTGGCAATGACAGGAAGATAAAAAGCGCTCAGGATCATCCAGCACCCAAGCATTGCTTTTCCCTCTACCCAGTGAACCACCCTGTTCTTCGAATGTTTTTGCCGCTTCAGCCACATCGGCTGAAGCGGGGCTTTTAATAATTGTAACTAATAATGGCATTAAAAAATCGTCCTGATAATCAACTATTTGTAATAATACTTAAATTGTTGATGTATATTCATTTATTTTTGCAAATCCACATAAAT
>CAZNYF010000186.1:0-3012 GCA_964577195.1 uncultured Thiotrichales bacterium | reverse complement strand
GAAGATATTCGTACCGACCCTTCACCCACATCTCCCTACTACACCATAAAAGATGCTCGTGGTGCGGCCAGAGCTGCTGAACGTAAAAACATGTTCGATAGCAATAGTTCTGAGGCCGATGATCAGTGGCGTAAAATAATTAAATTAGCGCCTGACATTTTAAAAAACAATGCCAAGGATCTTGAAATTGCCAGCTGGTATACAGAAGCATTAATTCGACAACACGGCTTTCAGGGCTTAAGAGATGGTTTCAAACTAATTGATGGCTTAATAGAACAATTTTGGGATAACATCTACCCACTACCTGATGAAGATGGGGTTGAAACACGTGTCGCCGCTCTTGCCGGCTTGAACGGTGAAGGTGCTGACGGCGTACTCATTGCTCCCATCCGAAATGTATCGATTACCCAGGGAAACGATCCAGGTCCGTTCAGCTTCTGGAAATACCAGCAAGCGCTGGAAGTCGAAAAAACAATTGATGAAGAGGCTAAACTAGATAAGGCATCTAAATTAGGCTTCAGCAATAATGATGTAGAGCGCGCCGTCGAAGAATCCAGTGAAACATTTTTTATCAATCTTCACGATGACATTCAGGAAGCAATCGACACCTATAAAAAAATAGGCAGCTCATTAGATGAGCATTGCGGCATCAACGATGCCCCGCCTACAAGTAAAATTATTAACATTCTTACTGACTGTTTAGGCACCGTTAACCATATCGGCAAATATAAATTACCAGCGGAAGAATCAACTGAAAATGAAGTCGGTAGCTCAGACGGCGAGGAAAGCACTGCATCAGACTCTTCAGATTCAGCAGCACAAACTTCTGGCCCGGTCAAAAATCGTGAAGATGCATTTAAAAAACTAACAGAAATTTCTGAGTATTTTCGCAAAACAGAACCCCATTCACCTATATCATATATACTTAAACGTGCTGTTAAGTGGGGTGATATGCCATTAGACGACTTAATGAGAGAGCTTATACCTGACTCCTCTGCAAGAGATGTCTATGGATCATTAACAGGTATACCTACAAATGATGATGACTAACCCAAACTATTATAAAAAATTTTAAAGAGGACTAAACTATGTCAGACAGTATTCATGACAAACTAAAACGCGTAAGAAAGCCCCGTGTACACATTACCTATGATGTAGAAACTAATGGAGCAGTAGAAACAAAAGAAATTCCGTTCGTAATGGGTGTAATGGGAGATTATTCCGGTGATAACGTCGATAATAAAAAAGCCTTGAAAGACCGAAAATTTTCACAGGTCGATCGTGATAATTTCAATGAGGTAATGAGTAACGTTAACCCTCAGGTCAACTTGAAAGTTGAAAACACATTAGAAGATGATGGCAGCGAAATGTCCGTCAATCTAGAATTCAACAGTATGGAAGACTTTGAGCCACAAAATATCGTCGAAAAAGTTGATCCACTCAACAAGCTGATGGAAACACGCAACAAACTACGCGACCTGCTAACAAAAGCTGATCGATCTGACGATCTCGAGAGTTTATTAGAAGAAGTATTAAGCAGCACCGATGCACTCGCCTCATTACAGAGCGAACTCGGCACAGAAGATAACGATAAAGGTGATAAATAATGGCTAAAAAAGAACAGCAAGCACAGGAAGCAGAAGCACTAGAGGAAGTCAGCTTCCTTGAGCAAGCCATTACTGCAACCAAACAAACGCCACGCGATGAAACAGAAGAGCTACTTAAAACACTGACCAAAGGCGCAATGGACGGTACTGTAAAATGGGATAAAAACCTGACAGTAACCATCAACAACGCTATTGCTGCCATAGATCATGCCATGTCGAAGCAGTTATCTGCAATCATGCAAAATGAAAAATTTCAGAAACTGGAAGGCTCTTGGCGTGGTTTGAATCACCTCATTATGAACTGTGAAACCAGTGCTGATTTAAAAATTCGCATGCTCAATATCAGTAAAAAAGAGTTGACTAAAGATCTCGAAAAAGCAGTTGAGTTTGACCAGAGTCAAATCTTCAAGAAAATTTATGAAAGTGAATTTGGCACCGCCGGTGGCGAACCTTATGCCGCTCTCATTGGCGACTTTGAGTTTTCAGGACATCCCGAAGACCTAAACATGTTAACCAGTATGTCTAATGTCGCTGCAGCCGGCTTCTGCCCTTTCATTTCAGCAGCTGACCCTAAGATGTTTGGTTTTGAAAGCTTTACTGAATTATCTAAACCACGTGATCTGGAAAAAATATTTGATTCTGCTGAATACGCGAAATGGCGTAGCTTCCGTGACAGCGAAGACTCACGATTTGTCACCCTTACCATGCCACGTGTTTTAGCTCGCCTACCATACGGTTCGGCAACTAAACCAGTAGAAGCATTCAATTTTGAAGAAGCCGCACTGGATAATGATGGTCGCCAGCTAGAAAGTGAACATGATGAATACTGCTGGATGAATGCAGCCTATGCTATGGGCACAACACTGGCAGCGTCATACGCGGAAAACGGCTGGTGCACCAGTATTCGTGGCGCCGAAAATGGCGGCAAGGTTGAAGGTTTACCTAGCCATACTTTTGTTAGTGATGATGGCGATGTAGATGCTAAGTGCCCAACAGAAATTGGCATTACTGATCGTCGCGAAGCAGAACTGAGCAAACTTGGCTTCTTACCCCTGTGTCATTACAAAAATACAGATTATGCGGTATTTTTTGGTGCTCAAACGACACAGAAACCTAAAAAGTTTGATGACCCTGCAGCAACAGCTAATGCAGAAATTTCTGCACGTCTACCCTATATAATGGCAACATCACGCATCGCGCACTTTTTGAAAGTAATGGCACGCGACAAAATTGGCTCCTTTATGGAAGCCAGTGACGCTGAAGAATGGTTAAATCGTTGGATTGCAGGCTATGTCAATGCAAGCCCGGGGGCAAGTGCTGAAATGAAAGCAAAATTCCCACTGGCAGAAGCCAATATTGAAGTCAAAGAAGTTCCCGGTCAACCCGGCGTATACAGTGCCGTTGC
>CAZNYF010000185.1:2068-4763 GCA_964577195.1 uncultured Thiotrichales bacterium | reverse complement strand
TTGGAAATGGACTGAATCATGCTAGACCCGAAACTGCTGCGAAATGATCTCGATAGCGTTGCCGCTGGACTTAAGCGACGTAATTTTAATCTCGATACCGTTGCTCTCTCTGCACTGGAAGAAAAGCGCAAGTCGCTGCAAATGGAAACTCAGGAGTTACAAAACGCACGTAATGTTCGTTCAAAATCAATTGGGCAGGCAAAAGCGAAAGGTGAAGATATTCAGCCGTTGCTGGATGAGGTCGGTCAAATGGGAGATCAGCTCAAGGCGCATGAAGTAGCACTCAGCAAACTCCAGGCTGAGCTTGAAACCATTATTATGGGAATCCCCAATTTACTTGATGAAAGTGTTCCCGATGGCAAGTGTGAAGACGACAACGTGGAGCTTCGTAAAGTTGGCGAACCAAGGCAGTTCGATTTTGAGGTTAAAGACCACATCGATTTGGGCGAACCCAATGGCTGGCTGGATTTTGAAGCAGCCGCTAAGCTGACAGGTGCAAGATTCACAGTCATGCGCGGCCACATGGCGCGGATGCATCGGGCGCTGATTCAGTTCATGCTGGAAATTCACACCGGAGAACACGGCTATCAGGAAGTCTATCTGCCCTATATCGTCAACGCAGACAGCCTGCATGGCACTGGTCAGTTGCCTAAGTTTGAGGAAGATTTGTTCTCTGTTTCTGGTGAGCATCCTTACTATCTGATTCCTACCGCAGAAGTGCCGCTGACTAATCTCGCTCGCGATGAGATTTTTCAGGCCGACCAGTTACCGTTAAAAATGGTGGCACATACACCCTGTTTTCGGTCTGAGGCGGGCTCCTATGGCAAAGATGTTCGCGGACTAATCCGTCAGCATCAATTTGAAAAAGTTGAGCTGGTGCAGCTCGTGCGCCCCGAAGATTCAGAGGCGGCTCATGAAGCTCTAACTACGCATGCTGAAACTATTTTACAGAAGCTGGGATTACCTTATCGCACAATCACTCTCTGTGCTGGTGATACCGGATTCTCGGCGACCAAGACTTTTGATCTGGAAGTCTGGCTGCCGGGTCAGCAGCAGTACCGGGAAATTTCATCTTGCTCTAACTTTGGTGATTTTCAGGCACGCCGCATGAAAGCTCGCTGGAGAAACCCTGAGACAGGTAAGCCTGAATTACTCCACACAGTGAACGGCTCTGGTCTGGCAGTGGGACGTACGCTTGTGGCTGTGTTGGAGAACTATCAACAGGCCGATGGCAGTATTGTAGTGCCGGAAGTCCTGCGACCATTTATGGGTGGTATTGAAAAGCTTGAGCCGTAGCAATAAATGGGTCGTCAAACACAAAAGGTTATCGTTATGGAAAATTCGAAATTTGTGGGTAGCTGTTTATGTGGTGAGGTGACTTACCAATATGTTGGTTCCAGCAAGGTATTTCAGTACTGTCATTGTTCACGTTGTCGAAAAGTCACAGGTTCGGCGCATGCTTCAAATATCATTGTTGATCCAGCTCAGTTTAATTGGTTGAGCGGTGAGGATCAGGTCGGTCGATACGAGCATCCTGAAGCAAAACATTTTGCAACTTCTTTCTGTCAAAAATGTGGTTCTTCATTACCCTGGCTAACAAAAAGTGGCAGGGCGGTGATTATTCCGGCAGGTACTTTGGATGATGACCCCAATGAAAAGCCGATTCACAATATCTATGTGGCGGACAAAGCTCCATGGTATGTAGAGGTCGGGAGCTTAAAACAGTTTAAAGAGCTGCCAGTTAAAGATTAAAAAAACATCAGACATAAAAAAAGCCCGCATGATGCGGGCTTTTTTGTGCTTAGCCTAAAAGTTTACTTGGCTTCGCCGCTAACTGCTGCAGCAGGTGCAGTGATTTCAACTTTAGGTGCAGCAGGAGCGGTTGTTGCTACTTGGCTGCCGAAAGAGGCACTACGTGCTTGCATTTGCTTTTGGAACTCAGCGAAAGCTTTTTGTTGAGCTTCCATTGCAGCCGCTTGTTGTGCTTGCATTTGATTCATTTGAGCACTGTAATTAGGTGCTGCAGAGAACTGCGGCGCAGCAAACTGAGGTGCTTGGGGTGCAGCAAATTGTGGAGCAGCCTGGAACTGAGGGGCCTGAAACTGAGGAGCCTGAAACTGAGGCATACGCATAGGCATCTGCATCATCGGTGCAGGCATCTGCATCATTGGTGCAGGCATCTGCATCATTGGTGCAGGTGGAGCCATCATCATAGGAGCAGGCTGTGACATCATCATAGGAGCAGGCATGCGAGGCATCATAGGTGCTGCAACGAAAGGAGCGGGAGCTTGTGCTTGCGCAGCGGGTGCCGGAGCAGCAGGAGCTTGTGCAGCAGGTGCAGGCATAGGCATAGGCATAGGAGGCATTTGCATCATTGGACGAGCAGGTGCGCGGTAACCAGTAGAAGCATTGCTACCGTTCATAGCGTTGTTGCCAGCGCCGGTACCTTGACCGAAGCCACGACCATTTCCGAATGCGTTGCCATTTCCGAATGCGTTGCCAGTGCCAGTGCCGTTACCTTGACCTTGACCAGCACCGTTTCCGAAGCCGTTTCCAGTAGCGTTGCCGTTACCACGACCACGTCCTTTAAAGCTCATGCTGAATGAACCATCAACATCGCCGTCCATATTGCCAGCACCATTTCCAGCACCGGCAGCATTTCCAGCACCGTTACCTTGACCAGCGCCGTTTCCAG
>CAZNYF010000185.1:0-1968 GCA_964577195.1 uncultured Thiotrichales bacterium | reverse complement strand
ATTGGTCGTTAGAGCGCTACCATTGGTAATGACTTACTCCGATTCCAGTAACTTCCTGGCCTGAGCAAAACTTGATCGTTGTTTTTCTGAAACTGTTGGATAGCTCGTCTTGAGTTGCTTCATGGTGTTAACAATTATTTGTGCTACTTGTGCACGGGCATAAGGTTTATTGTCTGCTGGGAGAGCATACCAGGGTGCCCAGGGACGGGATGTTTCGTTTAAGGCTGCTTCATAGGCGAGCATGTAATCATCCCAGTGCTGCCGTTCCTGAATATCAGTGGCTGAGAACTTCCAGTTCTTTTCCGGCGTATCAAGACGTGAAAGAAAGCGGGTTTTTTGCTCGGCTTTGGAAATATTCAGCCAAAATTTAAGAATCACAAAACCGTTGGCAGCAAGATGTTTTTCGTGAGAGCGGATGGATTCGTAGCGATCTTCCCAGAGAGTAGATTGATCGATCTCTTCGGGAAGTTTTTCGGCTGCAATGTATTCCGGGTGAACTTTGAGTATCAGTACTTCTTCATAATAGCTGCGATTAAAAATCCCGATACGGCCGCGTTCAGGCAGTTTTTTAGTGGTTCGCCAGAGAAAATCGTGGTCAAGTTCCTCGCTTGAGGGCTGTTTAAAAGAAGCCACCTGACAGCCGGCCGGGTTCACATGACGCATCACATGTCGGATGGTGCTGTCCTTGCCAGCAGCATCCATCGCCTGGAATACCAGCAATATGGCGTGTTTGTCATGCGCATAAAATTCCCTCTGAAGCGTATATAAGTCTTTGGAAGATTGCTGCAGGTGGTTTTTCCAATACTTACGTTTTTGCTTTTCAAGTGGATCGGTGGGGCTTTTGGATAGATCAAATGAGCCGTCGAAAGGGACTTGATGCGCTTGAGAGAATTCTTTAAACATTTTGGCTTGCCTATTGGGTACCGAGTAACTCCACATCAAAAACCAGCGTGGCGTTAGGAGGAATGACGCCGCCTGCTCCCTGTGCGCCGTAGCCTAGTTCCGGTGGAATGGTGAGTTTGCGAGCACCACCAACGTTCATGCCAGAGACACCTTCATCCCAACCTTTGATGACTTGCCCGGCGCCTAGTGAAAACTCAAAAGGATCGTTACGGTCTTTGCTGGAATCGAATTTAGTGCCATCCGTTAAGTAGCCGGTGTAATGAACGGTTACGGTTTGTCCAGCGGTAGCGGTATCGCCATCACCTACGGTGACGTCTTCGTAAATGAGTCCAGATTCTGTGGTTGTCTCAGTCATGTGATAGTTTCTCAGTAGTTGTTTAACCTAGAAAAATCAGTTGAATCACCGAAGTCCACGCAATCCATTGACGCACCTGGCGAAACAGAAAAAGCTCTCATCACCAGCAAGGTGACTACGAGTTTTTCTGTTCCACCATGCACGCCAATGGCTTACGTGTCTTTTCGGTGCTCAACTGATTTTTCTAGGTTTAAAATTTTACGCTAAAAATAACGCTAAAGGTTACAGGGTTGAGTCGATGTTTTACAGAGTTTTGATACTCGCCGTTTTCCTCTTGATCACCGCCTGTGAGGGTGATGATCTAACTGATGGCAAGACTGATCGAATTCTAATCCCGTTAGTCAGTGGCGTCAGCCCATTTTCCGAGATTCGTACTCAACGATTTGAAATATTGCGTAGTGAAGAGGCATACCAGCGATTGTTTAGTCTGGCTGATCCATTTAAGCAGCCGCCAACGCTCATGAATCTGGAATTTAGCAAATTTGTAGTAGTGGCTGCTTTGGCGGGAGAAAAACAAGGTAATGCGCGGACGCGGATTATTCGCCTCGATGAGGAAGCACTTTTTTATTTGGTGTGGGTTTCGACAGATCGCTTTGGCCCGGAAACCCGGGAGCACGTTTATCCGTACAGCTTTGCGATTGTTCGAAACGATAAGCCGATTCGATTTGGTGAAGAAACCCTGAACGTGATAGGAGCTCCGTAACCGTACT
>CAZNYF010000184.1:0-4821 GCA_964577195.1 uncultured Thiotrichales bacterium | reverse complement strand
ACATCAAAATGCTGGAAATCTTTGATGTTTCGAGTAACGACGGTTAGGTGATGAACTTTGGCAGTCGCAGCAATCATCGCATCCTCATACAGAGTGCTTGAGCGATGATGCATCAACTTTGCCCAGGCACGAAATACGCTCCCGTCCATGGGTAAGGTTTGGTGCGTTGCCGCAACCTGATCCAACCAGCTCTCCAATTCATCCGCCTTGGCCTGATCTTGATCGCGGGTTAGCTCAATCCCTGCCTGAATCTCCGCCAGAGTCACTGCCGATAGAAACAAGTCTTGTTCAGCGACATCCGCGATCCAGACGACTACCGCACCATGCGGTTTAGGCCGGCGCAGCTCTGAAATCACATTGGTATCCAGTAGATACATGTTTGATTAAATCATCTCGATAGTTCGGCGTTTTGCTTGCCCCCGTTTTAGGATGGGAATATCTGCGCGAGAGTCATTACTTAGTAGCAGCTCTTTCAATGATGGTTTTGCCAGGGCCTGGAGACGCTTCCAGTCATCTACTGGCACGAGCATGGCCATTTCTACTCCACGTTTAGTGACTAATTGAGGCCCGTCGGTATCGCATGCCTGCAATAGCTCGCTAAACCGTGCTTTTGCTTCTTGAACTGCCCAACCTTTCATCGCTCGCCTACAAATGACTAGTTACCAGACTAGTCTAATTAAAGGCTAGGGCATTTGTAAAGAACAAAATGTTTGAAGCATAAAAAAAGCCCCGCTCAAGAGCGGGGCTTTTTTAGTGGAAAGCTTGCTGGTTTAGCCGAGCTTTTCCTTGATACGTGCAGCTTTACCCGTCAGTTCACGCAAGTAGTAGAGCTTGGCGCGACGAACTTTACCGCGACGCTTCACTGTGATGTTATCTACGGCATGGCTGTGCGTTTGAAAAACACGCTCAACACCTTCGCCGTGAGATATTTTGCGTACGGTGAATGCTGAGTTCAGACCGCGATCACGCTTGGCTATAACAATACCTTCAAATGCCTGCAAACGCTCTCTTTCGCCTTCTTTGACTTTTACGTCAACAATGACGGTATCGCCGGGAGAAAAATCTGGAACATCGCTTTTGAGCTGTTCCGCTTCTATCTGATCAATGATGTTCATTCTCTTTACCTGATTTCAATATTCTATTTATCCGGATCTGACTTGATCAAATCCGGGCGACGCTGCCGAGTTACCAGCAACGATTGTTCGTGCCGCCATTTTTCAATTTTGGCGTGGTCTCCGCTTAACAAGACTGCCGGAACCTTGAGATTATTCACCTCTTCCGGCCGAGTGTAATGCGGACAATCCAGCAAACCTTGCATGAATGAATCCTGCGCTGCGGAATCTTCATGTCCGAGCACGCCCGGAATTTGCCTGACCATCGCGTCGATCACTGTCATCGCGGGAAGTTCTCCACCGCTCAACACATAATCACCAACGGACCATTCTTCATCAACGTGCGATTCAATGAATCGCTCGTCAATTCCCTCGTAGCGACCTGCAATCAGGATCAAACGAGGTTGCTTTGCATATTCGTTTACCACTTTTTGATTTATCGGCAATCCTTTCGGACTAAGATAAACCACTTTCGCGGGCCGATCATCCGCTGCAATTGCTGCGCTTAACGCATCTGCCAGCGGCTGGTAAGTCATCACCATGCCGGGGCCACCGCCGTAAGGTCGATCGTCCACATTTCGATGAACATCCTGGGTGTAATCCCGAGGATTCCAACTGTACAATTCGATCAAACCGTTCTGACTGGCTCTCCCCGTAACACCATGATTGACAACTTGCTCAACCAGTTCTGGAAACAGCGTAATGACATCAAAACGCATTAAAACTCTGGATCCCAATCCACTTCGATAATCGCAGCATCGAGATCAATATTCTTAACCACATCGGGCAAGATGTAAGGAATTAATCGTTCCTTGTCACCTTTGACCACCAGTACATCGTTGGAACCTGTTTCAACCAGAGAATCCACCCGGCCAAAATCAAAACCTTGTGTGGATTTAACCTCTAAACCGATTAAATCGCTCCAGTAAAACTCGCCCTTCGCCAGCGATTCCAGTTGATCTTTAGGTACCGCTATTTTCCGTTTGCAATACGCCTCTGAGCGATCACGATCATCAAAGCCTTCCAGCTTGACGATCAGCCCTTTACCCTGGCTCCGACCAATTTCAACTTTGATCTTCTCCCAGCCATCACCATTACTGATGAGCCACTGATCATAGTTAAAGATGTCGGTGTTAGGGCGCGTATGCGACTGGATTTTCATCCAGCCTTTGAGACCGTGCGGGCTGGTTAACCAGCCGAGGACGACTGGTGAATCATCCTTACTCACCGACTAAAAACCTTATGCCGCAGCCGGGGCCTTGCTGGCTTCTTTACATAGCGCTGCAGCACGATCAGAAAATTGTGCACCAAGCTTAACCCAGTGATCAATGCGGTCACTGTTCAGATGCAGGCGCTCTTCCTGGCCGCGTGCTCTGGGATTGAAATATCCCAAACGCTCGATGTAGCCGCTATCGCGACGCTTGCGTGAATCTGTAACAACCATGTGATAAAACGGACGCTTCTTGGAACCGCCTAAGGACAAACGAATTGTAACCATAATGCTTGGTAATCCTGTTGTATAACTATTCGAGACCGCCTTTATAAAGACCATCTCGTTCTAAAACCTTAATTCATACGCTATTCTGACGCATGAATGCGAAGACGCGCGATTCTACGTGAAGCGGCGCGTACTGTGAAGCACTAATTCTAAAATGGCATTCCCGGCGGCATCCCACCTTTCATTCCACGCATCATCTTGCGCATACCACCGCCTTTCATTTTTTTCATCATCTTACGCATTTGTAGATGTTGCTTGATCAGGCGATTCACATCCTGAACCTGCAAACCCGATCCAGCAGCAATGCGGCGCTTGCGAGAACCTTTAATGACGTCCGGAAAACGGCGTTCCTGCGGGGTCATTGAATTGATAATCGCAACCATGTGATCAAACTGCTTGTCATTGACCTGATTCTTAACCGCATCGGGAATTTTTGCCATACCTGGGAGCTTGTCCATCAAGCCGCCAATGCCACCCATTTTCTTCATCTGCGAAAACTGATCGCGCAAATCGTACATGTCAAAATTCTTGCCACGCTTGATCTTTTTAGCCAGTTTAGCGGCTTTTTTGTGATCAACTTTTTCCTGCGCATCTTCGACCAGACCAACAATATCGCCCATCCCGAGAATACGAGAAGCAATCCGATCAGGATGAAAAGGCTCCAGCGCTTCGGTTTTCTCACCCACACCGATAAATTTGATTGGTTTACCGGTGATATGCCGAACTGATAGCGCAGCACCACCACGTGCATCGCCATCCGTTTTCGTCAGAATCACGCCCGTTAATGGCAATGCTTCATCGAACGCCTTGGCGGTATTAGCCGCATCCTGACCGGTCATACTATCAACCACAAACAAGGTTTCCAGTGGATCAATAGCCGCATGGATCTGCTGGATCTCGGCCATCATATCCGCATCGATATGCAAACGACCTGCGGTATCCACGAGCAGTACATCTTGCTGCTGAACTCGTGCGGTGGCGACCGCACTTTTGGCAATATCGACAGGTTTATCGTCGGTGGTAGATGGGTAAAAATTCGCACCGACTTCTTTCGCCAAAGTTTCCAGCTGCTTGATCGCCGCAGGACGATACACATCAGCACTGGTCACCATTACTGACTTGCCGTGCTTCTCTTTTAGAAACCGTGCTAATTTAGCGATACTGGTGGTTTTACCCGCGCCTTGTAGACCCGCGACAAGAATGACAACCGGTGATTGATCGCTAAGATTAAGGCCATCATTGACCTCGCCCATTATCGTAACCAACTCGTCATTCACAATCTTGACGAACGCCTGCCCCGGCGTAAGACTAGCGAGCACTTCCTGACCAATCGCTCGTTCTTTAACCTTCGCAATCAGCTCTTTTACAACGGGTAAAGCAACGTCCGCCTCCAATAACGACATCCGCACATCACGCAAGGTATCGGTAATGTTTTCTTCGGTCAGACGCGCCTGTCCACGCAATTTCTGGACGGTGGAGGTTAAGCGTTCACTCAAGCTATCGAACATGAGATTAATTCAGTCAGTTTTAGAACTGGAGAGTATAGCTGAAACGGTGCGTATTCCGCGATCTTCTGCAAATCCTGACCTATACTTAAACTAAGTAAGCAAGTGAGGAAATGATGACAAAACCTGACCACAACCGACTCATTACGGGATATGACAAAGTCACCCGGAAGGTTCACGATATGCTGCTTGATGACAGCGGTTTTAGCGAAGACTGGCTTAAAAACTCGCTCTACAAAGTACAGGATGAGGCCATCGCACTCAAAGAGCTGACCAAGATGGAAGCAAAACAAATCAGCGGCTGGTTTAAACGGGATTTACACGCCATTGCAGTTTTTATCAGTGACACCCGTCAAGAGATCAAAGACTGGCTACCGGTCGAACTAAAAGCTGAAGAAAACTATCTTTATCGCCACCTTATTTCGGTAGCAGACAAAACCACGGTCGAACTACTGGAGCTAAAAGACCAATCCAACATGGCTGCCTTTGAAGTTTGGCATACCGGTGAAGTTGCTGGCGCTGGCATTCTCCAATGCAGCGACTGTGGCAACAAACTACATTTTAAGAAGACCGGACATATTCCGCCCTGCCCTCAATGCCACAAAAGTACTTTTGCACGGATAGCGGATGATCTTGCCGGACACTCTAAAACGTAACCACTAAAAATAACCTAGTACAGCAAACAGCAAGTTCGACCAATAATCTG
>CAZNYF010000183.1:0-4858 GCA_964577195.1 uncultured Thiotrichales bacterium | reverse complement strand
GAACATGCGAGTAAGTTAACCGCAGGGCATCAGGCGATGCTAAAAAGTTATGACACTTTTAGCATGAAGGTGTACCCAACGCATCGCAGTGCCGCTATGCCACAAAGAATTTATGATGCGACGGCTGCGATTGGCGACAATGCCAAGCTGGAAACCGGCGGCAATGGTGTCACGGGTGCAATCATCGGTATTCCTTTCGCCCAACCGGAAAACGGGCTTGAAGCAATATGGAATCATACCCTGCGTTACCGTCAGGATAAAAGTGTGCGCAACGTCGGTCAGGCACCAGTCTTACGTGATGGTAGCTATACCCTGGTCAAGCTGGTTGATACTTCGGTGGGTACTTATCATCAGGTGGGTGCCACAGAAGAAAATATCAACAATACCTTATTGAAATTCAAGCAACACATTACTGCCCCTGCGCGTCTTGCTGGCACGGTTTTGCTGGTACACGACACCCTGAATCAGGAGCAGGAAGTGCGCAAAGCGTGGGTTTATAACCCCGGTCAGCGTCGCGTTCGTCGTGCGCCTAACATTGCTTTCGACAATCCTGGCACGGGTTCTGATGGTTTGCGTACCAGTGATCAGCTGGATATGTTTAACGGCAGCCCCGAGCGTTATAACTGGGAGCTGGTGGGTAAAAAAGAAATGTTCGTGCCGTACAACGCCTACCAACTACACAGTAACAAGCTGAAATATAAAGACATCATCAAGCCGTTACACTTAAACCCAGAGCATCTGCGTTACGAGCTACATCGCGTCTGGGTGGTTGAGGCAACACTCAAAGAAGGCACCAGCCACATCTACAAACGGCGGACATTCTATATTGATGAAGACTCATGGCAGGTACTGCATGTCGACCAATACGATAATCGCGATCAGCTCTGGCGTGTATCAGAAGGGCATGTGATTAACTATTATGATCTACCGGTGATCTGGACAACGCTGGAAGTGCATCATGATTTACAGTCTGGACGTTATCTCGCGGTGGGTTTAAACAATGAAGAAGCTAAAACCGTAGACTTTTCTGCTGAGGTAAAAGAGTCGGACTTTACCGTCTCGGCCTTGCGTAGATCAGGTCGTCGATAGTTCATGATGAGCAAGAGGCCATTTCTGAGCGCCTCTTTATTCTTAACCTTAACGGCTGCCTGGGCGGGTGTTGATGTACCCGCCAATTCCCAACATGCCTGGCAGGCGCCACAAGCACCCCATTCGTTATTATTATCCGTTAGCGGCGCTGGGAAGCAGGCGCTAGATAAGCAAGGCAAGCAGACGATTTGGTTAGCCGGTGAACGCGGTCATATTCTAAAACGCACTGGTTCAGGCTCCTGGCAGCAGGCGCAAGTCCCAACACAGGTTCTATTAACCGCAATTGATATGTTCGATGACCGCCACGGCTGGGCAGTCGGCCATGATGCAATTATTCTGAAAACCGTGGACGGCGGTGACAACTGGCAGCAGGTCTACCAAAACATTGATGAGCAGCGCCCCTTGTTCGATGTCACTTTCAGTACTTCGGAAAATGGTATTGCCATTGGCGCGTATGGTTACTATTTGGTTTCCAAAAATGGCGGCGATAGCTGGCAGGAGAAACCGATCAGCGAAGAGGATGACTTTCACCTCAATGCCATTAGCGGGAACTCAGCCGGTGAATTATATATCGCAGCAGAAGCCGGTAATCTTTATCGCTCGCTCGATTCGGGTGACAGCTGGACAAGCCTGCCATCGCCCTATCAGGGCTCTTTTTTTGATGTGCTTAGCTGGGGTAAAAGCCACGTAGCAGTAGCAGGTTTACGCGGCAAGTTGTTCCTCTCCAACGACAAGGGTGATAGCTGGGAAGCGGTTCCCACATCGATAGAAACTTCAATTAACAGCCTCACACAGCTGCAAAATGGACAACTCCTTGCCGTGGGTCATGCCGGTATTGTGCTTCTAGTTAACGCGGATTTTTCGCAGACACAGCATTATCAATTACCGGATCGCAAAGCACTGTCTGATGTTTATGAATTTAGCCCGAATAAAATCTTGATGGTGGGTGAATCGGGTGTTCAGTCGCTAGATTTATGCGATGTTTTTGATAAGAAAAGCATCGGTGGCTGTTAGGTTTTTATGATGGATAAAATAAAGACAATCCTGGAAACACTCATATTCGGGCATCGAAAAATCGTCATCGCGGTTTTTTTGCTGATCACAGTGGTAATGGGGTATTCATTGACTCATTTAAAAGTGGATGCGAGCTTCAGCAAGCTACTGCCGTTAAAGCACGAATACATGCAACCGTTTCTGCAATATCGTGATGAATTTGGCGGTGCTAACCGAGTGATCATTGCCTTGACGGTCAATGAAGGTGATATTTTCAATGCGGAGTTTTTTACGGCGCTAAAACAGGCGACCGATGAGGCATTTTTCATCCCCGGGGTTGACCGCTCCCGTGTCAGCTCACTGTTTACCCCCGATGTGCGTTTTACCGAAGTGGTTGAGGATGGCATTGCCGGGGGTAATGTCGTGCCCGCTGACTTTAAACCGACAGCAGAAGGTTTTTACGAGGTCAGAAAGAACATTCTCAAATCAAACGTGGTTGGCCGCCTGGTGGCGAATGACTTTACCGCCGCTATTATTAGCATCTCGCTGCTGGAAATTGACCCGAATACCGGTGAGGAACTCGATTACATCAAAGTGTCACAACTGCTGGAAGAGCGTATCCGTCAGCGCTTTAGCAGTGAAAACATCAAGTTGGACCTGCTCTCCAGCCCGACAACGCTGGGTGTGCATATTATCGGTTTTGCTAAGGTCATTGGTGATATCCACGAAGGCGCAGCTGCCGTAAAGCTGTTTTTCCTGATCGCTCTGATACTCACAGCGATACTGGTTTATCTCTACATGCAGTCGCTGGTATTGACGCTACTGACACTCTCCGGCTCACTGATGGCGGTGGTCTGGTTGCTGGGGCTATTGCCTATGTTGGGGTTTGGCATGGACCCGATGTCGATACTGGTGCCCTTCCTGGTTTTTGCGATCGCTGTCAGTCATGCCGTGCAGATGCTCAGTGCCGTCAGGGTCGAGGTGCTCGATGGGAAGGACAGCATGGCCGCCGCACGTTCCAGTTTCCGGCGGTTGTTGGTGCCGGGTGGTATCGCCCTGTTAAGCGACACCATTGGTTTTCTGACCATCCTGTTTATTGAGATCGAAATCATACGAGAAATGGCCATCACCGCCAGCCTGGGTGTGGCGATCATTATTCTGACTAATCTAATTTTAATTCCGGTGCTGGTTTCCTATGTAAAGTTTGATCAGCCTTACCGAGACAAGCTGAAAAAACGTGAAAAATTATTGGATCCGGTCTGGGATGTGGTTGCCCATGTCGCCGAAAAGCGTGTTGCAGTGGGTGTCATCATTATAGGCATTAGTCTGGCGGCGCTGGGTTACTGGAAAGGTGCAGATATCGCCATTGGCGATCTGCATAAGGGCGTGCCCGAGTTTCATGCAGACTCCGTTTACAATCAGGACACGCAAGTCATTACCGATCGTTTCTCTATTGGTGTTGATGTGTTATCCGTGATTGCCGAAACCAAAGTCGATGGCTGCATTGATTACGATGTAATGCGCGATATTGAACGCTTTGCCTGGTCGATTGAGAACGTCGCAGGCGTGCAGTCCGTAATTTCTCTGCCGGGCATCGCCAGACAACTGAACGCAGGCTGGAATGAAGGCGCATTGAAGTGGCGAGAACTGCCACGCAACCAGCATATGCTGGTGCAATCGACCGCTTATGTACCGACCAATTCGGGTCTGTTAAATAAAGATTGCAGCGTCATGCCGGTGCTGGTCTTTACCGAAGATCACAAGGCAGAAACCATCGCCAGGGTGATTGATGCGGTCAAATATTATCGCGACAACCACGCCTCCAAAGACGTCCGCTATTTACTCGCCAGTCACAACATGGGCGTGATGGCTGCGACCAATGAAGTGGTCGAAGCAGCGCAGTTTCCCATTCTTATGTATGTTTTTAGCGCCATTTTTATCTTATGCCTGTTGATTTTTCGCTCTTTCATGGGCGCGTTATGTGTGGTCATTCCGCTGGCAGTCGTCAGTCTGTTGTCCTACGCGCTGATGGCGTGGCTGGAGATTGGTCTAAAAGTAAACACCCTCCCAGTGGTCGCTCTTGGTGTCGGCATCGGTGTGGATTATGGTATTTATATCTTCAGTCGCTTGCAGAGTTTAATGAAGCAAGGCTTACCTTTTGCAAAAGCGTACCGGATGACATTGGGCATGACCGGTGCCGGCGTCGTCTTTACCGCCATCACCCTGGCGCTGGGGGTTATGACGTGGATGTTTTCCGATCTTAAATTCCAGGCAGATATGGGCATCATGCTGACCTTTATGTTTTTGGTTAATATGCTAGGTGCTGTGTTCTTAATGCCCGCGCTTGCCGCCTGGTTGCTGCCAGACAAGTCGCGTTCGACCCAGACAATAATTCCAAAATAACGGGAATCTCATCTAAACTGTACTAAACTATACTTATGAATAATCAAATGATAAAAATTGCCAGTTTAACCATCGCCTGTATCATTCTTTCCGCCTGTGAATCAGATTTTGAAACCGCAGTAGAGGCTCCTAGCTCCAGCGGGAATGCCGATTTCAGCGCATTTGTGACGCTCGGTGATTCATTAACAGCCGGTTTTGCAGATAGAGCACTTTCTTTGCAAGGGCAAAACAACTCCTACCCGGCGCTGCTTGCTCAACAGTTCGCCAAAGCCGGTGGTGGCGATTTTAGTCAGCCGCTGGTGAGTGATAATTTAGGCGGTTTGCTCTTTGGCGGCACGGCTAATCCTGAGTTTGGCAATCGACTGGTTTTAAA
>CAZNYF010000182.1:0-5070 GCA_964577195.1 uncultured Thiotrichales bacterium | reverse complement strand
GTCATAGCACATGTCTTAAGTTATGCACTACTTACAATCATGCTTTGCTTTATACAGATGGTTCTGCTGGCAATCGCATTGACATTTTTCATGATCAAAACTTCCACCCCCATCTAAACCGATTGATCAACACCCTAATTTTAGCTGCTCTGCTCAAGGTTGGTGTGCTGCTTCGTATTCTCTTCCCCAAGCACACAGTAGATCGAGCGCTGGGTTCAGTTGCTCTGCCAGCTCTGTGGAGGTGTACTCCACTTTTGGCGGCACTTCGGCGTAGACATGACGCTCGACCAATTTATCTTTTTCAAGCTCACGTAGCTGTTGCGTCAGCATTTTCTGAGTAATCTTGGGAATACTGCGTTTTAACTCGCCAAACCTAAGTGTTCGCCCGCGTAACTGATAAAGAATAATGACCTTTCATTTGCCACCAATAACATCAATAGACGTCGTGACCGGGCAAATATTCAAATCAACTACACTCTGTTGTCTTTGAAGAGTGTCTGGAATCTCCATGGCCCTTTAAATTAGCCATTAGGCACCTCTTTGTAACTCACTATGCAAATAGTGCGTACTTGTGAAAACCAAACTATTGCCTCATAGTTTATAAAATATACTAAACATGTAAATTATACCATCCATGTAAATTAAACGACTATGGAGAATAGGAATATGCGCCTTAAACATCTGTTTAGCGAAGCTAAACTAGGCAATCTACACTTACCCCACCGTATTGTCATGGCACCGCTGACACGGTCTCGTTCAACACAGCCAGGAGACATTCCTAACGATCTCAACGTTGAATATTACCAACAACGAGCCTCGGCGGCGTTGATTATTAGTGAAGCCACACAAATCTCACCTCAAGGAAAGGGCTATTCGCTGACCCCAGGTATTTATTCCGCTCATCAGGTTCAAGGCTGGAAGAAAATCACTGATGCCGTGCATGCAAAAAACTCACGAATATTTTTACAATTGTGGCACGTAGGCCGCGTATCGCACCCCAATCTGCAACCTGATAATGCACTGCCAGTAGCGCCCTCGGCGATTGCACCAGAAGGCCAGGCGTTTACCAACGAAGGTATGCTCGACTTTGTCGAGCCACGCGCGCTCGACACTGACGAGATAGCCGGCATCATTGAACAATATCGTCAAGCCGCCATCAATGCCCAGCAAGCCGGCTTTGATGGTGTCGAAATTCATGCGGCTAACGGTTATCTACTTGACCAGTTCTTAAAAGACGGCGCCAATAAACGCGATGATTCATATGGCGGATCTATTGAAAATAGAATGCGCCTAACACTAGAAGTGACTCAAGCAGTGACCGATATTTGGGGTGGTGATCGCGTTGGCATTCGTATCTCCCCCACAGGAACGTTTAACTCGATGTCTGACAGTGATCCGCAAACCTTATACAACCACTTAGTCCAACAGCTAAATGTGTTTAATCTTGCCTACCTTCATGTCGTCGAAAACTTCGCCGGCGCTACAGCTGATGGTTTTGATTTCTCAACTTTACGCCACACATTTAGCCGTGCTTATATAGCTAATGGCGGTTATACAGGCGAATTAGCAGAACAAAGTCTTGCAAACGACGAAAGTGATTTTATTGCCTTCGGAACTGCTTTTATTGCTAACCCAGATCTACCGGCACGGCTCCACCAAGGCAAGCAACTGAATGAAGCAGACCCTAATACGTTTTATGGTGGCGATGCCAAAGGTTATACCGATTACCCCAGCCTAGAAGATGGCTCAGCGCTAGCATAACAAATAAAAGCACCTGAAAAGGGTCGACAGAAAATGAGTATTATATGGATTTTCCATCGACCCTTTTATTTTTATACAGATTCGTAATCAGAATTATTCCTGTAAATATTTTTTACTCTGACCATAAACTACTGAGCCTTCCCAGTTACTGGAATAATCTCTAACATGGACTTACTCTGTCACTTCTAACTGTCTGCCACCCTGCCCTGTTGCAGCATACGGATTAAACGATGGGTCATCGGTAGTGACGTAGGTGCCGTCATCTAATTGCCAGGCATTATCATAGGTGCCATCGAGTTCTACGGTGCCGCCATTGGCATCGTTATAGGTTTCCACTTCGCGAATGGTTTCTAGGAATTCGCGGTCACCACGGTCTGTCGCTGCATTTTGTTTGCGCCAGGAGTCTTGCTGCATTGCACTGATGTCACGATTGGTTTTTGAGGTGATACGGGCACGATCAGCGGCGCCTTTGGCATTAATACCTGTAATTTTAGCATTGTGTTGCGCCATTCTCGCCATCCATTCCTGGCCTGGCTGAGCAGATTTTCGAATCTTTTCAGCTTGTTGTAAATCGAGCTGTTCTGCTGGCATACGCATGGCGTAACCGGGGTTAACCAATATACTTAGAAAATCCATCGTGCCGCCAGTTAATGCATCGGGGGAGCGTGTTCCTGTAAACACAACAGAAGTACCAATAATTTCACGTACTGGTTTACCGTTAACTTGATAAGCAATCAATGCCTGACCAGCACCTGCCCATTGACTTGATTCGACGCCATAAAGATTAGTCAGTGGTTGTAGTTGCGCAAGTAAATCTTGAATTGCATCTTGGCGGTCGTAGTATTCGATTAGCTGTGCATGAGGACGATAACGTTGTACGTAGTTCAGAATGATTTGCTTTGCGTCAGTAACCATGACATTGGGACAAGAATTCCCTTGTGCCTGAAACTGCATAGTGTTGCCTGACCAGTTTTCACCGGGGAGTAGCGATATTAAACCCAAACCATCGGGCGCGCTGGCAACCCAGTTAACGTGTGGTGTGGTTGAGCCACAACCTGAATTATTCTGCTGCCAAACGATACCACCTTGCGTCTTCCAACCAGAGGGCACCATTAAAGATGCAGCAACTAATGGCTTTTCGAAGCCATTACGATCCATGACTTTCACTTGCTGCTCTTTAAAAGAGTTCTTCGTCGAGTTTTCTGCGTACACAGGCATAATCAATAAGCAGTAATAAATCACTGCCAACGCAAGTGTCTTTTTCATGAATCCCGCTCCATGACTAACCTCATTGAATACTAAACCTATTTTAGCTAATCAGCAAAGTGGAGACAGGCGATATACCAATTTGGCTTTGTAATTAAACGGATTCATTCGCTGACCGCCAAGGAGAGCGAGAGGTTGCTACCAATTAGCTTGAGAGCAATTTAATTTGAATTTTCTCTTCACCACATTCTATTGTATCGCCTGAAACAATCTTTTTCCTCTTCCTGGTTTCTATTTTTCCATTGACCAAAACTTGGCCATCAGCAATAACTCGCTTCGCTTCACCACCACTGGACATCATACCTTCAAATTTGAGGATTTTATAAAGCTCGACTGGCTCTTTAGAAATTTCAACTTCTCTCATTCTATAAATAGCTCACAGCTAGCTTACTGCATCCTACAATATTCATTAATAAAAAAATAAAGGATTAAAATACCTTAATATACCTATTGCACCGTAATTCGCTGAATTAATGTGTGACATTCCCCCGGCTCAAGTACACGCACATCATCCGCTGCATTAGCCGATTCAATACAGACCATTGATTGATAGCCATCATCATTAAAATCCACCATGGCTTTAGCATTATTTACCCAGGGATTCCAAACAACGGTTGAGGCACTACCCTCTTTACTGACAATAATTTTACGTTTTAATGCTGGGTCATCGATAACACAATCATTCAGGGTATCAAGATAGATTCTATCAACCTCGCCAGCGATGCGGATATCACCGTGCTGATTTTTTAGTGCATAATTATCCGGTTTATCGAGATACTGGCAACCATCAAGGCCACTGATACGTATCGTACTACTATCACCAACAGCAAAATACGTATGAAAAGCTGCGCCCAACTTAATGGTATTAGAACCGGTATTCATCGCGGTTAATGCTAACTGTAATTGTGTGCCAATAGTGATGACTAACATCAGCTCAAAGGGGTGTGGCCACAGTGGGTTAGTGCCATCACCTTCTAAACCCAAGCATAGTCGTGTACACCCATCAGACAACGATTCGCTGGCGATTACCGCCCATTCCGATGTCCGTACAAACCCATGTTGCGGCAGGCTATTATCTGTCACATGTGGGCCAAACCAGGGCCAACAAATCGGGATGCCACCACGTATAGCCTTATCTTTCATAAACAGGGCTTGCCCACTCATCCAGATAACAACTTGCGTATTTTTTGGCTGGAAATGGGTGAGGTGCCCACCGTGTAAATAAATTTCGGCATCAGCGTATTTATTCGAAATAACAGCCTTGATTAACCCGCCCTCGCCTGACTGAAAAGATAATTGCGAACCTAATCCATACTGGGCATTTAATTGTTCCATTTCTTAGATATTACTCAGCCTTGCAGCCGTTATTGGTCGATTATTATTTCTGATCATGGTTTACTGCCCGAGCGACGGCGGCGGCGCTGCTTTTGTTTGCGAATTTTATCTATCGCTTGTTGTTGTGGCGATTCCGCGCCCTTACGTAATAATTCGATGCGATCACAGAGTTGGCGTCGGGCAAAAAAACGATTGGCACTTTGCGAGCGTGAACGCTGACACTTTATTTCAATACCGGTGGGTTTGTGTAAAAGATAAACACAAGAAGCGGTTTTATTGATTTTTTGACCACCACTGCCAGAGCCTTTAATAAAGCGCTCATCGAGCTGACCTTCATTGATTTCCAGCTCGGCCATACGCTGAGTGAGCGCATTGAGTTTGGCGTTACTGATGGTGGTCATTGCCACAGTTTAACCTTACCTTATACGGGGTAGTCGCCTGGTTCATAGGTCATTATCAAAATTTGTTCACCTCGTCTTCCATTTCGTCCAGGCTTAAATGGCGCACGTCTTTACCCTTCACAACATAAACAACGTGCTCACAAATATTGGCGGCATGATCCCCAATACGCTCTAAGGAGCGGGTCACCCACATCAGTTCAACCGAACGGCGGACTTTTTTTGGGCTATCTTCCATATCATGGATTAATAATCGTAATAACTTGCCATAGCTGTCATCGATATTTTTATCCTGGCGCGCCACTTCAAC
>CAZNYF010000181.1:0-5135 GCA_964577195.1 uncultured Thiotrichales bacterium | reverse complement strand
CTAGCGTTGCGGGTCGCGGCACATCCTGCTTTCAAGTTATTATTCACCCGTCCCTAAGATGCGAAAACGCTTGCTGTCGGATCACTCGATTAATGTCTCAAATCGTATTATTTAATAAGCCTTATGGTGTGCTCAGCCAGTTTACGGATCGTGAACAGCGGTCGGTGCTGGCGGATTATATTGATATTCCTGATGTGTTTCCGGCAGGTCGCTTGGATCGGGATAGTGAAGGTCTGATGATTTTGACGGACGATGGCGCGATGCAGGCGCGGATATCGCAGCCAAAACATAAAATGAGTAAAACCTATTGGGTGCAGGTTGAAGGGGTTCCCGATGATGCGGCGTTACAGCGTTTACGTGAGGGCGTTGAGCTGAAAGATGGCATGACGCTCCCCGCCAAGGCGAGTTTGATGGAAGCTGACCAGCGAATCGGCCCAAGAAAACCGCCAATCCGCGAGCGGAAAAATATCCCGACACAATGGTTGTCGCTGACCATCTCCGAGGGGCGCAATCGACAAGTGCGGCGAATGACGGCAGCAGTGGGATATCCTACCTTGCGCTTGATCCGTTATCGGGTAGGATCATGGACTCTAGACGGCCTCGCAGCGGGCGAGCATCGAATGATCAAAATATGAATTTCTGGAAGCATGTAGAGCAGGCCATCAGTGATGAGATCGGCGAGCCTTTTTCCATCAATGACCACCAAGGTACCAGCGGTGGCTGCATCAATGAATCGTGGATCATCACCGGCGACAAGCGGGAATTCTTCATTAAAAGTAATCGTCCCGAGCGGCTGGATATGTTTATTGCCGAAGCCGAAGGCTTAAAAGCGCTAGCGGATACGGGGGCGGTTCGTGTACCAGCACCGGTTTGTTGGGGTAGTGGCGAAGACCGCTCCTACCTCGTGATGGAAAGTATTCGTATGGGCGGTGGCGAGGATTCGCGGTTGTTCGGCCAGCAGTTGGCGCAAATGCATTTGGCGACAAAGCCTCAATTTGGTTGGTACCGAGGTAACACAATAGGTTCTACGGCGCAGGTCAATGGTTGGCTGGATGACTGGATCGAGTTCTGGCGGCACCAGCGTCTGGGTTATCAATTAACCCTGGCTAAACATAAAGGCATCGCGCCTATCATTATCGACAAGGGCGAATTGGTAAAAGATAAATTCCCAGCGTTGTTTGCAGGACGTCAGGTGAAAGCTTCGCCTTTGCATGGTGATTTATGGTCAGGTAACTGGAGTGGGGATGCAGCCGGTAATCCGGTAATTTTCGATCCAGCATTTTATTACGGAGATCACGAAGCGGATCTCGCCATGATGGAATTATTTGGCAGTCCGGGGCGTGGGTTTCTAAGCGCCTATCGCGAAGTTTTCCCAATTGATCCAGGTTATCCAGTGCGTCGAGCGCTTTATAATCTCTACCATATTTTAAATCACTTTAATTTGTTTGGTGGGGGCTATGCGGGGCAGGCTGAGCGATTGATGGATAAGTTATTGGCAGAACTTTTATAGATTAAGTTCAGCCATCGTTCAGAGACGCAGGCGTAATCTGTCCATAAGCCTGAAGTACAGCTTCAAGCATTTTAAAAATAATTACAGGACTAGGATCATGAAACGCAAAATTATTACAGCCGCAGTGATTGCAGCGGCATTGACTACAACCGTCGCTACTGGCGCGCACAGTTATTCAACCAATCGCGGCTTTACTGATAGCGCTCGGGTAACCCATGTTGAGCCTATTTACCGTACCGTTACAACCTCTCGCCCCGTTCGGAAATGTAACCAGCATGAAGTTTATCGGCCTGTTCACTATGATGATGATCGTAATTATGGAAACCATCATAATTCAACGCTTGGCTTGATTGTCGGCGGTGTTTTAGGGGGTGCGTTAGGGCATAATATTAGTCGTAACCATCGCGACACAGCAAAAGTGGTTGGTGCAGTTGTTGGTTCAGCTATCGGTCATGAAGTTGCCAGCCAGAAAAAATCTAAACGCCAGACACGCCATTACAATAGCGGCCGTCATTACGACAAAGGGCCGCGTTGGGAAGAGCGTTGCCGTACTGTGAACGAGCGTGTTTCAGAAGAAAAGCATGATGGTTATCGCGTCACCTATCGTTACCAGGGTCAGACGTTTACTACGCGAATGGATCGTGATCCCGGTCGCCAGCTAAAGGTCAGAGTGAAAGTCACTCCGGTTTATTAACTGATTTTATTGGTAGAGCGACTAGCGAATAAAACCATTCCTATAAATTTTAAGTTAAACTTTACGCATGAATATTCGTACTTTTCTATTACTCAACATTCTCGCATTCGGTGCTGCTCAGGCAGTTGCTGATGACCAGAGTGGCGAGTCAAAAATTAGTCGCAATGACGCTGCCAAGATTGCGCGCGATCATATCGGAGGAAAATTGCTCGATATTCGCCGCCAGGGGCAAGATGAAGATGCCGGCTATCGCGTAAAAATGTTGCATCAGGGTAGGGTTGAGGTTTTTAGAATTGATGCAATCACCGGAAAAGTTGAAGACTGATGCGTGCTTTAATTATTGAAGATGAGCAGCAGTTGCAAACGCAATTGCGTGAAGCGCTGGAAGCAGAAGGTTATGTAGTGGATACCGCAGCTGATGGTGAAGAAGGCGAATGGATGGCCTGTGAATTTGCGTTAGACATTGCGATTGTCGATTTAGGCCTGCCGGGGAAAAGCGGCCTAGAAGTGATTAAAGCATTACGTGAAAAGAATTGTGATTATCCCGTTTTGATTCTCACCGCTCGTGATCGTTGGCAGGATAAAGTGACTGGTCTGGAATCAGGCGCAGATGACTATCTTGCCAAACCTTTTCACATGGAAGAATTACTGGCGCGGGTGCGAGCGTTGATTCGTCGCAGTGGTCGCTGGAGTCAGACGGATATCGAAAGTGGCCCGGTTAGTCTTAACGTGACTGAACAAGTCGTCGCGCTAAATGGCGAGCCGGTGACCTTTACCGCTTACGAATACCGGCTGCTCGAATACCTCATTCTACATGCGGGCGAAGTCTTGTCGAAGACCGTCTTAACCTCTCATATTTATGCCGAAGATGATGAACGTGACAGCAATGTCATCGAGGTTTTTATTCGTCGAGTCCGCAAAAAACTCGACCCTGAGGGTGATCTTAATCCCATAGAAACAATGCGCGGACGTGGTTACCGATGGCGATTGCCCAGACCTGAAAGCTCAGGTACCGCGTGAATTCTCTACGTCTGCGCTTGCTTGTCAGCGCGGGCGCAGCACTACTGATCTTTATTGTTTTAACCGGTTTTGCCCTCAATAGGGCACTGGAAAGCTACGCTGAGCAAGCGGAAACGGATCGCTTGCAAGGGCTCGTTTTCAGTATGTTGGGGGCGGTTGAAATTACCAGAGAGGGAGTCGCTAACTACTCTCTTGAACGCGTTCCAGAGCCACGCCTGGCGCAGCCAGAATCAGGGCTTTCGGTGGTTATTTATGATCAGCATGGTTACCCCGTCTGGCAGTCGCAATCATTGTTAGAGCAAGCAGCAACCATCGTGCCGGTGGCGGTGAATGAGTGGCTGTTTTCCAGCAGTGATGTGGCAGGGTCAAAAGTGAGTTACGGGTTTGAATGGGTCGTTGAAGGCGATGATGTTCGCCGCTACACGTTGCAGGCAGTTGATATTGATAGCCCATTGCGTGCGCAGCGCAACCAGTTTGCACGGAATCTTTGGTGGTGGTTGCTTGGAATATCGCTCATGTTACTGCTGATTTTTCTCGGCTTGCTCAGTTGGGGATTAAAGCCCTTACGGCGAATTCGTAGTGAGCTAGACGCCATCCGCAAGGGAGAAAAAACCCAATTATCCGAGAATGCGCCGGATGAAATTCTACCGCTCACCCAAAGTGTTAACGCGCTGCTAGAGCACGAAAAAAATCAGCGCGAACGTTTCTATAACGCGACGGCCGATCTGGCGCACAGTCTTAAAACACCGCTGGCGGTGCTGCAAAATCAATCGTCCATTAGTAAAGAAACCACAGAGCAACTGGATTCAATGAATCAAATTATCAGCTATCAGTTGCAGCGCGCCTCAACCTCGAAAATAACGCCATTAACAAAACCCCTGTTAGTCAAGCCGGTAGCCGCACGCATTATTCGGGCACTGAAAAAAGTCTATGTAGATAAGCAGATTAATTTCCAAAATCGTTTGTCTGTAGATTTTAAATTACGCTTTGAAGAAAATGATTTGCTGGAGCTGCTGGGAAATTTGCTGGAGAACGCGGCTAAATACGGGCAGAGTCTGGTGATCATCACGGGCGAAAAAAATCAGCTAATCATCGAAGATGATGGCCCCGGGTTTCCAGAAAATACACAGGCTGTATTGGATAGAGGTATCCGCGCGGATACCCGTCAGCCAGGTCAGGGAATAGGCCTCAGTGTGGCATATGACATCATTAAGCTCTATTCAGGAGAGTTATCCATTCAGCGACGAAGTGGCAAAGGCGCAAGGTTAGTTATATCCTTTAAAGAATAATCTGAGCAGTTCCGCTGTTTAGGAACTACGCTAGTACTCCATAAAAGCAACGTTGTTGGAGTACTATGGCATTATCCCAAGCATCTTTATCAAGGAGTCTCACAATGAATACAGTCCCCGCAACTGCCGCAATTAATTGGTTCAAAAAAGGTTGGCAAGTTTTTTCCAGCGACATGATTACCTGGCTGCTTATCGCGGCGCTGTTTGCGGTGATTATGTTTGTATTGATGATTATTCCCGCCATCGGCCCCATTATCTGGTATTTGATTGCGCCCGCTTTGATGGGTGGTTTGATGTTAGCCGCCAAAGAAACACTGAGCGAAAACGGTCGACCAGAAGTGGAGCATCTTTTTGCTGGATTAACCAATGAGAAAACGCGTAAGCCAATGTTAATCCTTGGTGCCATTCTTCTTGGTACCAGCATTGTTATCGGTATTTTGGGGATCGGTGCTGTTGGTTCCCTGGCAGCTGTTGCAAACGGCGGTGGTGGCGCTTTGGGCGGATTGGGTTTTGGCGCAGGCCTACTCATGCTGATTGTCAGTATTTTGATCGGCGCAGCGTATTTCTTTGCGCCTGCACAAGTGATGTTTAGCGATACAGCTCCGGTCGATGCGATCAAAAA
>CAZNYF010000180.1:0-5184 GCA_964577195.1 uncultured Thiotrichales bacterium | reverse complement strand
TGCTTGGTTGATGCAGATTGGCTTGATGCAGAAAAGCGAGATCCAGAGACACCTAAAAGGCCATTGTTCCCAACAATATTAGAGTTGAGGGACAAATTAGATAGCAGCATTGATGAGAAAGTAGCAGCTGCGAAAAATAACAATTGGACACCAGTCAATGCCCAAAGAAAAGTTATATTAGATGGTTGCCGGAAATCGGCCATATCGGAAACGGGATTATTTTCGTTAACTGTTCCAACCGGCGGGGGTAAAACCCTTTCGGGGATGTCCTTTGCTTTAAACCACGCAGCTGAAAATAATTTAAAACGAATCATTGTTGTTATCCCTTATACAAGCATTATTGGACAAAACGCATCAGTGTACTCTGAGGTGTTCGGGCAAGAAAATGTGATTGAGCATCACTCCAATCTCACGCCAGAAAAAGATACAGAAAGGAATAGGCTGGCATCAGAAAATTGGGATGCACCAGTTATTGTTACAACAAATGTGCAGTTTTTTGAATCGTTATACTCAAACAAAAATTCCAGATTGCGAAAGCTACACAACATTTCAAGAAGTGTCATCATTCTCGATGAAGTTCAAGCTTTGCCCCCGCAACTTTTATATCCAATATTAGATGCTATACGGGAATTGAGAGAGCATTATGGATGTTCAATTGTTCTTTCTACTGCAACCCAGCCAGCCTTGAAAAAGCGCAGCTCGTTAATGTGTGGTTTGGAAGAGGTGAAAGAAATAATTCCAGACACAATGCAGCTGGCACAAAATTTATCTCGGGTGAACATTGAATGGGATACAGAAGGCGTAACGGAATATGTGGATATTTCACAACGGATTTTTACGGAAAATATGCATCGGGTCTTGGTGGTAACCCATAAGCGCAAAGACGCGCGAGAACTTGCCGAATTGTTGCCACAGGGGACTTACCACCTTTCTGCTTCAATGTGCTCAGGTCACCGCATTGACATTATAGACGAGGTGAAAAAGAAATTAGCAGAGAAATCATCAACGGTTTTTCTCGTTAGTACCCAATTGATTGAAGCCGGTGTTGATATTGACTTCCCCGTGGTTTTTAGAGCGTTAGCAGGTCTTGACAGTATTTCACAGACAGCAGGGCGGTGTAATCGTGAAGGTGAGGAGCTTGATGGTGGTCGGTTAATTGTTTTCCGTGCACCAACAGAACCTCCGGCAGGCGTTCTTCGATTGGGGAAAGGGATTACAGAAAGTTTAATGAATGTTGGTGAATCAGCAGGAGTGGTGCGATGTGCTGATGGTGCGTTGGATTTAAATTCACCTGAAATTTTCGCCACTTACTTTCGCTTGTTTTATTCTGGAGTGCAGTTGGACGGGGCGGGTGTCCAAAATGCGCGGTCGAATCTGGATTATCCTGATGTTGCCAGGCGATTTCGTATGATCGATAGTGATACATACCCAATTGTGGTTCCTTACAAAGATGCATATGACAAAGTGAGGATGATCCGTGAAAAATTCAAGCCTTCACGTGATGATTTTCGATCACTTCAGCCATTTCTTGTTCAAGTATATTCACCAGACTTTGATAAATTGTATAACACGGGAGCAATCGAGCCTGTACATGAAAAGGCTTTCTATTATTTAACCCCCCCATACCGGAGACTCTATGATGCCCGTTTTGGCTTGATAGTTTCAGAAGAAAATCTTTTTCCCGATTATTCGGAATTAATTCAATAATGGAGGAATTATGAAAAAACTGAGAGGTCCGACATTAAGCATTCGAGCTAAAGGGCCACTGGCAATGTTTACGCGGCCCGAACTTAAAACAGAAAGAGTGAGCTATGAGGTGCCTACTCCATCGGCGGTGCGTGGAATATTCGAAGCGATCTGCTGGAAACCGGCAATTCAATGGCATGTGGAGCGCATCTACCTATTTAATGAAATATCGTTCACCTCCATAAAACGAAATGAACTGACCTGTAAAACAGTTCAACCCTCTCAAATCCTTATGGATGGTAAAAGGGGTCACTACGAATATTCTATTGAAGTTGATAAAGTGACAAAGAGGAGAGAGAAGGGGAAATGGAAATATGACTCTCCAAATAGGGCACAACGTAATACTGTGGCCTTGCGGAATGTTGATTACCAGCTAGAGGCATTCTTTACGCTTACTGAGAAAGCTGGGCGGGATGACAATATTTATAAGTTCATTGATATGTTTTCCCGCCGAGTAGAAAAGGGGCAGCATTTTCACCAACCCTATTTCGGGTGCCGTGAGTGTGTGGCTGAAATTTCGCCTCCAATTAATAATCCCCATGATAAGGCTATTCAATTCTCCAAAGAGCTTGGTGTCATGCTATGGGACATTGAGTTTGGTACAGGGGCCAAACGACAAAATACACCTTTGTTTTTCAATGCTGAACTTGATAATGGCAAAATAGATGTGCCGTTGGCCCCGATTGGGCGCGAGGAGGTGTCATATGATATTGAAAGCGCTTTATGATCTTGCAATTCGCGATGACTTGATTCCTGATCCTGATTTTGAAGTTAAGCCAGTTTCTTGGGTAATACGAGTAGGAGAAGGAGGACAGTTTTTGGGAATAGAACCATTAAAGCGACCAGAAAAGATTCCTGAAGGATTAAAGAAGAAACCAAGAATGTTTGGACTACCTTTGCTTGTTCCTTTTCAAGGAGTTCGGACTTCGGGAGACCGTGCATTTTTCTTGGTCGATAAATCTGAATATACATTAGGGCTTGACCCCGCAGGCGAACGAGAAGAGGCAAAGCTTAAATCACGGTTGAGAATGTTTCATGATCAAGTTTCTAAATGTGATCAAGTAATAAAAAAACCTGCTGTGCATGCGATCACCTTATTTTTAGATACTATTTTGGAAAATGAGCAGAAAGTATCTCTTCCTGTTGGATGTTTGTCAAATGACTTATTTGCATTTTCCTATTCAATCGATGATTGCCGAGTCCATGAACTTGAAGAGGTTAAGCAATACTGGAAGAATGTTTGCTCCCCAAAATATAACGATAATGAAAATAATAATATTTGTATGGTTACAGGTGAAAACAAACTGGTAGCCAATACAATACCGTTGGTGAAAAATGTTCCGGGTGGAAGCACCAGTGGAGTTGCACTTGTTTCTTTTAATTCATCAGCTTTTGAGAGTTATGGCTGGAAGGAAAAGCCCGGTTCTCCGGTTGCTAATGTGCATATTTCTACAGATGCAGCCCTTGCATCTATGACGGCTTTGAATCGACTGTTACATCCCAACCCACCTAACCCATCCGATCCAAACCAAACTTTATCCCGCCAAAACATACATCTCAGTGGAGACACGGTAGTTTGTTATTGGACAAGGGAAAATGGATTATTGTCCGATTCTTTTGGGCTTGCCATTGAGGTGGATGAGGAAAAAGTGGAAGCAAAACCGGCGCAAGTTGCAGCAATGTATAAAAGCCTCTGGAAGGGCATCTCTTATAAGTTAGATAAACCAGATGAATTCTATTCATTGGTTCTTTCTGGTGGACAGGGGCGAGCAACCGTGCGGGATTGGATCGAATCTAATACTCAGTATGTTGTGGACAGCTTAGCTCAGTATTTTACAGATTTAAAAATGATACGTTGTTGCCCTGCCCCCAAAAAGGGGAAACATCCTGAAAGTTTTCCTCTGCCATTATTGCTTGAATCACTAGCTGACCCTAAGGATCGTCGCAAGGAAGGCATACCATCTGCAATCGGAACTCAGTTCTACCGAGCATCTATTGATAAAAAATGTCTATTCCCACAGGTGGCATTCCAAAGAGCCATCCTCCGTTATCGAGCCGAACTTGGCAAAGAGGCTGATAGCTGGGCCTCAAAAAATTGGAATGATGCTCGTGCTGCAATTATTAAAGCATATTTAAACCGGAAATACAGGAAAGAATCTAACAAGCAAGAGGAGGTGAAAGAAAAAATGAACCCAACATGCACAGACAAAGGTTATTTGCTCGGGCAACTCATGTCCGTATTGGAAAAGCTACAGGCCGAAGCATTGGGGACAGTGAATGCCAGTATTGTAGATCGTTATTTTTCTGGTGCTTCTGCTTCTCCCAAAAGTGTCTTTGGCAGTTTGCTTAGGAATGCAAGGCATCATGCACGTAAGGCCAAGGACGAAGCAAAAAACAAAGGGCAGATTTTTAATCAGGAGCGATTGATTGATCAAATTTGCAGCCAATTTGATGTTTCCCTGAAAGACACGGAAAACCCAAAAGCTGTTTATGAAAATGGATTTCCTTCATACCTTTCTCTTGACCAGCAAGGCATGTTTGTTTTGGGTTACCACCAAATGCGAAAATGGCTGTGGATGACGCGGGAGGAGCGGGACATCTGGAATGATGATCATGAAGATGCCCCCCGTGCATATATTTGGAAAAAGAAAGTAGATGGCATAGAAAATTCAACTGACTATAAAGGAGCATGACAATGAGTGAAGCCATAAAAAACCGCTATGAATTTGTTTACCTGTTTGATGTTACCAATGGAAATCCGAACGGTGATCCCGATTCCGGAAATGCACCACGCCAGGATTTTGAGACTGGAAAAGGTCTGGTCACCGATGTTTGTCTGAAGCGTAAAATACGAAATTATGTGGATATTGCAGAGAAAAATCTCCCTCCTTATGAAATTCATGTAAGGGAAGGTGCATTTCTATCTGAACACCATAAGCGTGCACATCTGGCAATCGAGAATGAAACCATTCAAGTGATCATCCCTGAAGATTTAGTAGAAGAACTTAGGGAATTTGAGGCATATCCAGATGGAATCACTTTTTCGAGTGAAGGAGAACGCCCGTGTTTGGTTCTGTCTTTGGCAACACTTGAAGAAACAAAGAAAAAGGCAGAAAAACTGAAAGAGAAAAAGAAAAAAGAGGATGCTGAGAACGCCAGGCTGTTATCTCCTGCCGCGAGGGCAATCATCCGCGAACTATTCATTGATTCGAAGGAGAAGAAAGCGGCGCACTGGATGTGTAAGAACTTTTTTGATGTACGCACCTTCGGAGCAGTTATGTCCACTGGTGATGCACGCTGTGGTCAAGTGAAAGGCCCGGTTCAGTTAGGGTTTGCTGAAAGCATTGATCCTATTGTGGGGAAAGAAATTTCTATGTCACGAACGGTAAATGTCAAGTAAGATGTCGCTTTTTTTATGCCGCTTTTTGTTTGAGTTTT
>CAZNYF010000179.1:0-5216 GCA_964577195.1 uncultured Thiotrichales bacterium | reverse complement strand
TAATTCATAGCCAGGTCTATCCATATCATCAACCGTTAAAGCCACATCCAAAAAAGTGAGTCTATCTTTAACTTTTACAGCATGGCACCGGAGGAGAGACAGGGTCTTGTAATCAAGCACCTCCCTCAAGAATCTGCGGGGCGGTTCTAACTTTCCAACATATTCATCAAAACCGAGTTACCGTACATATACATTAACTTAAGAGTCAAAGTACTAAAAATTTGACAGATCAAACTTCAATTGTTGCTGATCTTGATAGCCAACAAGGTTACCGTTCGATTTTTTAAGTGGTACAAAATAATGTAGTTTTGATCGTTATATTGCCGGATAGAAGCACCGCGTTCCAAGAGTCTCTGGATGTTCTCTACTCGCCTAAGCTCCTCAATTGAATTGACGCGTTGAACCAGAAAATCAAAACCAATTTTTGGGTGGTTGATAAAGCTAGGGATAATGACATCAAATAAAAAGGACGCAGTCATGGACACCCAAAATTTCTAACGAGGAAAATAATTATTGTCTCTACTGATTCAATGCCAATCAGTTTAATAATTTACCCTCGATTTTAAAATCATTCATTTTCAAGGTCTATCTTAGTACTATTTTTACATTATTCTAATCTGTCGTATGCCTCTGGTTCCACATCTGGTACTTTTGCCATCGCTTCTAAGAATGCTTTTTTATTACCTTTTTTTGCTCTTTCTACTAAATAATCTTCGGTCATTAATGCTGACATTTTTTCAGCGACAGCTGTTGCTATAAATTGATTAATAGAGATACCTTCTTGTTTTGCTAAGAATTTCACTTCATCATGAAGTGAATTTGCCAATCTCAAACTAAGTGTACTCATAATAAACCTCTTTTAGTCATGTACTCGCAGGGAGTAACTGCTGATATTCCGAATTTTTCACATCCTTTAAAGTCTTTTTTATTGAATGTTATAATGTATCTACTTTCTGATGTTACTGCTACTTCTAGCACTAGATCATCTTTTGGATCTTTTAAGAGAGGTCGCCACAAATAGTATATTTTGTGTGTTCTGGATTTACTTAAATAGTAGTCAAGGATTGCATCGACTTCCTGTTGTGTAAGGTTCGCAACTAACCCTTCTCTCTTTGCTACTGACTTATATTCTATAAAAAGCGGTACTGAAATATTGGGTACAAATAGGTCTTCTGGTAGAAGCATCATCAGTTTGTACGAAGCTCCTTTCTTAGACTTTAAAGCACTTATGACCACATTCGTATCTATAGTAACAATGTCCATAACGGTATTATATACGATACCATTATGAAGACAAGGATCTGTTGGGATTCTGGGCAGCTAACGACCATCTAAATCGAGGATAAATCGAGGACAGCCACAATTCCACAGCAAAACTTTGAAATCCACACTCCCATAACCCGCTAGAAAAAGATGAAACCCCTTCGATACATACGGCTCAGATTAACAACATTGCACTGGCAGACTACCTTGAGTTGGTTGACTGGACGGGCCGACAGATACGGTTAGGAAAAACTGGCAGAGTTTCCGGTGATCTTGAACCCATTCTTAGCAGGCTCCAGCTCGACGCCAATCACTGGATAGACACTGTCAGTCACTTTGGTGATCAATTTGGCATTGCAGCGGGACATTGGGATCGAATCAAGCAAAAAGCCAGCGAGACGGGGCGTCACTGGTTGCATGGGATGAGCGTATCCCGGCAGGCTTACCAGTTGGGTCTTTCGTAACAAGCGCTATTTAACAACTTCTTAGTTGGCTCTGGGTAAATTGAGAGCCAGTTTTCTGTGCCCGCTTGTTTTGATTTTGATGTTATCTACGAAGATTTTCACTGAAAATAAACGGGTACTCGATCCAATGATCAGCATCCTTCAAGAAAGAGCCGATTTCCGGTGATCCAGTGTTATGTGCCTACGGTTTTTTTGAAGATAAAAAATGGCTGTCCTCGTTTGCTCTCTGCTTCCTCATTCGCTCTCTCGTTCGCTGTTTCACGATTTTCCGTGAGCTGCTCATCGTTCCCCCATGTAGGGTTACGATGAGCAGCTGTAGTGTGACACCCCGCCTGTCTCGAAGAACTTAGAGGGTTTGAGCTTGTTGTATTTCTCTTCTACGTCTTGCGATTGCTCTGCGTAGGGTTGCGTCATGATTTCTTGCAGCGCTCTAATCAGCGTGTAGTCTCCTGCGGCGGCTTGTTGGTAGGCGGGGGCTACGAGCCATTCTCGGAGGGTGTATTTTGGGTTGATGCGCTTCATTTTCTTAGAAATCTCCTCGTGGGTGGAGGCTGTTTTACTGATGAGCGATCGCCACTTTTCTAGCCACTGTGACCATACTTTGTCTATCGTCTGCGTTGGGGCTGCGGCATTGTGCGTGTTTGGGTAGAAGCTTCTTTTTAATGGGGTAATGTCGTCGGGTATCTTTGAGAGTTCACGAAAGAACAGGGTGTAGTCGACAGGTGTGTGGGTCATGAGGATTTCAAGTTCGTTGAACAGGTCTGCGTTAAATGCATCCAGCCCGAGTTTGGCTGACCACATGTCTTCCATTTGGGCTTGCATGGCTTTTTCGAAGCCGTGCTCGATGTCATTGAGCTGTTGCAGGGCATTTTGGTGCGATGTAAGGAGTGGCTGGAGCGCGGAGCAGAAGGAGCTAAAGTTTTTCTGTGCTGCTGCGGGTTGATTAAGGAATGAGAAGTGTTGTCCGCCACCTGTCCAGGGCTGGTACTGAGGGTGGAATATTTCGCAGAATCCGTAGGGGCCGTAGTCGAGGGTGAAGCCTCCGGCGGCGCAGTTATCGCTGTTGAAGTTGCCTTGGCAGTAGCCGACACGAATCCAGTTTGCCACGAGGGAGGTGAGGCGGCTGCGGAACTCACGCGCCAGTAGGACGACCTTTTCGGCGGTGCCAAGTTGTGGTGCGATGACGTTGTGGTATTCACGGTCGATGAGGTGAAGGACGATCTGTTTTAGCTCTTGCATTGCTGTGGGGTGCGCTTTTTTACGGGCGCGGCGAGCGAATAGCTCTAGCTGACCGACGCGCAGGAATGAAGGGGCGACGCGGGTGGAGATGGCGACGGCATCTGATACGAGGATGTCTGGGTCGTCTGAGCGTGAGCCTTCTGAGTACCACGGTCGTTGTACAGTTTCGGTTTTGGAGGCATACAAACTGAGCGATCGTGATGTGGGTACGCCCAGTGCGTGCATGTGTTCCTGCGCCAGGAACTCGCGGACACTGGAGCGCAAGACGGCGCGTCCGTCTGCGCCTCGGCAGTAGGGGGTGCGGCCTGCGCCTTTGAGCTGCATTTCCCAGCGGCGACCGTTGATGACGGCCTCTAGCACAGAGACAGCGCGACCGTCGCCGTAGCCGTTGCCGGTTTTAAACGGGCATTGCTGGTCGTATTCAGTACCGTAGATGGAGAGCGCGTAGCCCGTGGCCCAGCCGACTTTACTAATCGGGGAGGGGACCTGCGAGAGGTCGCCGGAGAACATGCGGATAAACTCGGGATCTTGCGCGAGACGATGGCTGAAACCCAACTCCTGAAAAAGCGTTTTGCTATGGGTAATGTATTCGGGCGCTTCGATGGGGGTGGGGCTAACGGGGACGTAGTGACCGGAGAAGACTTGCCGAGGGGCGTGATCGACTCCGTTTGTGGTGGCGTCGGGGTCGCTGTTTAAGGTGTCCATGAGCGAGTAGTCCGCCAACTTTGCAAGGTCGTTGAGTGTCTCCACGGTTGGGCTTGCAGGCTGTTCCTCTGTATGTAGAGCTGAGTCGAGGGGGCGATTGCGGCGTGGGTCAATGGTCTGCATGGCTCAGCTCTCTTATCTTGAATAAACGGGGATATACTTAAAATACGGGATTAGGGATTTTCTTGCCGCATTTTTTAGCTTTAGAGAAAAAGACGCCAGGTCAATGGTTGCGTGAATATTTTCTTGGTTTTTTAGAGATGGTCTTGAATTGACATCACCCGACATCCATGTATCATGATAACGATACATGATGATATTAAGGCTATGAGAACAATTATTGATCTACCTGAAAAACAACGAGAATCACTGGATCAACTCTGCACAAAACAAAAACTCTCTCGTGCAGAAGCCATTAGACAGGCAGTTGATTTGTTTCTTGAGAACAACCGGGTTCAGGCCGAAGCAGATACCGCATTCGGCTTATGGAAAGACAGGCAAGAAGATGGCCTCGTCTACCAGAAAAAACTCAGAGATGAGTGGGAATGAAAGCCGTTTTCGATACCAATATTCTGATCGATTATCTCAATGGCATTGATCAGGCGCGGCAAGAACTCCTTAGGTTTGATTCAAAAGCGATTAGTTTGATTACCTACATGGAGGTGTTGGCAGGAGCTAAAAAGAGTGATGAAGAAAAAAAGCTCACTCAATTTTTAAGGCAGTTTGAGGTGTTGCCCGTGGAGCAAGCGTTAGTTACTCACGTAATTTCAATTCGTCGCAAAAATCGTATCAAACTTCCAGATGCGATTATTTGGGCAACCGCAAAGTTTCATCAGGCTCTTTTGATTACTCGAAACTTGAAAGGTTTTCCCGAAGACCAAGCCGATATTCGAATTCCATATCGGATTTAGCTGAAAAAAATTAGCGTCTTTTCAAGACGTAGTCCAAAACACAATTAAATCATTCCCAATTAGCATCTGGGTCAAAAATTCATTCGCTTTTATTTATAAGGAAGCTCTAATTGAGGGCAGGTTAGCATTTTAAATTCTGGATCTTTGTGCACCAGCGTTGCTTTGATCAGAATTGCGCTCGCTGCAATCCATGCATCTGCTAGTGACATTCTATTTTGAGCTTTCAGGCTCGCGGACAATTCCAATAATTCTTTATCCTCATGTATCCATTCAATGGGTAAGGATTGCACCATTTCGTAGGCTAGACGGCCTGCCTGCTCGCTTTCATCTTTCCAGACGCGATATAAAACTTCCATCAGTGAGATAAAACAGCCGTAGCATTTTATTTCATTGTTTTGTGCTTTTTCGAGTAGGTTTGCAACAGTTTCTGCACCCTTTTCGTCATCCCTTAGCGTGAGTATTGCTGAGGTATCCAGCAAATAGATACTCATTCATTTTCTCTGTCTTTTTTGCGCTCAGCCAACAATCTCTCGACTGAACCTTCTCCCCCCATCCCCCGGAAAGCATGGATAGCATTTTCTTTTACAGGCACGACTCGTAAGGTACTACCTTCCATAATCCACTCTAAACGATC
>CAZNYF010000178.1:0-5241 GCA_964577195.1 uncultured Thiotrichales bacterium | reverse complement strand
ATACAGACTGGGATTCGCCGGCAGAGGCTAGTAGGACTTCAGAAATGTCAGTATTCTCAAGGATGGCCTGCTGTTTTTAACATTGCGGGGCAGAAAAGGAGATACACAAATAAAACCCAAAGGGAATTTTAAAGCAATACCTTTTCAACACCTTCTTTTTTAACCGTTTCAATAAACCGGTTTTGCCATTTGTCACCTAATAGTGAATTAGCCAGCTCGACAACAATGTAATCCGTTTCCAGGCCGGTATCATCGGCATATCGTTCTAATCCCTGCTGGCAAGCCGGGCATGAAGTGAGGATTTTTAAGTTGTTTTCTTCGCCTAGTGCTTGAATATCACTCTGTAATTCTTCCTGCTTTCTGAAGCGAACTTGGCTGGCAATATCAGGGCGGCTCACTGCAAACGTGCCTGCTTCGCCACAACAGCGGTCTGATAATTTAACTTCGGCACCTAGCAGAGATTCCGTTAATTTTATCGAATCTCTGGTTTTAATGGGCGAATGACAAGGCTCGTGATAAATATATTTTTTACCCGTAACGCCCTCAAGCTTCACGCCTTTATCTGCAAGAAACTCATGAATATCCAATAATTTACAATCTGGGAAAATTTGTTCAAATTCATATTTCAACAATTGATCCATACAGGTGCCGCAGGAGACAATAACGGTTTTAATATCCAGATAATTTAAGGTGTTGGCGATACGGTGAAACAGCACTCTATTTTCAGTGCTAATCGCTCTGCCTTTTTTACTGTCACCACTGGCGTGTTGCGGATAACCACAGCACAAATATCCAGGTGGTAAAACTGTTTGCACGCCGGTTTTATATAACATGGCTAGCGTTGCTAAACCGACCTGGCTAAACAAACGCTCGGAACCACAGCCAGGGAAATAAAAGACGGCTTCGCTACGGTCATCACACTTACTCGGATCACGAAGAATCGGCACCCGTTTTTCGTCTTCAATATCCAGCAAGGCACGCATTGGTCTAGAGGGTAAATTGGCAGGCATCGGCTTTCTGACAAACTGCACGACTTGTGTCGGTATGGTAGATTTTCCGGTGGTTGATGCAGGGCGCTTATCTCGCTTTAACAGACCGATTTTTTTGAATAGGTTATGCCCTAGACGCTGGCCTTTATAGCCCCATTCGATCATCCCCTTGCGCATCATTTTAATTTTTACCGGATCTTTGACATTCAAAAATGCCATGGATGCTTTGGTGACCAAACTGGTATTTCTCTGCCCGCGTTGCTTGAGAATTTCACGCATGTGAACGGTAACTTCGCCAAAATCAATATCCACAGGACACGGTGATAAGCAGCGATGGCAAACCGTGCAATGATCAGCGACATCATTCATTTCATCAAAATGCTGAGTCGATATTCCACGCCGGGTTTGTTCTTCGTAAAGAAAGGCTTCAATCATTAAGCCAGTGGCAAGGATTTTGTCTCTGGGTGAGTACAGTAAATTAGCGCGCGGGACATGGGTGGTACAGACTGGTTTGCATTTACCGCAACGTAGACAATGGCTAATTTCATTATTCAAATCACCCAAAGCACTGTCTTCAAGAATAAGTGCTTCCTGCTGCACCAAACGTAAAGATGGCGTATAAGCATTATCCAACCCAGAACCCGCAAGTAATTTACCGCGATTAAAAAAGCCTTTTGGGTCCACTTTATTTTTATATTTTCTAAAAGCTTCAATGACGTCTTGATCAAGATATTGGAATTTAGTGATCCCGATACCATGCTCACCGGAAATAACACCATCCAAAGACACCGCCAGCGCCATCACCTGATCCACCATATGCTCAGCTTCGTGCAGCATTTGATAGTCATTGGAATGCACGGGAATATTAGTATGTACGTTGCCATCACCTGCGTGCATGTGCAGCGCAATAAATAACCTGCTACTACGATGCCGCTGATGAATTTCAGCGATTTTCTCACGTACCGGCTGATAATCATTTCCGGCGAATAATGACTTTAAGGGTTTATTAACTGCTTCCTGATACGAGATTCTTAAACTGCGGCGAAGTAATAAATCAATAATACGTGTTTTTTGTTTTTCTGAATTCAGTGCATCAAGCGCCGTATCATCCAGTAATTGCAGATGCGCTGAAGCATCTGATTCACGCTCATCGAGGATTGATTGCCAGAGTTTTTCAACGCGATTAAGACGCAAGCGAGCTGAATCAATTTTATTGTCGATCCGTTCGCGTCGCTCTTCACCACCCTGCGAGAGTGCTTCGTTCTGTAATTCGGTCGGGTTGGATTCTATATATTCCCTAACCTCGACCAGGGTGCGTAATTTACTTTTAATCGATTGCTCGATATTAATTCGCTCAATGCCTTCACTGTAAGCTGCCAGATTATTCAGTGGAATCACAACGTCTTCATTAATTTTAAATGCGTTGGTATGCGCTGCAATGGCGGCTGTTCTGGCGCGGTCTTGCCAAAACTGCTGACGGGCTTCGGGGCTGACGGCAATAAACCCTCTGCCCTGTCGTTTTTCTGCTAATACGACAACTTTTTCTGTTGCGGCTACGACAGCATCCGACGCTTCACCTGCGATATCTGCAATTAATACCATTTTAGGCAATCGACCTGCAGAGCCTTTAGGGGTGTATTTGACTGCTTTAATATAGCGTTCGTCCAGATGTTCCAAACCAGATAAAAGTACTTTTGGATTATTTTTCAATGAGTCGATTATTTCGACAATCGCGGGAACGGCTTCGTGTAAATCATCGCCATGAAATTCGAGGCAGACGGTGCGCATCTGCTGCGGCATTTTATGCAGGATAAATTCGGCGGAAGTAATCAGGCCATCGCAACCTTCTTTTTGTACGCCAGGCAGTCCTCCAAGGAATTTATCGGTAACGTCTTTTCCCAGTCCCAATTTACGAAACAAGCGACCGGGAAACGTTAGTATTTCTGGTTCACTTTCTAGCGTTTTGCCATCGGCGGAAAATCGGGAAAGTCGAAATTGGACAGTTTCCTGTTCGTGAATTTTTCCTAAATTATGGTTGAGTCGCTCGACTTTGAGCCATTTGGCATCGGGCGTGACCATTTTCCACCAGCTGAGATTATCGAGCGTGGTTCCCCACAGCACAGCCTTTTTACCACCGGCGTTCATGGCGATATTACCGCCAATGGTGGAGGCATCTTGCGAGGTAGGGTCAACGGCAAAAACGTAGCCATTGGCAACAGCAATATCAGAAACTCGGCGTGTGACGACACCCGCACCCGTTTGTACCGTTGCGACTTGTTGCTCTACACCTGGCAGCTTTTTTAGCACCACGGCGCCGAGGTCTTCCAGTTTCTCGGTATTGATAACAGCGCTGCATTCATCCAGTGGTACTGCGCCACCGGTGTAACCTGTGCCACCACCGCGCGGGATAATGGTTAACTCATGCTTGATGCAACAAGCAATCATCGCGGCCATCTCAGCTTCACTGTCTGGCGTTAATACCACTAGAGGCAACTCAACCCGCCAATCAGTCGCATCGGTAACGTGTGAGACTCTGGCGAGACCACCGAAATTAATATTGTCTTTGCGGGTTATTTTACCCAGCGATTTTTGTAGTTTGTTTTGCAGCTGTTGGCGCTCGGGAAACCAGCGTTCAAAGCTGTCCACCGCTTCACAGGCACTTTGAGCCAGCTTGAGCGCTTCTTCATTGCCATTCGCCCGTATCTGGATTTGCCTGAGACGGTGCTGCATCGCTTCGACCAAGCCGCTCAAGCGTTTCGGGTTTTCCAGCAAATCTGTCTGGATATAAGGGTTACGAGAGACCACCCAAAGATCGCCCAGCACCTCGAACAACATACGCGCGGAAATCCCTGTATTGCGTCGTGAACGGAGATTCTCGAGCACATCCCACATCTCGGCACCGAGCAGCCTGATGACAATTTCTCGATCAGAAAAAGAGGTGTAGTTGTAGGGAATCTCGCGAATGCGAGCGGGTGCGGTGGTCATAAAAAAAGGCGATAGAAACGGATGCGAATAATAGCATGATCAGAATTCAAACCATGGGAATCACCGTTCTAACGTGGCTTAAATACGGGATTTTGAGCTGAGGCGGGTATATACTTAGCTTATGAGTTCGATCAATCTACAAGATTTGCCACATTACACCTACAATGAATATTGTCTGTGGGAAGGACGCTGGGAAATAATTCACGGAATTCCTTATGCAATGACGCCCGCGCCCTCGGTTAATCATCAACACATCAGCAGCAAAATTGATCGACACTTAGCCGAGCTCCTGGACGATTGTGAGCACTGCCACGCTTTACTACCGGTTGACTGGAAAATAAGCGAAGACACTATCGTTCAACCCGATAACCTAGTGGTTTGCTTCCCGCCAGAAGGTATCTACATCAGCCAGGCTCCCGCAGTGATTTTTGAAATTCTTTCGCCCTCAACTGCAAAAAAAGATCGGGAAACAAAATTCAACCTGTACGAACGTGAAGGCGTGGAATATTACGTCATTGTAGATCCAGTTGATCGCATCGCCAAGGTGTTCCAGCAAGTCTCAGGGAAGTTTCAAAAAATGCTCGACACCAACAATAAAACCGTTTCATTCTCAATAGAGGATTGCGACATCCAGTTTGATTTCACAAAAATATTTGTGTAGGAGCGGCGCCCTCGCCGCGATGCTCAACAGTTTTCGCGGCGAGGCGCCGCTCCTTGTACAACACAGATCAAATATCTGGAGTGACTATTTCCAGTGACGGAAAATAAGTTGAGAATCTATTTAGATCTCTGGTTACCAAAGTGAAATTCTCAACTGCCGCATGCGCGCCAATAAAGAAATCAGGTAACACATTACCCTTTTGCCCCTTGTTGCGGCGATATTGGAGAAACGCTTTACCCGCCAGAAATAGTGATTCACGGGAAAGCTCCCGTATTTCCAGCCTTAACCCTTCAAATAGTTGTTCGACCTCTTCAATCGTTTCAAAAGCAACCGAACACTCACTATAGATAATTGGATTAATCACCAATTTGTGAGTTTGATCGAGCCGCTCCAGCGTTGAAGCACTCCATTCAAACCACGCGCCTTCTGGATCAGCCAAATCTGCGATCACACAGGTATCAACAAGCACTATCGACATTTACGCTCCTTTGCTCCTGCAAAGCTTCCGCATCCTGCTCACGCCCCTTACCTACGTCCTGTAGGCAAAGCTTCCGCATCCTGCTCACGCCCCTTACCTACGTCCTGTAGGCAAAGCTTCCGCATCCT
>CAZNYF010000177.1:0-5360 GCA_964577195.1 uncultured Thiotrichales bacterium | reverse complement strand
TGTGTTCATCACCTCCACGATATTTATAAACCTTCATTTAATACTCCATACTTAAAGCTCGGGAATGTGCCAGATTTGCGCCAACCCTATTGTATTCAGGGTAAATTTTTTCCTTGGTGAAGACGCTAATTCGTTCAGCGGCTTTGAGGATATCATGTAGCAGTTTTTTCTCTTCAAGCTGCACACAATAGCCTTTTTTCATTCGCAATCTTTTGAATAAAATAGGGGTTGTCGAGTGACTGAGTTGAAATCAAATCTATAGGCAGATTAAACAGGGACTCAAGAGATTCCCGCAACCCAAAGTAGGTATCAAAATAGCTGGAACTGGTTTGTTGATCTATTTCCACCAAAAAATCGCGACATCACTGTGCTCGGGATCAAAATCGTCCCTTACAACAGAGCCAAAGACCTCTAGCTTGCGTACATGGAATTTTTCACACAAGGATTGCAGCACTTTCTCATTTTTCTTCAGCAACGGGCTAAGCGCTTTTGAGGGTTTGTTCTTCATGCCACGATTCTACCTTTATTTTTTTGTACAATTCCTCAACTGGGTGTATCAGGATAGCTCTTATTGCTTAGATGGCGGCCATAAGCCTGGACGTGTAGGCCATCGCGGTTATCCAAATAATTTTCCGATCATATCAGCAGTTTCATCCGGCGTGAAGATCAGCAATAGAGCGTTCCCGATCAGCAGAGAAGGCGATGCAAGCTTGAATGTCTTCCCGCTTGAGTTCAGGGAAGTCTTCAATAATTTGATCTGTGGTCAGGCCGGTGGAGAGCTGTTCCAACACATCATAAACGGTCATCCGAAGGCCGCGTATACAGGGTTTTCCACCGCGCTTACCTAGTTCTATGGTGATGTGATTTTTGTAGTTCATGGCGTTGTATTCCTGCAATTTCTGGATGATTGTGCTTGCCACTCTCTAGTGTGAATCAAAGCCGGTGAGATTTCTGCTGATTTAACAGCGTTGATTGTCCCCGTACTTTTCCCTGAAAAAAAACAGGAATAGATCTAAACCAGCAACATTTTCACATTACCTTTACATTAACTCCCGTAAGCTCTGCCGTCGGTTAATGAAGGATTCACAATGGGAAAGCAATCTCCCGATGATCACGAGAAATCGCGTTTGTTGGCACGCCTGATGGAGCGACTGATTTATGTGCTGATTACGTCAGCCCTATGCTCAGTGCCGTTTCTATTTCCTGGCATTACTATTAGACAAGGAACGGTGCTGTTCTTCAGCGCTACGATGGCGCTATTCCTGATTATGATGGTATTGGGAATGTGGAACAGTCTGCGCGATTATTGGAAAACCACCCATGTCGAAAAAACACATCAATAAAATACTTCTCACATTCAGGAATACAGAATGACGCAGGAAAATAGTAAGCCTCTTACCAAAAAACGTATTCAGAAAAGAATGGCGTCGATTGCGATTTTTATTATGTTGGGCGCTTTTCTTGCATATGAGGAGCCGACCATAGAAATTGCCTGGGTAACGATTATTTTATTACTGACAATTTATCTGTTTGCGTTTGAAATTGTCGATGTGGATGTTGCAGCCATCAGTATTATGGTCATATTGGGGCTAACGAGTTTATTCGCTCCAATAATGGGGCTTGAGAAAGGGCTGGTTGATCCCAATCACCTGTTCGATGGATTTTCGAGTAATGCAGTTATCTCGATTATAGCGGTGATGATTCTTGGTGCCGGACTAGATAAAACCGGCATTATGGGTAAGGTCGCGGTATTTATTTTAAATGTGGGCGGCACTTCGGAAAAACGTATTATTCCGATTATTTCCAGCACCGTAGCGTTCATTTCCTCATTTATGCAGAACGTGGGTGCAGCCGCTTTATTTCTACCGGTGGTCTCTCGCATATCAGCGCGTTCCGGTCTGCCTATTTCGCGTCTGCTGATGCCGATGGGCTTTTGCGCCATTCTTGGTGGCACTATGACCATGGTCGGCTCCTCACCGCTGATTTTATTGAATGACTTAATTCACACCTCTAATTCTGCACTCCCTGCGGATCAGCAAATGGAAGCCTGGGGATTATTTTCTGTTACGCCCATCGGTATCGCATTGGTCATTACCGGGATTTTATATTTTGTTGTTGCCGGGCGATTTATTTTACCCACGACCTCTGCAGATAGCGGCACAACCAGCAGTAACTCAGCTACGCATTTTCAGGATGTTTATGGCGTCGACTATTCCTTGTTTGAGCTTACCATTCCTACAGGCAGCCCTTTGGTTGGCAAGCAGCTTGATGACATAGAGACTAAATGCAAAGGCCGCGTAATTGCCGGAAAACAAGCGGGTGAAACTGCACTCATTGGCCCTGGCCGGCTCGACCGAAACACACTGGTGACGGCAGGATCGGTACTCTGCGTGGCGACCAATGCCGAACAGGTTAAAAAATTAGTTGATGAATATGGGCTAAAACAACATCCGAAAATTCAGAGTTTTGCTGAACCACTGTCAGAGTCCAACGCCGGCATTGCAGAAATTATTATCCCACCCGGCTCTGCCATGATCGGCAAAAGCGCACGCGATATCTGGTTACGTAAAATTTATGGTATCGCCTTAATCGCGCTGCACCGCGATGGCGAGACCATGCTCGAAAAAGGTGATATTCGCAGCATTCCCTTTCAGGCAGGTGACACGCTGATTGTGCACACACCGTGGGAAGTTCTCACTCGACTAAAAACCAATTCAGACTTTTTGGTCCTCACCACCGAGTTTCCGCACGAGGAGTTGCGGCCCCACAAAGTCGGCTGGGCTGCATTGTTTTTTGGCATCGCTCTGACGATGGTGCTATTCACTGATACTCGTCTTTCTATTGCATTGTTAACCGGTGCGGTTGGGATGATTCTATCCGGTGTTTTAAAAGTCGACGAAGCGTATAGGGCGGTTTCCTGGAAAACTGTTTTCTTACTCGCCAGTTTAATTCCTCTAGGACTGGCAGTGGAGCAAAGCGGCACGGCAAAGTGGATCGCCGATCAAACACTGGCAGTTGTAGGCGATATGCCTATATGGGTAATTCAGGCATCGGTTGCAATACTGGCTACCTTCTTTACCCTGGTCATGTCGAACGTCGGCGCAACCGTTTTACTGGTGCCGTTAGCAGTCAATATCGCGATTGGAGTTGGCGCTAATCCCGCAGTTTTTGCACTCACAGTAGCCATAGCTACGTCCAACTCTTTTCTGATTCCGACGCATCAAGTCAACGCGTTAATTATGGGGCCAGCAGGTTATCGAGTCAGTGACTTTGTTCGCGCAGGCAGCGGTATGACGATACTGTTTCTGGTCGTCATGATGGTCGTTATGACGTTGCTTTACTAGGCTATGCAGATGAATAATACTCAAAAAAAGAAAGCAATGACAGAGTCAAAAAAGAAAGATGCGCCTAAGTCGAGCATTAGAAAAAAACTCGCCATTGGTATTATCTTTTTACTTGAAGCCATTGCGCTGTATTTTGAAGGCACTAACCCAGAAATTGTTTGGGTTGGTATTATTTTATTACTAACCATTTATTTATTTGCATTTGAAATAGTTGATGTTGATATTGCGGCATTAACTATTATGGTGGTGTTGGGGTTGACGACCTTATTTGCACCGATTATGGGTTTGGAAAAAGGTCTGGTTCCACCCGAGCAGTTATTCGATGGTTTTTCGAGTAACGCGGTAATCTCGATTATCGCCGTGATGATTATCGGCGCTGGTCTGGATAAAACGGGCGTCGTCAGTCAAGTAGCTAAATTCATCCTTAAAGTGGGTGGTCGTACAGAAAAAAGAATTATCCCTATCGTCTCTATGACGGTCGCATTTATTTCTTCCTTTATGCAAAACGTGGGTGCGGCGGCATTATTCATACCGGTAGTTTCCAGAATTTCTGCGCGTACCGGCTTACCGCTTTCCCGCTTGCTGATGCCAATGGGTTTTTGCGCCATCCTCGGTGGCACCGTGACTATGATTGGCTCATCACCACTAATCTTACTCAATGATCTAATTATCACGTCCAACGGTGGTCTTTCCGAAGAAATGAAAATGGAAACCTTCGGACTATTTGCTGTCACTCCGATAGGTATCGCATTGGTATTGACTGGCGTGATTTATTTTGTAGTTGCTGGGCGCTTTGTTTTACCCACGAGTAAAACCCAATCTAATGCCAATACCGCTAGCGATGTTCATAAGCATTTTCATGATGTTTATGGCATCGACTATGATATTTTTGAAATTAAAATTCCGAAGAAAAGCGAATTAATTGGACTGCATTTTGACGATGTAGAAAGGCAAATGCAGATCCGGATCGTCGCCAGCAGAGCTGCTAAAAACCCTATTCGTATGGGTCCAGGTGCGCATGATCGAAATACAGTTTTTGCCGCAGGCATGGTATTGGGCATTGTCGCCGAAGCCGCCAACACAGAACAGTTCGTTAACCAGTATCGCTTGCACCATCGTAAAGAATTACAACGCTTTAGCGATGATTTATCAGAAGACAAATCAGGTATTGCAGAGATGGTTATTCCCCCTGGTTCTGAATTAATTGGCAAGAGTGCTCGCGATGTGTGGATGCGTAAGACCTATGGAATCGCCATGGTCGGGCTACATCGTGATGGGAAAACTCACCATGAAGGTGAAGATATTCGCAGCATGCCGCTGGAAGTAGGTGATGCGCTTGTCATCCACACTCCCTGGGAAACACTTACGCGACTGGAAAAAGACAAGAATTTTTTGGTGGTCACTACTGAGTATCCGCACGAAGAATCACGCCCACACAAAGTAGGCTTTGCCGGACTATTTTTCGCACTGGCGATCGGGCTGGTCTTATTTACTGAAATACGTCTTTCCATAGCGCTATTAACCGGCGCTATCGGCATGATTCTAACCGGCGTGCTGAATATCGACGAAGCTTATAAAGCCGTGTCGTGGAAAACAGTTTTCCTACTCGCCAGCCTAATCCCTCTAGGCATCGCGGTCGAGCAAAGCGGTACCGCGAAATGGCTAGCCGATCAGACACTTCTAGTGGTCGGCGATATGCCTCTTTGGGTAATTCAAGCAGCGGTTGCGGTGCTTGCCACTTTCTTTACCTTAGTGATGTCGAATGTGGGTGCCACAGTATTACTGGTACCACTGGCGGTAAATATTGCGATAGGCGCTGGTGGTAATCCTGCCGTATTCGCACTGACGGTAGCGTTGGCAACATCAAATTCATTCTTGATTCCAACGCATCAGGTCAATGCGCTGATTATGGGGCCAGCTGGCTATCGAGTACCGGATTTTATCCGCGCCGGTAGCATAATGACGATTCTGTTTTTAGTTGTCATGCTGAGCATGATGGCTCTGGTTTTCGGAGGA
>CAZNYF010000176.1:0-5382 GCA_964577195.1 uncultured Thiotrichales bacterium | reverse complement strand
TCACATCTTTCCCAACGAAACCACCTAAAATCAAAAGCTCATCAACCATAAATGCGCCGGACTAAAAAGCAAACATTTCCTGCAAGCTGGAACACTGTACTTTTCACCTCTAAATGGTGAAACAGTTGATCTGGTGACTTTAAAATAGTTCTTCGAAAATCCCTCTTAATTTGTCGAAGCCACGCTGTTCCGGAATGGGCGTAATGGCTTCATAATCGGAATATCCCAGATCCCGTTGCATCATTAAAAATTCGCAATCAACCATCTCGGGACGAGGAGAATCTTGAATAAACGGAATCCATGATCCACCGCAGCTACCGTCGGTTAGAACGCCAAAATCCGGGTCAGCCAAAGCCCATTCAACATCATCGGGGTGTAGCGGCTGCAACGAACGTGTTTGTAGCTTACTGAAAACCGATGCCCACAGACGCAGCGCCCCAGATGAGCCTGTCAATCCAGTAGGCTGATTATCATCCCTGCCAACCCAGGCAATACCCACATGCTCACCGGAGAACCCGGCGAACCAACTGTCGCGTAAATCGTTAGTCGTGCCGGTCTTCCCTGCCACACTCAGTTCCGGCGGCAACAAATATTGCAGCGCTCTGGCAGTACCATTCACGGTGACTTCATGGAGAATCGAGGTCAGCAGGAAATCGGCATTAGCCGGCACTGCTTGCTCTACTTCGAGGGGATATCGCTGCAAGGTTTCACCGCGTGAGTCATTGACGGCGAGAATAGAACGCAACGGAGTTCGATAACCACCCGCAGCGATGGTCTGATACATCTGCAGGACATCAATCGGCGTTAGCTCAGCTGCGCCTAATAATAGTGATGGAAATGGATTGAGCGGCCGTTCAATCCCCAGCTGTTTGAGCGTTTCCAATACCTTTGGGACACCTATTTGCATGCCCAGTCGAACGGTTGGCACATTGTAGGAATGCACCAGGGCATTCAACAAAGTGACATCGCCATGATATTCTCGATCGTAATTTTGCGGCTCCCAGTCTCCGGTTGGGAGCGGAATCAGCAGCTCGCTGTCGTCCAGGAGCGTTAACAAATTAAAATTCACAGGTTGCGCCAGCGCAGCCAGATATATCGCTGGTTTAATCACTGACCCGACCGGGCGCTGCATATCTAAAATCCGGTTAAAACCCGCGTACCGGGGATCTCTTCCACCGGTTGCCGCCAGCACTTCTCCCTGCTCCACCGAGGCAATAATGAAGGCTGTTTGAAGACTATTTTCCTTTAACGCTTTTTCTTTTTCTATGGCAGTCAGCCGACGAGTAATCTGAGTTTCGACAGTTGCCTGAATTATCGGATCAAACGTGGTGAAGATCACCAACCCTTCGTTTTGTAAATCTTCATCCTTATAGTCACGGCGTAATTGCTTACGCACCAACTGGAGAAATGCAGGATAAGCGGTGATACCCGAGGGGGACTTTTGCACCACACCCAGTGGTTCCGCCTTGAGTTTTTCGGTTTCGTCACGACTCAACACGTCTTCAGCTGCAAGCGCATCCAGCACCACATTACGGCGGTCTTTGGCGCGTTCAGGATGGCGACGCGGTTCATAATACGATGCACCTTTAACCAGCCCTACCAGCAGCGCAAACTGATCCACCGACAATTCGCGCAGGTCGCGTTGAAAATAAAATTGCGCCGCCAGTCCAAAGCCATGAATACTGCGATTACCATCCTGCCCCATATAGACTTCATTCAGATACGCTTCCAGAATTTCTGCCTTGCTATAGCGTCGCTCCAACAACAATGCCATCACCGCTTCATTGAGCTTGCGCCGCAGCTTGCGTTCATTGCTAAGGAAGAAATTTTTCACCAGTTGCTGAGTCAGTGTGCTGCCACCCTGCACAGCTCGACCTGCTTTTATATTTGCCAATCCGGCACGTAAAATGGATTTAGGCTGTACGCCCCAATGCTGATAGAAATCTTGATCCTCAATGGAAAGCAGCGTTTGCTGGAGCATTTCTGGAACATCATCGAGCTTCAACAGCACTCGATCTTCGTTATGTTTGGGGTAGATGTTCGCAATTCGCACCGGCTCCATGCGAAATAGCGGTATTGATTTTTTTGTTTCAGCATCCGTAATTGATGCAAGCTTACCGTCTTGTAGCAAGATATTTAGCTGGTGTGATTGCTGAAGCTCTCCAGGAAAGTGAAAACTTCTAGTCCAGAGAGAGTAACGACCATCTTGCTGGAAATAGCTACCCGCAGTGACATCATCAGCTTTGCTAACCCGGATATAGTGGAGGGAATCGAGCAAAAACTGAAATTGGCTGACAGACATTTTCATCCCTGCAAACAAATCCATTGGGCGCGCATACACCCGCGCCGGCAACTCCCAGCGGTGCCCCTCAAATTTTTCAACCACTTTCTGGTTGAGATTGATCACCCAGGGAGCCACGAGCACAACCAGTAGAACAAGCAATACGGCCAGTGCCCAGATGAGTCGGTTACGAGGTTTTTTCATAAATGCTGGGGAAGTAAAAGAGGTCTCTCTGGATCATATCAAGTTAGTGCGGGATAATACGATATTCACTTTCGATCATCCTCGGAGTAGCCTCATGTATAGACCCATCGTATTCAGTTTTATATTTGTGCTTGCAGCCTCTGCTCAATCAGCACTTGCAGACACTATTATCACCTTTGATGCCTCTGGCAATGATGTCCCTAACACTATTTCGATCCACGCCGGCAGTGTGCAAATGCCTACACCACAAGGTGATATGCGATTAGTTATGGACACTATTAACAGTCGTATGTTGATGATAGACGACAGTAAAAAACAGTACGTAGAGATGGACAGCGAGACCATCAAACAGACCTCGGACTTGATGGATATGGTGCGTACTCAAATGATGAGTCAGCTGGAAAACATGCCCGAAGGCCAGCGAAAAATGCTCGAGGAAAGCATGGGTATCACCCTGAAAAAACCGGCGACTCCGGTAATCACCATCAATGCAACGGGCAAAAAGAAAACCGTCTCCAAAATAAAATGTGAGGTTCATGATGTTTTGAGCGACGGCAAGAAAACCATGGAAGCCTGCGTCGCCACCGTAAAAGCCAGCGGCGTTGCGCAAAAAGACTATGAAACCATGAAGAAAATGTTTGGGATGTCGCGCAATTTTGCCAAGCAGGCGGCCAAACTCGGTGGCCCTGCAGCAACCAACACCGTGGCGAATATGCCAGATTTAAACGGCGTTCCGATGGAAGTGAAAAATCTCGCTGATGGTAACACCATCACCATTACCTCTATCAATAGCAATGCCAAACTTGATGCTTCCAAATTCAAACCCGGCAGCAACTACAAGAAAATCAATCTATTAGAACAAATACAAAAAATGGGCGGCGTTCCCGGGCTTGCTAAATAACAATTCGGATATTGACCATGATAAGAGCTACCTCGCAGCGATAGAGCAAGTAGTCAGGTTGTTCAACTTAGTATTCACGCGTCCCCATAATAAAATCAGCTTATGTCTACAGCACTCTCTATTCATAACCTCCATAAAACTTATAAAGGTGGCTTTGTCGCGCTCAAAGGCATTGATCTGGAAGTGGAGCGAGGGGATTTTTTCGCTTTACTAGGGCCAAATGGTGCGGGTAAATCGACGACCATCGGCATCATCGCAACGCTAATCAATAAGACTTCCGGCACGGTTAAAATTTTTGATCATAATCTGGGAAGCCGACCTGGCATTGCTAAAAAAATGCTTGGACTGGTACCACAGGAATTTAATTTTAGTCAGTTTGACCGGGTGCAAGAGATTCTCGTCAATCAGGCGGGATATTTTGGTATTCCAAAAAAAGTCGCGATTGAACGCAGCGAGTACTACCTCAAAAAACTCAGCATTTGGGATAAGCGTAACGAGGAGACGCGCCGACTCTCGGGTGGTATGAAACGCCGCCTAATGATTGCCCGCGCAATGATGCACGAACCGCCCCTGCTGATTCTGGATGAACCCACTGCCGGTGTAGATATCGAAATTAGACGCTCAATGTGGACTTACCTGCAAGAGATTAATCGCAAAGGCACAACCATCATTCTTACCACCCACAATCTGGAAGAAGCGGAAAACCTTTGCCGTAATATCGCCATTATCGATCAAGGAAAAATAGTCCGTAACACCTCTATGAAGCAGCTGCTGTCGACACTCAACATGGAGACTTTTGTGGTTGATCTGGCTAAACCTTTGCAATCACAACCAACAATCCCAAATTTTGCAGTGACCCTGATTGATCCCTATACCCTCGAAATTGAAGTTGAAAAAGCCTGTAGCCTCAACCGGCTGTTTTCTGAACTGGACCAACAGAATATCGAAGTGACCAGTTTGCGAAATAAATATAATCGTCTCGAAGAACTGTTCCTCACTCTGGTCAACGATAACAAAGCAAAGAGAAACCATGCCTAACCCGATCTGGATAGCTTTCAAGACGATTGTGGTCAAAGAAGTCACCCGATTCCTGCGTATCTGGATGCAGACTATCCTGCCAACTGCGATTACCACAGCCCTCTACTTCCTGATCTTTGGCGGCTTAATCGGCCCACGTATTGGCGAGATGGATGGCTTTAGTTATATGGAATTTATTGTTCCCGGGCTAATTATGCTCGGCATCATCACCAACTCTTACGCCAACGTGGTGTCCTCTTTTTACTTTGCAAAATTTGCCCACAGCATTGAAGAAATGCTGGTATCGCCATTGCCTAACAGCGTGATTCTACTGGGGTTCTTAACCGGCGGCGTTGCTCGTGGCGCAGCCGTCGGCGTCGCGGTCACCCTGGTTTCCTGGCTATTTACTGATTTGGTATTCCACAATGTCTGGGTTGTCATCAGCATTGCTTTACTGACCGCTACGCTGTTTTCACTAGCCGGTTTTATCAATGCTATTTACGCCCAGAGCTTTGATGATATTGCCATCATTCCGACCTTTGTCCTGACACCGCTGACCTATCTAGGCGGGATTTTTTACTCTATCTCGATGTTGCCGGATTTCTGGCAGAAACTGTCGCTGGCAAACCCGATATTGTATATGGTGAATGCATTCAGATACGGGATCCTTGGCGTCAGTGATATTCCGTTACTGACCTCCTACTCCATCATTATCGGCTTCATCGTAGCTTTGTACTTAATTTGTCTGTATTTAATGCACAAAGGTATCGGGATTAGAACGTGACCCTGATCCTAGATAAATCAGTTGGATCACGAAAGTCCACGCAATCCATTGACGCACCTGGCGAAATGGAAAAACCTCTTATCACCAGCAAGGTGACGACGAGTTTTTACATTTCACCATGCACGCCAATGGTTTACGCATCTTTTTCGCGCCCAACTGATTTTTCTAGGATTATACTTATTGCCGATAAACGAA
>CAZNYF010000175.1:0-5515 GCA_964577195.1 uncultured Thiotrichales bacterium | reverse complement strand
GTTTGCGCCCTTCGGGTGAGCCTTCAAGCGGTCATCTGCGGCTTAATTTTTAATCACCAGAGAACCACTATGATTCATAAAAATAAAACCACATCTAACCGCTTGATGGCTCACTCACCCATCAACATAATGTTGTTGGAGTACTAGCATGAAATATTTAACTTATATTCTTACCACAACTTTATTTTTATTGGTTACAGCTTGTCAGCAACAACCTTCCGAGACAATGCAAGAAGTGAGTCAGGACTCTGCCGTCGAACACGCCGAAAAACATGCCGATCCAAACTATGTCTGCCCGATGCATCCACAAATTGTTCGTGGTGAACCTGGAAGCTGCCCGATCTGCGGCATGGATTTGGTTAAAATCGAACAGGACGATGAGTCTGATAGCGATGACAATGAATACCCCGCAATAAGGATAAAACCTCACGTCGCCCAAAACATGGGGCTAAGAACCACCAAAGTCCAACGCGGGTTTTTAGATAAAAAAATTAAAACCGTCGGACAGGTCGAATATAACGAAGACAGCCTCACACATATCCATTCACGTGGCGAAGGCTGGGTGGAAAAGTTAAATATTCGCAGCGCCGGTGATGTCGTAAAAAAAGGCCAAGTTTTACTGGAATATTATTCACCTGAAATTCTCGCTGCTCAGGAAGAATATATTATTGCTTTACAAACAAAATCCGGGCTCGCAAGCGTTGCCAAAGAGCGCCTTAGCTTATTAGGTGTTCCTAAAAGCACCATTCGCGTCATTCGTCAGCAACGTAAAGCCAGGCGCAGCATACCGATTATTGCACCCACCGATGGATTGGTCGCAAAAATTGGCATACGCAACGGGATGTTTATTAAACCGGCGATGGAGCTTTATACCCTCGCCAAACTCAGTGACGTCTGGGTACAGGTTGACGTATTTGAAAACCAGCTAAATTGGGTCAAAGAAGGTCGCCCGGCAGAAATCACCGTGGCAGCTCGGCCTGGGCGAAGCTGGAAAGGTGAAATTGATTTTGTCTATCCTGAATTAGATCCGGTTTCCAGAACGCTAAAAATAAGGCTGCGATTCCCCAATAAAGATGGCGCATTAAAACCCAATATGTTTGCCAATGTAATTATTGATGCAGGACATGATCACGATGTACTCAGCGTTCCCCGTGAAGCCGTTATATTTTCTGGTAACGTTGCCCGTGTTATCAAACAGGTTGAAGACAATCGATTCAGACCTGTGGAAGTCACCGCAGGAATACAAACCGAGGGGAAAATAGAAATTATCAATGGTATTGAAGAAGGTGATTTAATTGTTGTGTCAGGGCAGTTCCTGATTGACTCTGAATCTAATTTGCAAGCGAGCTTTCGTCGCTTCAGAGCGGAGTAGATTATGCTAAAACTTTTAATTAAATGGTCGATAGATAACCGATTCCTGGTGTTAATGCTCAGCTTGCTACTGGCTGTCTGGGGTGTTATCTCAGTGATGAAAATGCCTCTGGATGCAATACCTGATTTATCCGACGTGCAGGTCATTATTAAAACCTCTTACGCTGGCCAATCGCCAAAAGTGGTGGAAGATCAAGTCACCTACCCTATTACCACTACCATGCTCAAAGTACCGCGAGCAACTGCAGTCAGAGGTTATTCCTTTTTTGGAGATTCCTACGTTTATGTGATTTTTGAAGATGGCGTAGATCTATATTGGGCGCGCGCACGGGTACTCGAATATCTCAATCAGGCAGCCTCTGAGTTACCTGAAGGGATTCAGCCAGTGTTGGGGCCAGATGCCACCGGTGTAGGCTGGGTTTATCAATACGCCTTGGTCGATACAAGTGGTCAGCATGATCTCTCTGAACTACGCAGCTTGCAGGATTGGTTCCTGAAATTTGAATTACAGACCGTACAGGGCGTTTCTGAAGTGGCTACCGTCGGTGGTATGGTCAAACAGTACCAAGTGGTCGCTAATCCAGAGCGACTACGCGCCTTTAATATTCCGTTAAGTCAGTTAGGCAAGGCGATACGCAATGCCAATAACGAAACCGGTGGCTCGGTACTGGAAATTGCCGAAGCAGAATATATGGTTCGCAGCCAGGGCTATCTCGGTTCGGTCGCGGACATTGAAACAATACCGGTAAGCGTTGATGAAAATGGCACGCCTATTTTAGTGCGCGATCTTGCGCGGGTTGATATCGGGCCGGAGATGCGCCGGGGAATTGCAGAGTTAAATGGTGAAGGTGAAGTCACCGGCGGCATCGTTATTATGCGTTACGGCGAAAATGCTCAAAAAGTCATTGAGCGCGTCAAAGCGCGTATTGAAGAACTAAAACCCGGGCTGCCAGATGGCGTGGAAATTGTCACGACTTATGATCGTTCCGACTTAATTCATCGCGCGGTGAATAACTTATCCATTAAATTACTCGAAGAATTTGGCATTGTTGCGCTGGTCTGCTTGTTATTCTTATTTCATGTGCGCTCGGCTCTAGTTGCAATAATAAGCCTACCGCTGGGTGTTTTAATCGCTTTTATCATTATGGAGCGTCAGGGTATTAATGCCAACATTATGTCTTTGGGAGGTATTGCAATTGCCATTGGAGCAATGGTCGATGCCGCTATTGTCATGATTGAAAATGCGCACAAACATCTGGAGCGCTGGCAACATGAAAAAGGCAAACCACCGAATGGACAAGAGCGCTGGCAGGTGATTGGTCATGCCGCATCAGAAGTTGGTCCGGCGTTATTTTTCTCGTTAATTATTATTACACTGAGTTTTGTGCCCATATTTTTTCTCGAAGCTCAGGAAGGTCGGTTGTTCGCACCACTGGCTTTTACCAAAACTTATGCAATGGCAGCCGCTGCAATTTTATCAGTAACATTAGTGCCTGTACTCATGGGGTTTTTTATTCGTGGCCGCATTCCCGATGAGCAAAAAAATCCGATTAACCGATTTTTAATCGCCATTTACCGACCTATTTTAAACGTCGTATTACGCTTCCCGATCATCACGCTTGTGGTTGCTTTGTTAGTCATGGCATCAGCGATTATTCCGCTGCAAAGACTGGGTTCAGAGTTCATGCCAGAGCTTGAAGAAGGCGATTTACTCTATATGCCAACCACACTACCTGGACTATCCATTGGTAAAGCTCAGGAATTATTACAGCAAACCGATCGCTTGATCGCCACTTTTCCAGAAGTTAAAAGTGTATTCGGAAAAATTGGTCGAGCAGATACCGCAACCGATCCAGCGCCTTTAACCATGATTGAAACCACCATCCAGCTAAAACCCAAATCAGAATGGCGCGAGGGGCTAACACTGGAAGATTTAATTAAAGAACTGGATAAAACCGTTAAATTCCCTGGTTTAACCAATGCCTGGGTACAGCCCATCAAAACCCGTATCGACATGCTTGCTACCGGTATCAAAACACCAGTAGGAATTAAAGTCGCGGGTCCTGATTTAGAAGTGATTGAAAAAATCGGCAAACAACTAGAAACCGTTTTAAAAGGTGTCGATGGCACACTTTCGGCATATTCCGAGCGAGTTGTTGGTGGGCGCTATATAGATATCGTACCCGACCGAATAAAGGCGGCTCGATTCGGTCTTAATATTGGAGATATCAATGAAATAATTTCCAGTGCTGTCGGTGGAATTAACGTCACTAAAACGGTTGAAGGTCTGGAACGCTACCCCGTTAACCTTCGCTACCCGCGAGATTTTCGTGATGACATTTCAAAATTAAGGGATCTTCCGCTGGTGACTCCCGGTGGCGCACATATTCCGCTCTCGCGTATTGCAACCATCAGTATCAGCGATGGACCACCCATGATTAAAAGTGAAAATGCGCGCCTCAATGGGTGGACATTTGTTGATATCCAGGACGTTGATCTTGGCACTTATGTGAAAAATGCCCAGGCTATCGTGCGCGAACAAGTGCAACTCCCTGCCGGTTATTCAATCACCTGGTCTGGTCAATATGAATACCTGTTACGCGCGAAAGAACGCTTCAGAATTCTCATCCCAGTGACTCTGCTATTAATTTTCGTATTGCTTTACATGACTTTTAAACGAGCCGGGGAAGCAATCATTATCATGGCAAGCCTGCCGTTCGCCCTGGTCGGAGGATTGTGGTTTCTATGGGCACTCGGATTCAATTTATCCGTCGCCGTGATTGTCGGATTTATTGCCTTATCCGGCGTCGCCGCAGAATTTGGCGTCATCATGCTCATCTACCTAAATAGCTCCTTTCAGGATCGTCATGACAAAGGCAAAATGCAGAACAAGGCTGATCTGAAAAAGGCGATTATGCACGGCGCAGTCATGCGAGTGCGTCCCAAAGCGATGACCGTCGCAGTGATTATTGCCGGACTAATCCCGATAATGATCGGCAGCGGCACCGGCTCAGATGTAATGCAACGTATTGCGGCACCCATGATCGGCGGAATGATTACTGCACCATTATTATCTCTATTTGTGATTCCGGCAGTGTATTTACTATGGAAGCAGAGGTCGTTAAATCAACTAGACAAATGACTCTAACCGCCCTCGAGGTTTCCATCTGCGACGATAGTGAAATCACATGATCTTCAGCCTGATCTGGCCAGCAGGATGGATGAGACCGAGACCTGAATTAAGATGTGAAACCTGTAACCCGAACGACTAACTGTTGCGATGGAATACAGCCTGATCCACTCCGCTTGATCAGTCCTACGGTTATTTTCCATTGGTATACTCGGCTGGTTCAAGCGACAGCGGAACAGGCAAACAATGCTCCATTAAAGCCAATCAGCAAAGAACCAGGCCGCTTTGTGAAATATTCACTCGATAAAGCAAAAGGTTAGCAATTGGAACTCGTCACATTTATTTGTCGGAAGGTACTGTAAAATACCGATTTTCTGGAATATCTCTTCAATTTGACGTGTATCTGCAGTTTACGACGCATATCACCGAAAAAGATATTGAGTCGAATTGAGGGAGCGGCTCTAGAAGCCATAGAATCATTATATGTTTGGATTGAATTTCACGACCAGCGATATCTCGGAAGCTGTAGATATGCGTCTAAACGACGTCAGAACCTCTCGCAGCATGTTCATCTGCATTGCTTGATCCCAGGCGGTGCAATCGATCAGCAAAACAACTGGCATCCAGCCAAAAGCAGCTACCTGTTCCCGGTGCGTGCCTTATCCAACGTCTTTAAGGGAAAAATGGTCAGTGCCCTGCGAGAAGCCAGCAACAACGGCCACCTAAACCGCATCACAAGGCTTAATGAAGTTGATAACACGCTCAATACTTTGATGAACAAAGACTGGGTCGTCTACTCGCGAGCCTGTTTAACCAAGACAGACAGCATCATTGATTACCTGGGGCGCTACAGCCATCGGATAGCAATATCCGACTCAAGGCTTTTAGGCATAAAAGCCGGTCAGGTATTACTGAAATACAAAGACTACCGTGACAATAAAAACAAAGTCATGAGCGTCAAACCCGAAGAACTGATCCGGCGCTTTTTACTGCATGTTCTGCCCAAAGGACTCA
>CAZNYF010000174.1:0-5627 GCA_964577195.1 uncultured Thiotrichales bacterium | reverse complement strand
TCTTTTTCGCGCCCAACTGATTTTTCTAGGATTATACTTATTGCCGATAAACGAATTTTTTTTGCTCACCATTCGACTAGTCTTTGCGCCTTAGCGGTCACTAGGCTATAAACTCTGTTCAGAACTTAAGCTTACCTAATTTGCATGGAAGATCAGAGTAACAGTCAACCTATCATCATCCGCAAGATCGGCGATTCCACCATCACCTTGCTGGGGACTGCGCATGTCTCTCGCCAAAGCGCTGAAGCGGTGGAGCAGATGATCGATAGCGGTGACCACGACAGCGTCGCAGTTGAGCTGTGTGAGTCTCGTCATAAAGCCATCATCGACCCCGAAAGCCTGGCGAAAATGGATCTCTACAAAGTCATTAAAGCAGGCAAAGCGCCGATGATCATGGCGAGCCTGGCGCTGGCAGCTTTCCAGCAACGCATGGCCGATCAATACGGTATCCAGCCCGGCCAGGAAATGCGGGTAGCTATCGAAAAATCAGATGAGCATAAGCTTTCGTTACATCTGATCGACAGGGAGATTGGCGCAACACTAAAGCGCGTTTACAAGTCTGTACCCTGGTGGCAGCGTATGGGCATCTTCAGTGGTCTCATCGCCAGCGTGGTTTCCAAAGAAAAAATCGACGAAGCCGAAATAGAAAAACTCAAACAAGGCGATATGCTGGAATCTACTTTTCAGGAGTTCGCCGAAACTTCAGAGAATATCTACAAACCATTAATTGATGAACGTGATCAATATATGGCGAACAGAATCTTCCAGATTCAACAGGAATCATCGCCAAAGAATATGCTCGCCGTGGTCGGTGCCGGGCACCTTAAAGGCATTGATCAGTACCTCGAAAAGCTCTCGGCTGAACAGCCTTCCTCCCAGCGGATTAGCGAGCAACTCGAAACCTTGGCAGCAACACCAGCTCGCTCAAAATTATGGACCTGGATTCCCTGGATGATTGTCGCCATTGTTATCAGCGGTTTTGCACTGGGGTTCTCGCGCAGCTCTGATCTGGGCTGGGATTTGGTTAAGTATTGGGTACTCATCAATGGCGGACTCTCCGCACTCGGTGCTCTCCTGGCTACAGCGCATCCGTTAACTGTACTCACTGCATTTGTGGCGGCACCACTAACATCATTGAATCCCACCATCGGTGCGGGCATGGTGACAGGGGGAGTGGAACTGATGCTGCGACGTCCTCAGGTAGAAGATTTCAGCAAGCTTAAAACAGACACCACTCACTGGCAGGGGTGGTGGAAAAATCGCGTCTCCAAAGTGTTATTGGTATTTTTGTTTTCCACTATCGGCTCCGCCGCTGGCACCTATATCGCTGGCTATAAAATCTTCGATAAACTTTTTTAGCCGCTAAAATTTCCATTCCTAAAGGCGTCTCTAAAGTTGAAACAACATTCGTTAAAAGACTGGTCACTACTACTTGCCCTGGTCGCCATGTGGGGTAGCGCCTTTTTATTCAATACCATTGCGCTGCAAAGTTTTCCGCCGGCACAACTGGTCACAGCACGATTGGTGATCGGAGCCGTTGTGCTCATCGTGGCGGCTCTCTGGTACAAGGTTAACTGGAAAGCGCTGAACCTCCGGCTGGTACTGTGGTTTATCGTCATGGCAATCGTCGGTAATGCATTACCCTTCTATTTAATCGCCTGGGGGCAACAAACCATCAGCAGCAGCCTCGCTGGTATCCTGATGGCTGTGATGCCACTGGCAACGCTGCTCATGGCGCACTTCCTGCTACCAGAAGAAAAACTCAGCAAACGGCGAACGATTGGCTTTTCACTCGGCTTCATCGGCATTATTGTATTGATGGGGCCTTCGGCAATCCTTGAAATAGGCTCATCGGGAAAAACCCTGATGGCTCAATTTGCGGTTCTGGGTGGTGCGCTTTGCTATGCGTTGGGAACCATTATCGCAAGACTCAGACCTGAAAGTAGTGACCTGCTCACCTCGACCATGGTGCTTATCTTTGCCAGCTTGATCACTTTGCCTTTTAGTTTTATCAGTCCGGATGCGGGCGAGAACAGTTTCATATTTGCCGAAATTACGCCTGCTGCTGCTGGTGCAGCACTTTTTCTAGGTTTAATTGCAACGGGCTTAGCAACGGTTTTATATTTCAAATTGCTGCGCTCAGCGGGTGCGACTTTTCTCTCCATGATCAACTATCTGATTCCAGTCTGGGCATTGTTAGCAGGCGTGCTACTGCTTCAAGAATCGGTCTCCAGTCAGGCAATCGTTGCTCTGAGTATTATCCTGCTTGGCATAGCGGTTTCTCAAGTGCGAAGACGCTTTTGGTAAAATTCTCTACGACGAAATACTGAGTTTACGAAAAAATTGCTGATTAAATGCGTATCATCCGATAGTCTGGTAGCTATCCCTTTGATTTTGAACTACTTCCCATGAGATTCCAGTTTCTATCCAGCTTACTCGCGCTGCCTTTCATTGTTGTCGGATGCTCCGATAGATCGCCCCCTCCAGTACCCAACAATGCCCCGGAAATAGCCTGTAACGCCATAGACAGTCCGATACTCGCTGGGTCAGAAGTGCAACTCAGCTGCCTTGTCAGTGACGATGGAAAGATCAATACCGAGCTTCAGTTGAGCTGGAATGTTGAGAATGCTCCCGAGGGTTTTACGGCAACTGAACTACCGACGACCGCCACCATTTTACTCGCTCCAACCGTCGCAGGAGACTACACACTAAAACTGACCGCAAACGATGGTGAGTTATCCACCGCTGCCGAAGTTTCCTTTACCCTTATTATCAATAATCCACCGACGATTAGCTGCGATGCAATTGACAACCCGGTCGCCCGAGACGAAGCAGTTACTGTCAATTGTACTGTTGAAGATGATGGTATCCCCGGCGACTCAATTGATCTGACCTGGGCTACATTAGAGCGCCCTGATGGCGTAGAAGACATTGATCTTGGAGAACAGTCCAAAACGACTTTCACACCGACTGTTGAGGGCGAGTACCTGCTCAGCCTGACAGCGGATGATAGCAATCTCACTACTAGCACCGAGATAGCTCTGACTGTCATCAACACCAATACTGCACCCGTCATCAATTGCCTGGATAACACATTGAGAACAGCTGTGGATCTGATATTGGCGGTCACCTGCGATTTTACTGACGATGGAAAACGCCCTGGCGCACCCGTTATTGCCTGGAAGATGCTACTCGCTCCCGCCGAAGCCGAGAGTCAAACATTCCCTGCCGACACATCCATTCAGTTTAGTCCCAACGCCCCGGGAAACTATGAGCTTGAATTTTCTGTTAGTGACGGAGAATTTACGACCATAGAGATCATCACCGTATGGGTGACAGCCGACACCGCAATTAACATTTTACCGCTAGGAGACTCGATTACTGAGGGTGTCGACGTGCAAGACTCGATTTCAGGCAACGTTGTGAATCTACAATCGTATCGCTACCGCCTGTGGACAAAATTGCTCGATGCCAAATTTAATTTTGATTTTGTCGGCAGTCAAAATTCAACGCTGTTTGATCCATCAGAACCACTAGTATTTCCGGATCATCTGGGAGAGGTATTCGACCCAGATCATGAGGGGCATTCAGGCATTACCGCTGATGGCCTTTTATCGTTACTACCGGCACTCCTAACCGAATACGATGCCGATGTCGTGCTCTTGCATATTGGAAGCAATGATACGTTAAGAGGCGTCGTCAACGAGCTCCCTGTTGAATCGGTCAGCTCAACGATTGATGAAATTGAAAGCATTATTGAGACGCTGAGGACGAATAACCCTATCGTCACAATCCTGTTGGCAGCTCCAATCCCCTCGATTCACAACACCGAGTTACCCGAGCTTCAGGCTGAAATCAGCACACTCGCAGCCGCTACCAGCACTGCTCAGTCAAAAGTGATTCTGGTTGATCAGGCAGCGGATTTTGATGCGACAGTAGGAATTGACACCGTAGAAGGCATTCACCCTAACCCTGCGGGTGAAGAAAAAATTGCACAAAAATGGTTTAATGCGATTGATGCGCTGTAGGGAAATCTCTAATAATTCCGGGTGGAACAGGTTGTGATCTAAAACTCGGAAAACCGACTAAAGTAATATGGCAAGAGTGAATGATATCTACGAGAGCAATAATTTTTTTGGCATTGGCGCTCTGCATAACAACAAAGAAATTAATATCGGAACACTCTGGCGATCCGCTTACATTTTGGGGGCATCCTTCATTTTTACCGTGGACAAAAAATACAAAAAGCAAGGCAGCGATGTCGTCAATGCCTGGTCAAAAATCCCGCTGTACCATTATCGTTCAATTTCCGAGCTAAAATCCAACCTGCCCTATTGCACAAGATTGATTGGTGTCGAAATGGTCAACGAGTCCATTCCGCTAGCGGAATACAAGCACCCGCAAACCGCTGTATATTTATTGGGCAATGAACAAATCGGTCTATCCAAAGATGTCATGAAGGAATGCCACGCGATAGTCTCCCTGCCTGGTGAATTTAGCCTTAACGTGGCGGTGACTGGTAGCATCGTCATGTACGACAGGATGACAAAGTTACCAACGTTGGTACCCAAAAGAGGCGTTTCTCCAGACTGAATAAACAAAGTTTCTGGACGCTGATTTCAGCTTTGATTTCGTCAGAACCTTTAGAGACGTCCTATACTTTATAAGACGCTTAAAATTTCGAATACTTCTTTTTTATCTTGAATAGATAATTCAAAATCATCGCCTTGGTGACGCTCGATTAGCGCTTGACCCAAGGGGGAGGAGCGAGTGATCAGGGTGATGGTTTCGCCGTTGTATTGTATCTGAACGCCTCCAGCTGCGGGGCTTAAAAAAACCCATTGCCGAGTTTCGGTTGCGAGGTTTTCTAACAGAATAACAGCGCCTATGGTGATGGGCATTTCAGCATTAAAGGTCGTTGGCTGTAGTGCCTTTACGCAATTAAGGTCGGCTTCGCATTCGGCTTGGCGCTTTTGTTGTCCATGTGCGAGGTAGGAAGCTTCCAGCCCCATCGTGTCGAATTTATTTTCGGCGATATTTTCTTCATGTGTGGCGACGTGATGGGCTTCTTGTGCTGCATTTTCAGCACTTTTATGGAGTATTTTTAAGGTACTAATAATGCTTTTTAAAAGTCCTGTTTTATCCATGTCGTTTTCTCAATAGGTTGAGAGTCGGACAAATCTGAGGCTCTCGATAGCGATACTTAAAAAAAAGGATAATATTCCCCGTTGGTCAACGGGGGGACGCCTGTAGTTACTCGCCAGCGATCATCATGGATTCAAGCAGCCAGGAACCGGTTTGTGTATTGCCACGGCGATCGACATCGGTGCCAACCGCGACGAGTTTTTGAAACATCTCCTTTAGATTTCCGGCGATGGTGATTTCTTCAACTGGATACTGAATTTCACCATTTTCTACCCAAAACCCGGTGGCACCACGAGAATAATCGCCGGTGACTTGATTGATTCCGTGACCGATAAGCTCGGTAACAAACAAGCCGCTGTCCATCTTCTTCAGCAAACCTTGAAAATCATCTTCGCCGGAATCGATACTGAGATTACGAACACCACCTGCATTTCCTGTCGTCTGCATGCCGAGCTTTCGTGCTGAATAGCTACCCAGAACAT